>CANRLG010000011.1 GCA_947631415.1 uncultured Clostridia bacterium
ATTCAAAAATTTATTGGCTGTGGTTCTATAGATAATGGCTTTTCTTTCTATGAATGCTCAGATTGTGGTAATTATATGTTTGTTCCTTTTACTTGTAAATCTAGATTTTGTCCTTCTTGTGGCGTTAACTCTTGTATTAAACTTGCTAATGATATGCCTACTAGATGTATTGATACTAAACATAGACACATTACCTTTACTCTTCCTGATTCTCTTTGGCCTTACTTTAGAGCAGATCGTTCTCTCCTTGATTTACTTTTTAAATCTGCTTCTTATACTATCCTTTCTTGGTTTAAAGGCCTTTCTAAAATTGAGCAATTTGTTCCTGGTATTATTGCTACTTTACATACTTTTGGCAGAGATTTAAAATGGAATACTCATATTCATATGCTTGTTACTGAGGGCGCTATGGGCAAAAAAAATGATTGGAAAATTTTTAATCATTTTCCTTATGATATGCTTCGTAAAAGATTTATGACTAAACTTTTATTTGAACTTTCTAAACATATTCACACAAATGAATTTAAAAAATTAAAAAATAATTTATACAAATCTAAACAAAATGGTTTCTATGTTCATGCTCCTTCTATGCCTTCTTCTAATTTCAAATCTACTATTTCATATATTACCAGATATACTAATAGACCTGCTATGGCTGAATCTCGCATTATTAATTATAATCCTGATGTACCTTCTGTTACTTTCTATTATGATAGACATGAAGATGGTAAAAGAATTACCGAAACTATTCATCCTTTTGAACTTATTAAACGCTTAATTATTCATATTCCTGAAAAGGGTTTTAATATGACTAGATATTACGGAATTTATGCAATGAAAAAATCTAAATCTTGGCACCTTAAAAGGATCAAAGAAAAACTTACCAAACCACTTAAATGGGCTGATAAGCTTTTCAAACACTTTAAAACTGATCCTTTAAAGTGCCCTTGTGGAAGCACTCTAAAATTTCAATACTTTGTTGAAAGCCACTCTAAAAAATACTTTCAACTACTAAATCCTCGACTCACCTGAGTCACTTATATCTTACTATATAATTTTATTATTATCAAGTATAAAAGGAGATTTTGTATTGTTTTTATGTGCTTCCAAAAATTGATTTACATAATTTTTAGCATACTATGTATGCTCTTTTATCATGCTTTCTTTTTCCTTCGTTTTCTATCTTTAAAATCGATTTTTCCTATAATATAAAAAAAGAACAGCTTTCGCTGCACTTTTTATAATTTACTTTATACTCTTTCCATGTATTCACCAGTTCTAGTGTCAACTCTAATTTTATCTCCAATTTCAACGAAAATTGGTACTTGGAAAGTTGCACCAGTATCAACAGTAGCTGGTTTTGTTTGTCCAGTAGATGTTGCACCTTTAATTCCTGGTTCTGTATAAGTTACTTCTAACTCAACAAATGTAGGTGGTTCAACTGCAAATACAGTTCCTTTATATGAACGAACTTTAACAATCATATTATCTTGTAGATATTGTAAAATATCTGCTACGATATCTTTGTTTAATTCCATTTGTTCATAAGTTTCTGTATTCATAAATACATAGTTATCTCCATCTGCATATAAATATTGCATTTCAACAACATCAACTTGAGTTTCTTCAAGTTTTTCATTTGGATTAAAAGTAGTTTGTAAATTTTTTCCTGTTATAACGTTTTTTAATGTAGTTCTTACAAATGCAGAACCTTTACCTGGTTTAACATGCATAAAATCTACAACTGTGTACACTTGATTATCATATTCAAATGTAACGCCTTTTCTAATTTCTCCTGCTTGCATAAATACCTCCCTTTACGTATTATATAATTATTTTTGAACTTGTTCAACTAATGCTTTAAATCCGTTCATGTCGCTTACTGCCATTTCAGCTAACATTTTTCTGTTTATTGATACGTTTGCTTTCTTAAGGTCATTCATTAATTTAGAATATGTAGTTCCACACATTCTAGCAGCAGCATTAATTCTTGCAATCCATAGTTGTCTGAAATCTCTTTTCTTATCTTTTCTTCCAACGAAAGCATAATTTCCAGATTTCATAACAGCTTGATTAGCCATTCTAAATCTAATTGATTTTGCTCCAAAATATCCTTTTGCTCTTTTAAGAACTTTTTTATGTCTAGCTCTTGTAGTAACAGCTCCTTTTACTCTTGCCATTTTATATTCTCTCCTTTCGACTCAATTCTAAATTATTGATATGGTAATAACTTCTTAACTGCTTTAGAATTTGCACTATCTACATACGCAGATTGTCTTAAAGCCATTTTTCTTTTTGAAGATTTACCAGTTAGTTTATGTGCTCTGTTAGCAACATTTTTTCTAATTTTACCAGTTCCAGTTACTGATAATCTCTTTTTTGATGAACTATGTGTTTTCATTTTTGGCATAATAATCTCTCCTCCCTCAAACACTTTATTTTTGTTTTGGTACTAAAAACATTACTAGATTTTTTCCTTCCATCTTAGCTTCTTTATCTACTTGTGAATCAAGTACAAGCTCTCTGAAAGTATCCATAATTTCTTTTCCTTGGTCAATAAAGTTAAATTCTCTACCTCTAAATCTCATTGTAACTTTAACTTTGTTTCCAGCTTCAATGAATTTAGAAGCATTTTTTGCTTTTGTTTCTAAGTCATGTTTATCTATATTTGGAGATAATCTGACTTCTTTAATTTCAATAACCTTTTGCTTTTTCTTAGATTCTTTAGCACGTTTATTCATTTCGAATTTATACTTGCTATAATCTAGTATTTTACAAACTGGGTTACTTGGATTAGAAGATACTAGCACTAAATCTAGTCCTTCTTCTTCAGCTAATCTAATGGCAGATGCTATTGGTAATACTCCAGCTTTCTCACCATTTGATTTAATTACTTGAACTTTAGGAAATTCAATTTGTTCATTAACTAAAAAATCTTGTTTAATATTAAACACCTCCACAAAAAATTTATAAAAAAAGATTGCTCATGTAATGGCAACCTTCTCACAATCAAAATATACAAACTATATAAATATAAATTTGTTTAATTGATACCTTACTAAGACAAAACTCGTAAGGTGAGAAGATTTCCTCTACTTTACGAGTTTAATTATAACATAAATAAATATTTTGTCAAGTATTATGTTTACAATTTCTTTAATAATTGTTAAATACTTATACAATACTTAATTTATTATCTTTTTCTAGTAAATAATATTTATTGCCAAATAAATCTAAATTAGATTCAATTTCATCTTTGTTATTCTGTTGAAGTGTATCTATATATACTTGTTTAGGTAAATACTCTACACTTAAACTTGCTATTGCAATATTTACACAATGACTTACTATCTTTTCAAATGATGACAATATTTCAATAAATACAATTCCAAGTTCAACTGAACAGCTACCATCTTTTAATCTTTCTATATGCTCATATCTGTATCTTTCTCTGTATTTTTCAGAAATTTGTCTTAATGCCTCTAATTCTAACATATCTTTCTTATTTTTATTTTTCAAAATATTTTGAGTTCTAATTATTATATCGTTTCCAAGGTTATACATTATTTTTAGTTCTTTATCTGCAACATTTGAAAATTTAATATTACTATCGTTCATTGTTTCAACAGTTTTTGCAATCTTATATGCATAATCTCCTACTTTTTCCATTTCAGATTCCATTTTTAAAAGTGAATTTATCATTTTACTATCGTTTTCACTAATATCTTGTGAACTAATGGATACTAAGTAATTTGCAAGTGTTATATCTATCTTATCTATAGCATCTTCTCTTTCTTTTATATGCTCTAATCGTGTATCATCATAAAAGTCAATTAATACCATAGCTTTTTTCAAATTCTTTGAACATAATTCACTCATATCTATTATAATTTCTTGTACACTACTAATTGCAATAGATACAACTTGCATTAGTCCACTATTTAGATTATTTAATTTTAAAAGATATCTATTAACATCCTCATTTTCATCAACTGCATTTTTATCCTCTGGTATAGTTATTATAGTTAATTTCTCTAAAACTCTAGTTAGAGGTAAAAGTATAATGGTAGAAACAATATTAAATACTAAATGAAAATTAGCAATACCTCCCATATCCATTGGTTCATTCCAAAAACTAAATCCTACTAAATACTGATAGCCATATATACCAATCATAAAGATAATTGTACCTAAAAGATTAAAATACAAATGAACTGCAGCAGTTCTTTTAGAATTTTTAGAACCTCCAACACTAGAAAGTATTGAAGTAAAGCAAGTACCTATATTTTGCCCTAAAATAATAGGAATAGTATTTGCAAAAGTTGTAAAACCTGTTGTAGATAATGCTTGTAATATTCCAACAGCTGCAGCAGAACTATGCACAATTATTACTATTATAGCACCTGCAAGTACACCTAAAATTGGATTAGATAACTTAGTAAGAATTGTAGTTAAAATAGGTAAATCGCTAAAACCACTTGCAATGTCTATCATAGTCATAAGACCTGTAAACATTAATCCAATTCCTACAAAAAGCAACCCCATTTCTTTATACTTTTTCTTATTCTTAATTCCATATAGTATTAACCCAATAATTAAGAATATTGGTGCAAAAGTAGATGGACTAAAAATTGCTAAAAAACTTCCATCTAAACTCGCAAGTCTTAAAATTTGAGCAGTAATTGTAGTTCCAATGTTTGCACCCATAATAATAGGAATACTACCTCTAAGGCTAAGTATTCCTGCATTAACAAATCCTACTACAAGTACAGTTGTAGCAGTTGAACTTTGAAGTGCAACTGTTATTAAAATACCTGTTAATAATCCTTTAAAGACATTACTTGTAGCTCTCTTTAATATATTTTCAAATTTTTCTCCTGCAATTATTTTTAGTTTACTACTTAAAAGATTCATTCCATAGATTAGTAAAACTAATCCACCAATCATTTTTAGTACTTGTATTGCTATATTCATTATGCCACCTCATATATTAAACAACATATAATAAAATACATAGAAACTGTAATAAACTTCCTAAAACTATAAACAAATGGAAAACGGAATGCATATATTTTACTTTTTTTCCAACTCCATATAAAACAGCTCCTATTGTATAGGCTATTCCACCTAAAAGTAACAAAATAATAGCATTTTTCTCTAGTAAAACTGGTAGTAAATTTATTTTAAAAATGATACACCAACCCATTACTAAATAACATATCATAGAGATAACTTTATATTTTTTTATATCAATAGCATTAAGTAAAATTCCAATTAGTGCAAAAATCCAAATAACTGCAAACATTCCCCAACCTAATGCTTTATCATAATTTAAAAAAGTTACCAAGCAAAAAGGTGTATAAGAACCAGCTATCTGTAAATAAATTGAACAATGGTCAAAGACCTGAAATATTTTTTTTGCTGTTGTCTTTCTACTTAGTCCATGATAAATGCTAGACATACTATAAAGTAAAATCATATTAACACCATATATTACAGAACTTACTATAGCATATCCATTTTTATGAATAGATGAGAATACGACACACAATACTAATGATACAATTCCTAAAACTGCACCAACAATATGTGAAGTCATATTGAATATTTCTTCTCCTTTAGTGTATTCGGGTAAAACTCTATCTTTAATTTTTGTTCTAGTCATTAATTTCCTCCAGTACCCCAATAAAAGCCTCACGAATTGGTGAGACTCTTATATTATTATATATCCAAATTAGTTACATATTTTGCATTTTGTTCTATAAATTCACGTCTAGGTTCAACATTTTCACCCATAAGAACAGAGAATATTTGGTCTGCTTTTACAGCATCTTCAAGTTCTACTCTAACAAGTATTCTTGTTTCAGGATTCATTGTTGTATCCCATAACTGTTCAGCATCCATTTCACCAAGACCTTTGTATCTTTGCATAGATAATTGTTCTCTTGTAATTCCCTTTTCTTCTAGTTCTTTTAATTTAACATCCAAATCTGCTTCATTGTAACAATAAACATCTTCCATACCTTTTTTGAATAACTTAAATAAAGGTGGTTGTGCTATATATATATTACCATTTTCAACTAATGGTCTCATGTGTCTAAAGAAGAATGTTAATAACAATGTTCTAATATGAGCACCGTCAACATCCGCATCGGCCATAAGTATAATCTTATGATATCTCAATTTTTCAAGGTTGAAGTCTGCTCCTATTCCTGTACCTAGTGCAACAATGACAGGATTTAATTTTTCATTGTTATATATTTTATCTGCTCTAGCTTTTTCAACGTTAAGCATTTTACCCCAAAGTGGAAGAATAGCTTGGAATTTTCTATCTCTACCTTGTTTTGCATTACCACCGGCAGAATCTCCCTCAACTATATATATTTCACATTTAGATGCATCTTTTTCTTGGCAATCTGCAAGTTTACCTGGAAGTGTTGTTGACTCAAGTGGAGTTTTTCTTCTTGCAAGTTCTCTTGCTTTTCTAGCTGCTTCTCTTGCACGTTGTGCACTAATAGTTTTATCTAGTATTGCTTTAGCTATACTTGGGTTTTCTTCAAGAAATTGACCCATTTTATCTATCATTATTGAATTAACAACACCAGCTACTTCGCTATTTCCAAGTTTAGTCTTAGTCTGTCCTTCAAATTGTGGTTCAAGAACTCTAACACTAACTACAGCAGATAGACCTTCTCTAATATCTTCACCTGCTAGATTATCATCTTTTTCTTTTAAAATATTAAAACGTCTTGCATAGTCGTTAAATGATTTTGTAAGACCTCTTTTAAATCCATCAACGTGAGTTCCTCCCTCACCTGTTGGTATGTTATTTACGAAAGAAAGTATATTTTCACTATATGAAGTAGTATATTGAAGTGCAATTTCAACTTGTACATCTTTATCTTCTCCTTCAAAATATACAACTTCAGAATTTACAGGGTCTTTTCCTTTATCCATAAACTCAACAAATGATTTTATTCCACCTTCATAGTGAAATACCATTTGCTCTGTTCCTTCAGTTCTTTTATCCCAAAGAGTAATTTTTAGTCCTTTATTTAAGAAAGCCATTTCTCTTAATCTTTGTACTAACACATCTGTTTCAAAAACTGTAGTTTCAAAAATTTGAGAATCTGGTTTAAATATAACTTTAGTTCCTGGTTTCTTACCATCTCTAACTTTATGTGTAGTTTCAATAGTTTTACCTCTAGCAAATGATGCGGCATATACTCCATCTCCATCACAAGCTTCTACATATACACTCTCAGATAGAGCATTAACAACTGATGCACCAACTCCGTGTAGACCTCCAGATACTTTGTATCCTCCACCGCCAAATTTTCCTCCAGCGTGTAAAACTGTAAATACAACTTCAAGTGTAGATATTCCCATTTTTGGATGTTTTCCAACAGGTATACCTCTACCATTATCTTGAACAGATATAATATTATCTGGTAATATTTCTACATTTATCTCTGTACAATATCCAGCAAGAGCCTCATCAACTGCATTATCTACAATTTCATATACCAAATGGTGCAATCCTCTTGATGATATACTACCAATATACATACCTGGTCTTTTTCTAACTGCTTCTAAGCCTTCTAGAACTTGTATTTGATTTTCATCATATTTAGCCATTTTTTCTACCTCTCTTTTAAAAATTCTTTTGTTCACTGTTTATTTATATCACACTTTAATATGAAATTTCAAGTGCTAGAACAAAAGTTTATAAATACTATTCTTTTACATTTCCACTTTCAACGTTAAAATATTTAATATTTTGTATATCTTTTACAAAAGTATCTTCTGTTGTGGTTATTATACTTTGATAGTTCTCTATATACTCAAGTAAAAAATTTGTTCTTACTCCATCAAGTTCAGACATAATATCATCTAAAAGTAGTATTGGATTTTCTCCTTTCACATCTTTAAGTAATTCAAAATTTGCAAGTTTTAAAGTTAAGAGTGAAGTTCTCTTTTGACCTTGAGAACCATAAACTGCTACTTCATTACTATCTACAAGTATTTCAATATCATCTCTTTGGATTCCCTTTACACAAGATTTTCTTATTTTGTCTATATAAAAATGATCATCTAAATATTTTTTTATCTCATTTTCATTCATTCCAATAAAGTCTGATTTATAATTTAATACTATATCCTCTGCTCCATTTGTAAGTTTCTTTTGAATTGGTTTAGCATATTGTGCTATCTTTTCAATTACTTTTAAACGAGTTTCAACTATTTTTTTAATATAACCACTCATTTTCTCATGTAAAACTTCAATATATCCTTCATCTATTACATCCTGTTTTAACATTGTATTTTTCATTTTAAAACATTTCATATATTCATGATGACAAATTATATATGACTTAGATAATTGACAACAAATCATATCTACAAAATTACGTCTTTTTGCAGGAGAACCTTTTACTATATCTAGACTTTCTGGCGAAAATATAACTACAGGTATTTCTCCAACATAGTCTGCAATTTTCTTTACTTTTACCTCATTATTTTTTATCTGTTTTCTATTTAGATTATCTATATAGAAACTAGTATTTGAGTTTATGTCTCCCTTTAAGTAATCTAAGTTAATTTTGCAATATGGTTTATTAAACATAATTAACTCATTGTCTTTAGTAGTTCTATAAGATTTTCCAAAAGAGCACACATATAAAGCTTCTATGATATTAGTTTTACCCTGAGCATTTCTTCCTAAAAACAGATTTATACCATTGATTAAATTAATTTCTTGTTTTTCATAATTTCTGAAATTCTCTAGTTCTAATCTTTTTAAATACATACTAACCCCTTAGATATTTATATAGTTAAAATAAAGCACGAATACACAAAGATACTCATGCTTTAATTTACAATACTATTTAATTTTTATTGGTAATACAACATATGTATATTCATTTGAACCTACTGGTTTAAATAATACTGGTGATACGTTTGTATTAAACTCAATACATATCTCGGTATCTTCAATAACTTTAAGTGCATCTATAACATATCTTGGATTAAATCCAATTTCTAGTTCTTTTCCTTCAACATCTGCTGCAATGTCTTCTTTAGCATCTCCTGTTTCACTTACACAACTTAATGTTATTCCATCAAGGTCTAATTTCATCTTAACTGGAGATTTTTTATCTTTTTCTTTATTTTCTTTAGCAAATAATGCAACTCTTTCAAATGAGTCTAATAATTTTTTAGTTTTTACTCTAACTTTAGTTTCATAACTTTCAGGAATTATGCTTTGGTAATTTAAAAATTCACCTTCAATTAATCTACTGATTATGATACTATTACCCATTTCAAATAATGCTTGGTTTCTATTTATTCCAATTCTTACTTTTTCATCTTCATTATCTGATAGTATTTTAAGTAATTCAGATAATACTCTACCTGGAATAATAGCTTTAAAATTATTTATTTCATTTTCACATAAATGTTTCTTTAGTGAAAGTCTAAATCCATCAATTGTTACTATAGTTAAAACATTATCTTCAACTTTTACAAGTGCACCATTATATACTGGTCTATTTTCATCTGTACTTACAGAAAATAATGTTCTTCTAATCATATCTTTAAAAATTCCTTGTTGTATTTCAATGCTATTTTCAACATCAAAAACAGGAAGTTTTGGATATTCATTAGGGTTCATAACAGCAAGTTTAAATACACCATTTATAGATTTAAGAACAAATAAATTCTCATCTACGGAGATTTCTACATAGTCATCTTCTATTCTTCTTACAATATCATTTAACATTCTTAAGTCTACAACTGTTTTTCCTTCTCTATAAACTTCACAAGGAAAAGTATGTTCGCAACCAATCTCAAGGTCATTTGTAATAAGTTTTAGTTTGTTTTGGTATGCTTCAAATAGTACCCCTTCAAGTATTGGCATAGTTGTTTTTGAACTAGATGTCTTTGATACGATATTTAAAGCATTTATTAATTCTTTTAAATCACATTTAATATTCATTTGTCTTCCCCTTTTCTTTTTTCTCGTTTAACAACTTCAGTTTTTATTATATATAAACACATACAAAAAATCAATAGAAACAATAATAATTAATTCTCTCTTTCAAGCTCTTTCTTTATATCATCTATTAAATCTCTTGTATCTGGTTCATTATCATATCCATCTTTAACTTTAGAATATGCATGAAGTACGGTAGAATGGTCTCTACCACCAAATTCCTTACCAATTTGTGTAAAAGACATATCTGCTACTTCTCTACACAAATACATAGCAATTTGTCTTGGAAAAGCTATTGTATTTGAACGTTTATCACTAGTTATATCTGTAACTCTAAGATTAAAGAACTTTGCAACAACCTGCATTATTAATTTACTTGTCATAACATTAGTGTTTGCAACAATAATTGACTCTATTGCATTCTCTACTACTGCATCAGTTAGAGGTTCATTAGTAAATTTTGAGTAAGCCATTAATCTTTGGAATACTCCTTCAAGCTCTCTAACATTAGTCTTAACTTTAGATGCAATTTTTTCTAAAATACTATCATCAATTATATATCTTTCATCTTGTGCTCTTTTTTTAAGTATTGCAAGTCTAGTTTCATAATCTGGTGTTTGAATATCTACACTAACACCCATAGAAAATCTAGTTTTTAATCTATCTTCTAAACCATTAATTTCTTTTGGTGGTTTTTCAGAAGTCAGAACTATCTGTTTTCCATTTTCAAATAGAGCATTAAAAGTATGGAAGAACTCCTCTTGACATTTATCTTTACCAGCTATTATCTGTACATCATCAATTAAAAGTAAATCTACATTTCTATATTTTTGTTTAAAAGATTCATTCATACTTGGATTAAGCATAGCCTTAATAAGTTCAGATACAAAAGCCTCTCCAGTGCAATATATTACTTTTTTACTTGAATCCATCTCTAATATATGATTTCCAATAGCTTGCATTAAATGAGTTTTTCCAAGTCCTACTCCACCGTATATGTATAAAGGATTACTTACGCCCAAATTATTACATACAGAAATTGCAGTAGCTTGTGCAAATCTATTATTTGAACCAACAACGAAATTTTCAAAAGTATATCTATCTTTTAAACCAGCTGTATCTTTTATTACTTTTAAATTAGCCCTTTCACTTTTAGAAAGAGAAGATTTAGATGAAGAACTTTCATCTGTAAATTCTGTTATTTGTTCATCTTGAGGTGCATCTTTTGCCTCAAATACTATCTGATAATCTATACTTGTTAAAAACTTAAGTGTATTTTGTATTAAGTCTAAATATCTTGTTTTACAAACTTCCATGTGATATTGTGATGGTGATGTAAAACATATAGTATTTTTATTTACAAGTCTTGGTACCATGACTTCAATATACGTTCTATATGCAATAGGAGAAGTTTCATTTTTTAATTCTTCTAATGCTTTTTGCCATGTTCCCATTATTTCTTCGTCCATACTTCCCCTCCTTCCTATCTAGTATGAATGTCATTAACAATCTACATTTTCTCGTGCTTCAAATATAATCCTGTAATCTTTGCCTGTAACTGTTTTAATTGTATTAAGTATTAAATCACTATATCTGTCTGTACAAATTTTTGCATGATACTCAGAAGGGCATTTAAAGCAAATTAAATTTTCAGAGACTAATTTTACATCCAAAACATTAAAATACGTTTTAAAGGCAATTTTGGAAATCTGAGGCACAATTATTTCTAAACATTGTTCCCAAATTTCATTTTCTTCATTTTCATCATCATCAAGATAATAATCAAAAGAAATATTATAATCTTTAGAAGTAACATCTTTTAAAGTTTCTTGTATAATATATAAATATTTATTCCTACAAATACTTACATGTCTTTTAGATTTACAAATTAAACATAAATTTTCTTCATCTAAAAACTTAGCTTCCATATGTTCAAAATATGTTCTAAATGAAATTTTAGGCAATTTATTTTTAATTATATTTAAAACTTTAGTCCATGTATCCTCCACATTGTTATTACGAGTCTGCAAATTAATTTTCATTTTATTTGGACAAACTGTATTAACTGCATCAGTAATAAGGTCTAAATATCTTTGTTCACAAATCTCTGTATGATATTTAGATGGACATTCTAAATAAATAACATTCTTTTCAATACATTTAGGACTAATAACTTTAATATAAGTCTTAAATGTTATATCTGATGTTTCACTTTTTAAAATTTTTAAAACCTTTTTCCAAAGCTCATTAATTTCCATTTAGTTCTCCCCTTTAGGTTATCATTATATAAAAAAAAAATAAAAAAATCAATAGAAACTTTCCACACTATCCACACTTAAATATGTGGATAAAGTGGATTTTTTTAATATTTATGAAATAATTTTCAAATAATTATTGAAAAATAAATAAAAAACACTAATAAAATTAATGAAAAATGCTATTTTACTAGTAGAAAATTAATTTAATTTTTATATTTAATTATAGATTAAAAAAAATATTAAATTAATAAAATAAAATTAAAAATAACTTAATAGAAATTAATTTATTTTTTTTTTTAAATAGAAAATTAATAAATTATTTTTTTTAATTTTAAAAAACAAAATTAATTTTTACTAATATTTTTTTATTTAAAAATAATTAATTAAAAAATTAAAAAAGTTATTCACATTATCAACAAAATATTGTGGATAATGTGGATAACTAAATTCAAGATAAAATCTAAATATCAATTTTAATGGTAATTTATTATTTGTATAAATAATTATTTTTTTATTAAGAAAATTCTATATATTTTTATCCACATTTTTAACATTAAATTTGTTAATTATTTTTCTAAAAAATAATTTTTTTTATTTTTTTTTAATTTTTTAAAAAATTTTTTCTATTAATTTTTACAGAAAATTGTAAACCAATTTTTCACTCACGCGCGCGCACGCGCGTTATTATAAATATATAATTATTTATTATTTATAGTAGTAGTAGGGGGTGTGGAAACTGTGGATAACTATGTCTAGCCCTTGGTATTACTGGATTTTGCCTGTGGATAACTTTGTGGATAACTTTGGTAGTTATCCACACCCCCCTAGACCCGATTTCGCATTTTCACAATTTCATCACAAAGTTATCCACAGGGGGACTGTGGATAACTCTAAAAAGTTGCAAATTTAACATTTTTGTAACCATTATGAAATATAATTTGTAACAATGCCGATAAAGCTTTAAAAATAGCATATTTGAAGGAATGGCAAAAATGAGTTATCCACAGGTTATCCACAATTTGATGTGGAAAACACTTGTAATTTACAAATACCACTTTTATGTCAACTGTGGATAACTAGTATTTTTATGTATATTTTTATAATTTCAAAATATTGAAATTAAAAGAAAAAAATTTCAAAAAAAAAATACTTGTAATTTACAAGTTCATATTTTCAAAAATATGGATTTTTTTAAAGTTATCCACAGGTTCAAAAAAAGTTATCCACATAGTTATCCACATTTTTGATGAATTTTTGAAAGAATTGAGTTTTATTGTTGTGGAAAATAACATAAAAACTGTGGATAACTTTAAAAGTTTTCACACAGACCTCAAATTATTATGAAACCTTGATACGACTTAATTTGCTGATTTTACTAAATTTCTTTTTTGTGAAAAATTTACCCAAAAAATATTGCGCAAAACGTAAAAATTTTTAATTGCTAAAAACGGCACAAAGATTACATAAAAATTGTGGATAACTTTATATTTATGTCGATTTTTTGATAAGTTATCCACATATATTTTAATCAATTTGAGTTATCCACAGGTGAAAGTCAGTAAAGGTCAAAAATGGCTATTTTTATTTGTATATTACAAGTATACATAAAAACTGTGGATAACTTTTTGCCACTTTTGACCATTTGTTACAAAGATATTTCATTTTATCCACACTTGACAAATTAAATGAGTTGTTATATAATATGTTCACTTATTATGATGTCTGAATGTCTAGTTAAGATATTTTAATTAGCATTTATTTTTTTGATTTTGAAAAAATATTGATTTATATATATTTTAGGGGGTGTAATAACATGAAAAGAACATATCAACCAAAAAAGAGACAAACTAAAAAAGAACATGGATTTAGAAAAAGAATGGCAACTGCTTCTGGAAGAAAAGTATTAAAAGCTAGAAGAAATAAAGGTAGAGCAGTGCTTTGTGCTTAATTTAGATTACTTGAGTGGGTATGTTTCATATCCACTTTTTGTCTTATATTTTAAGGAGTTAAGATGAAATATACATTAAGAATAAAGAAAGATAAAACCTTTAGGTATATTTTTAAAAAAGGCAATTTCTCAAAAGGTAAATATATTGTCGTACATAGTTGTTTAACAAAAGCTTCAAATGATGCCTTTTCTAATAATTTCTTTGCTGTATGTGTTTCGAAGAAAAATGGTAATAGTGTTCAGAGAAATAGACTTAAAAGACTAGCACGTGAAATTTATAAGCAGGAAGAAGAAAAGTTAAAACATGGGCTTAACATTGTTATAATGTTTAAAAAAGAAACTAATAGTAAAGAAGTGAATTTTTATACTATAAAAGATGACATAATACAATGCTTTGAGGAGCTTGATTTATATGAGTAATATACTTAAAAAAATAGTTTATTTTCCTAGAAAGGTACTTGTTAAGATTATTAGATTTTATCAACTGGCAATTTCACCTAGAATAGGTAGTCATTGTAAGTATTATCCCACATGTTCGGAGTATACTAGGCAAGCAGTTGACAAATATGGTATAATTAAAGGTAGTTTATTAGGTATAATAAGAATATTAAAATGTAATCCATTCTCCAAAGGTGGAGTGGATTTATTAAAGTAATGAATGGGGGATATATTAATGATTAATTTTATATCTGGTTTGTTAGGTGCTATTATTAGAGTAATCTATAATATAGTAGGTTCAAACTACTTTATAGCTCTATTAATATTTACCTTTTTAACCAAATTAATCCTTTTCCCATTAATGCTAAAACAGCTTAAATCAACTAAGTCAATCCAAAAGATTGCACCTGAAGACAAAAGACTAAGAGAAAAATATAAAGATAATCAACAAAAACTAGCAGAGGAGCTAAATAAGTTATATATTGAAAATAACGTTAGCCCATGGGCTGGATGTTTAGTTCCAATTATTCAAATTCCAATTATATTTGCAATGTTTTATGTTGTAAGACAACCATTAACTTATGTTTTACACATGGATCAAAATCAAATAAATTCTTATACTGCAAGATATCTAAATGTTGAAGAATCTCAAGTAACAGAAGATATAGCAAAATCTTATGAAATATATGTTGCAAATGCTTATGAAGATGAGATAGGACTTAATTTAGATATGGGATTTGGACTAAGCTTAGGGGATACACCTAAAGATTCAATTCCTTTTTTCCAAAAGGATGAAACTAAAAGAGTTAGTAAATGGACTCTTGTAATTCCTCTATTATCTTTAATATTCTCAATTATTAGTACAAAAGTTTCACAAAAAAATGTACAAATGACTGAAGACCAAGCTGAAATGCAAAAATCTATGAATATAATGATGCCAATACTTTCTGCATGGATAGCTATTTGCTGGCCTCTTGCACTAGGTGTTTACTGGTTATTTGGTAATATACTAAGTATTGGACAACAATTTATTATGGATAAATTAATGGAAGATAATAATGAACCAAAAAAAGGAAATAAGAAATTATTTCTAGGAAAGGGTGAAAACAATGATTAAAAAAGTTACAGAACAAGTTGGAAAAACTACAGAAGAAGCAATAAGAAAAGGACTTGAAGAACTTAAAGTAGCTAGAGAAGATGTTAAAATTGAAGTTCTTGAAGAACCTTCAAATGGTGGTGTTCTAGGTATTTTATCTGCAAAACTTGCTAAAGTTAGACTTACAGTAGATAAAAAAATATCTGATGAACAAGCACAAAAAACAATGGATAAACTAAAAGAAATTTTAGATGAAATCTTCAAAATAACTGGAGAAGATGTAGAATATAATATTGAAAAGATAGATAACCAAATAAATCTTACTATTACTGGTGAAAAAATGGCTCATTTAATAGGATATAAAGGTAGAACTATCGAAGCATTTCAATCATTATTAAATTCTATGCTTCAAAGAGAAGATGAAGAATATGCTAAAATATTCGTAGAAATTAATGATTACAAAAAGAAGAAAGAAGAAAAATTAAGAAGACTTGCAAACAAAATGGCTTCAAATTGTGTTAAATTTAGAAGACCAATTAAGCTTGAACCAATGTCTGCATACGAAAGACTAATTATTCATAGAGAACTTGCTGATAGAAAAGACGTAGAAACAGAATCTATTGGTGAAGAGCCTAGAAGAAGAGTTGTTATTAAAAGAAAATATCAATATAAATAGTCTTTTAGGAGGTAGATATTATGAATGATGAAAGAGAAGAATACATTGAAGAACTTCAATCTCAAAATGATCCAATCGAGCAATGGCCACTAAAAAAGCTTAAAAAAGAAGCAGATAGTGGTGATGATGGAATGGACCAAAATAAAGTTATCGATGATATCGGTATTGAATAAAAATTATATAATTCACCACTTCTATTTAGGTGAAAGTTAAATAGAACTCAGTGAAATAGTTAAATACAAAGTATGTGTTTTGCTATTTACTGGGTTCTTTTAATTGTAAGGAGGGAAAAGTTATGTCTACAACAATTACTGCTATTGGTACTGCTTTATCTAATAGTGGAATTAGTATTATTAGAATAAGTGGAAAAGATAGTCTAAATATTGTAAATAAGATTTTTAAATCAAGTTCTAGACTTGAACCAAATCATATAATATATGGAAAAATAGTAAATAACGGCATTTTCATGGATAATGTATTAGTTTCATATTTTAAAGCACCACATTCATATACTGGTGAAGATATATGTGAAATTAATTGTCATGGTGGTAATGAAATAACTAAAGAAATACTTGAAATTGTACTAGAGAACGGTGCTGTATTAGCTGAGCCTGGCGAATTTTCTAAAAGGGCATTTCTAAACGGAAAAATGGATTTATCTCAAGCTGAGGCAGTTATTAATTTAATTAATGCTAAAACTAAAACAGAATCAAGAATTGCAGCAAATAATTTAGAGGGAAATCTGTCTAAAAGAATACGTTCTTTACGTGAAGAATTAATTGAATTAATGGCTAAAATAGAGGTTTCTGTAGATTATCCAGAGTATGATTATGACGAAGTTGAACCTACATCTGTTGTTCCATTATTAGAGAATAAAGCACGTGAAATACAACATATTGTAGATACTTATGAACAAGGTAAAATAATAAAAGATGGTGTAAACGTAGCTATTCTTGGAAAACCAAATGTTGGTAAATCTTCATTGCTAAATACTCTTGCAAATTATGAAAAGGCAATAGTTACAGATATACCAGGAACAACAAGAGATATAGTAGAAGAAACTATTAATCTTGGAAACTTCGTTTTAAATATTTCAGATACAGCTGGTATTCGTGATACAGATGATATCATTGAAAAGATAGGTGTCGAAAAAAGCTTGAAAATTCTCGAAGAAATGGATTTAGTACTTTATCTTATCAATGGAGAAGATGGAATATCTAAAGAAGATTTTGAAATTCTTTCTAAAATCCAAAATAAAGGACTTAAATATATTACAGTAATAAATAAGATGGATAAGACTAGAAAAGAGGCTTTAAACGGCATTTTAGAAGAATTAAAAAATAAAGGAATTAACGAACCAGTTCTCATCTCTGTTCAAGAAAATAGTGGTATTGAAGAACTAAAAGATAAAATAATTAATATGTTTGATACCTCAGATTTAGATTATTCACATGAATTAATAATAACTAATCAAAGACATAAAGATTTATTAAAGAAGAGTATAGGTTATATTAATGAAGCAATAGATGAAGTAAATAAGGGACAACCTATAGATATTGTTTCAATATATATTAAGAAAGCTTCAAAAACTCTAGGAGAAATAATAGGTGCAGATGTTACGCAAGATGTTATTTCTAAGATTTTTGAGAAGTTCTGTTTAGGTAAGTAAAGGAGGAAAATAAAGTGTCAGAATATTGTTTAGGAGATTATGATGTATGCGTTATAGGTGCTGGTCATGCAGGTTGTGAAGCAGGACTTGCAAGTGCTAGAATGGGACTTAAAACAGCAGTTTTTGTTATTAACTTAGATACACTTGCAAATATGCCTTGTAACCCAAGTATTGGTGGTACATCTAAAGGTCATTTAGTTAGGGAAATTGATGCTCTTGGTGGAGAAATGGCAAAAAATGCAGATAAGACTTTTCTTCAATCTAAAATGTTAAATATGTCTAAAGGTCCTGCAGTTCATTCACTTAGAGTACAATCAGATAGACGTATGTATCATATAGAAATGAAAAAGACTTTGGAAAGACAGGAAAATTTAGATGTTTATCAAGCAGAAATAGTTAAAATACTTGTAGAAGATGGCAAAGTAGTTGGTGTAAAAACTCGTATTGGAGCTACATTTAATTGTAAAGCTGTAGTTGTTGCAACAGGTACATACTTAAAAGGTAAGGTTATAATTGGAGAAGTTTCTTATGAAAGTGGTCCAGATGGTGTATTTCCTGCTAGAGATTTATCTCAAAGTCTATTAGATTTAGGTATTGAGCTTAGAAGATTTAAAACTGGTACACCTGCTCGTATTAATGCTAAAACAATAGATTTCTCTAAAATGGAAGAACAATTTGGAGATAAAGAAATTACACCATTTTCTTTTGAAAATGAGGGAAACGAGGAGATATTAAATAAAGAGCAAGTTTCTTGTTACTTAACTTATACTAATGAAGAAACACATAAGATTATTAGAGCTAATCTTCATAGGTCTCCTATATATACAGCAAACTTAGATATGAAACTTAAGTCTACTGGTCCTAGATATTGTCCATCAATAGAGGATAAAGTAGTAAGATTTGCAGATAAAGAACGTCATCAGTTATTTATAGAACCATTAGGAGAAAAGACTTCTGAAATGTATATACAAGGTATGTCATCATCACTTCCAGAGGAAGTTCAAATACAAATGTATAGAACTGTACCAGGACTTGAAAATGCTAAAATGATGAGACCTGCTTATGCTATAGAATATGATTGTATTGACTCAACTAACTTAAAATTGAGCTTAGAATATAAAGGAATTGATGGACTTTTCTTTGCAGGACAAGTAAATGGTTCTTCTGGTTATGAAGAAGCTGCGGCTCAAGGTATTATTGCAGGTATTAATGCTGCTCAAAAAGTAAAAGGTAAAGAGCCTCTTATTCTTGATAGAAGTGAAGCATATATAGGGGTATTAATAGATGATTTAGTTACAAAAGGAACTAATGAACCATATAGAATGATGACATCTCGAGCAGAATATAGACTTGCTTTAAGACAAGATAATGCAGATATTAGACTTACAGAAAAAGGATATAAAGTAGGTTTAGTAACTGAGCAAAGATATCAAGAGTTTTTAAAGAAATATAGTCTAATAGAGGAAGAAGTAAAAAGAATAAGAAATACTCCTGTAAGACCATCAGAAGAAGTTAATGAAGTTTTAGAAAAATATGGTTCTAGTCCTCTTATAACAGGATGTAAACTAGCAGACTTAATCAAAAGAAGTGAATTAAGTTATGAGGCATTAGCACCTATAGATAAGAAAAGACCTGTACTTCCAAAAAGTGTAGTAGAAGAAGCTGAAATACAAATTAAGTATGAAGGATATATTAAACTTCAACAAGAACAAATAGATGAATTTAAAGAATTAGAGAATAAAAAATTAAGTCCAGATATAGATTATGAACAAATAAAAGGGCTATGCTTAGAAGCAAGACAAAAGTTAAATAAACAAAAGCCACTATCTGTTGGTCAAGCATCTAGAATTTCAGGTGTTTCACCTGCGGATATCTCTGTTTTACTCATTTATTTAAACCAACATAAATGATTGCGCAAAATTATTCGACAAAGTTCGACAAAAAATGTCGAATAAAAGTTAGGTGACATAAAAAAGGAGGGTTTCATGTGAAAAAGGAAAAATTCAAAGAAATATTATGTAAAGAATGTGAACTTCAAAATATTGAAATAAAAGAAAATCAAATAAATAATTTGTCGATATATAAAGATATGCTTTTAGAGTGGAATGACAAGATAAATCTTACTGCAATAACAGATGATTATGAAATTATAGTTAAACATTTTGTCGATTGTCTTGAATGTACAAAAGCTATAACTAATGAAAAGAAAATTATAGATGTAGGAACTGGAGCAGGTTTTCCTGGTATGGTTCTTGCAATATACTATCCTAATATTGAATTTACACTTTTAGATGGATTAAATAAAAGACTAATATTTTTACAAGAAGTAGTAGATAAGTTAGGATTAAAAAATGTGAAAATAGTACATGGTAGAGCAGAAGAAGTAGTTAGAATAGATAATTTATTTAACTACTATGATGCTTCTGTTTCAAGAGCTGTAGCTAATTTACCTGTTTTACTTGAATATGTATCTCCATACGTTAAAGTAGGAGGCTACTCAATAATTATGAAAGGTGATAGTGTAGATGAAGAACTTGCATTAGCACAAAATGCTTTAAAAACACTAAATTTAAAAGTAGAAGAAAAGATAAACTATAATTATACTGTAAGTAATGAAGAATATAATAGAAGTATCTTGAAAGTAAAGAAAATACAAGATACACCTACTAAATATCCAAGAAATTACGGACAAATTAAGAATAAACCATTATAATTCAATAAGGGGTAACAATAACTCAAATTGTTACTCTTTTTTTGTGTGAAAACAAGGACTTTTTGTAGAAATATGTTAGGATAATAACATTATTAATATCAATAAGTTAAATATAAAATTTACTCTTTTTTTTTTGAAGGAAATGTAATATAATACAAGTAATGAGGTGACATTATGGCAAGAATTATATCAATAGCTAATCAAAAAGGTGGTGTCGGCAAAACAACTACTGCAGTAAATTTAAGTGCATGTTTAGCTCAAAGAGGAAAAAAAGTATTATTAGTAGATATTGACCCACAAGGTAATGCAACAAGTGGGTTAAGTGTAGAAGCACACGAAGAAAAATCAGTATATAATGTCTTAGTTGATGATATGGAAATTAAAGATACTATTATTCCAACTATGGTTAAAAAGTTAGATATATGCCCTGCAAATATTAATTTAGCAGGGGCTGAAATTGAACTTGTATCAATGGTATCACGTGAAACTAGACTAAAGGATGCAATAGACAAAGTAAAAGATGAGTACGATTATATATTAATAGACTGTCCGCCATCTCTTGGACTAATTACTCTAAATGCCTTTACAGCATCAGATAGTGTACTTGTACCTATTCAATGTGAATACTATGCTTTAGAAGGTTTAGGACAACTTATTAACACAATAAAATTAGTTCAAAAGAGATTAAATCCAGAACTTGTTATTGAGGGTGTAATTCTTACTATGTTTGATGCAAGAACAAATCTATCTACGCAAGTTGCACGTGAAGTAGAAAAATATTTTGGAAACAAAGTATTTCAAACTATAATTCCACGAAACATAAGACTTAGTGAAGCACCAAGTCATGGATTACCAATTACTTTATATGATGAAACTTCTAAAGGTTCAGAAACATATAAAAAACTTGCTAGAGAACTAATAAAGCTAACTGAAAAGGAGGAAAAAGATGGCTAAGGGATTAGGAAGAGGTCTAGATGCTTTCTTTGGTGATGATAACGAGGAAACTTTAGAAAGAGTTACAACAAAATCTTCTAATAAAGATAAAGTTTTAGATAAAGTTGTAGAGCTTAATATAACTGAAATTGAACCAATGCTAAATCAACCAAGAAAGATTTTTGATAAAGATAAAATGCAAGAATTAACAGACTCTATAAAAGAAAATGGAGTAATACAACCTATTCTTGTTGTAAAAGATAAAAATGGATATACAATAGTTGCAGGTGAAAGAAGATGGAGAGCTGCTAAGGCTGCAGGACTTGAAAAAATACCAGCTATAATTAAAGATTATACTGATTCAAGGAAAAAACAAGTTGCACTTATAGAAAATATCCAAAGGGAAGATTTAAACGTTGTAGAAGTTGCACATGCAATTCGTGAAATAATGGATATGGAGGGATATACTAATACAGAGGTTGCAAAAATTACAGGTAAAAGTGTGTCTACTATATCTAATACGTTAAGATTACTAAAATTACAAGATGAGATACAAGATATGCTATTAAATGGAGAATTAGTTGAAGGACAAGCTAGAGCATTACTTGTAATTGAAGACCCGGATAAACAATTAAAAGTAGCAAAGAAGGTTGCAGAAAAGAAATTAACAGTTAGAGATGTTGAAAAGCTAATATATGGTGATGATAAATATAAAAGAAAACCTGAGAAAAAGACACCTAAAACAGTGTACTATCAAAATCTTGAAAATAAACTAAAAAATTATTTTGGATATAAAGTAAAACTTGACCAAACACATAAACATCAAAGACTAATAATTGAATATAATGATGAAGATGGACTAGAAAGTATCTTATCATTGTTAAATATAGATTTATAATATTTTGCAATTTTTGAAAATAGTTATATAAATGATAATAATCAGAGGTTGCATGTCAATCTCTGTTTTTGTTTGGAGGGGCTTGTTATGGTTGATATAGAAAAAATGGTAAAAGAAGTACAAAAGAAAAGAAAGTACGAAAATATTTCAAGTGAGGAGATTATGAAATATGCAAGTAAGCTTGTAAAAGACTTGAATATTGATAATGATGAAAAGTTAAAACGTGAAATATTAATATCACTTGATAAAATAGACAATACTTTATGGGAAGTAAAAAACTCAGATGAGTATATGTTAAATGATAAACTAAGTAAATATGTGAAAAAATTAATTCAGAAAGAAGATTATATTTCTCTCACAATTCCAATAGAAGATTTAAACGAACTAGCAGAGAATAATATTGACGCTAAGGAGTATTTTCAATATTTAGAGATATTCAAGCAGAGAAATTTACCACAAGAAAATGTAATATCATTAATAAAATTACCAAAAGAAGAAAAGAACAAAATAATAAGTAATATAGATGAGCCTACTTTTGATAAAATTGTAAGAAACAATTATTGTAATTTATATGCAGATGTAGATAAAAATAAGAATATATCAGACAAAGATAAGGAGAATTTCCTAAAGATAGTTAATATCAATAATTCTCGTATATACAGTAGTCCATATAATGATGATTTTGAAAAAGATAATTTTCACATTGAAAATGTAACTGACTTAAAAAATGCTGAAAAGATGAGAGATACAAAAATAGAAGAACTTATGGATAGTAAATATTCTGTATACGATATAAAAAGAGAGTTTTGTAATAGATTTATGAATATTGACCCTATAATACTTGAAAATTGTTTCTATAATCCAAAGAATAAGAAAATATTGGATAAGATGGAAGATATAGATGTATTAAAGAAAATAATAAACATTGGGGTAGTAGATAAGGGAGATATGATTAGACTATATAGCAATTATATGTATTCTGGTAAAAGTATAAATTTACCTGAGGAATTACTTACTTATGGTTATGCTCATACTACAACAAAGGAAGTAAATGAGATAAAAGAAAGTACAATAGATTATAGTTTAGACAAATACTATCATGAAATATATTTTTGTAGAGAATGTTTACTAGATTCAAACCAAAAGAAATTGGATAGAGAAACACAATTTGAAATACCAATTGGAGCATTACGAAATAATAAACATTTTACTTATGAAAATGTTGTACGAGATAATGTTTATGAAAGGAATATGGCTTATCCTAAGATAGAACTAAGAAAAGAAGAAATTAAACCAGAATGGTATATTAGAGATTATCTAACACTTGAAGCTATTAGTTCTAATGTAGATTTGAATAATCCAAAACGTTTTGAAAACGAGCTACCAATGTCAAAAAATTATTCACATTTATATGATTCATATATGTATAAAGAAGCTTATGATAAAAACCAAAAAGAATTAAGAGATAATCAAATAGAAAAAGAGATGAATGAAATTTTTGGTACTGTAGGACTAACAACAGATGAAGTTAGAAATGCAATGACAAATAAGATAATAAACGAGGATGACCCAATAATATAAAAGTATTTAACTAGGAAGTAAATTGTTATTTCCTAGTTTTTTTAAATTGAAATTAAACTAAAAAATTAATTAGAGTATTGACAAACAGAAAAATTTTGGTATAATATTATTTGTAACTAGATTTGGATGAGTGTCCGAGTGGTTTAAGGAGCCAGTCTTGAAAACTGGTGATGTCGAAAGGCACCGTGGGTTCGAATCCTACCTCATCCGCCAGAAGAAAGAGCAGAGCTTTTTAAGGCTCTGTTTTTTGCGTGAAAATTATAATATTTATAATAAAATAATGGATATAATAATTAGTAAGACAAAAAGCTAAATAAAATTATATATTAAAAACTTTCTATTTAAGAAATAAAAACATAGTTGTAAACAAAATACTTTCTTTTATGGAAATAATATGGTATAATATTATTAAAATGAAAAGGAGGTTTTTAATATGCTAGGAGACAAAATAAAAGCATACAGAGAAAAGAGGAATATGACACAAAACGAGATTGCTGAAATTTTGGGTGTTAGAGCTGCTACAGTATCTAAGTATGAAGCAGGAACATTAGAGCCAAATATTGAATCAATAAAGAAATTGTCTGAAACTTTTGGAATAACTGTAGATGAGTTATTAAATGATGAAGAAGATTTAGATATTTCAAAAATAAATATACTAGAAGTATTAAGAGAACAGAAAGCTATGAAGTTAAAGGGTAATCTATATCATAATACTCAAATTATTTTTGCATATAATACAAACCATATAGAAGGTAGTAGATTGACAGAAGAACAAACAAGATATATTTTTGAAACAAATTCTATTTTATTTAGAGAAGAAACAGTAGCTAATGTAGATGATATAATAGAAACATCTAACCATTTTAAGCTAGTGGATTATATGCTAGATATAGCAGATAAAGATTTAACAGAAGATATAATAAAAAATTTTCATAAAATCTTAAAAGAAGGAACTGCAGATAGTAGAAAAGAATGGTTTATGGTAGGAGAATATAAAAAAATAGCTAATGAAGCTGGAAATATGAAGACATCAACACCTAGCCAAACACCTAAAGATATGATTAAACTATTAGAATGGTATAATTCATTAAAACAAATAACAATAAAAGAAATAATAGAATTTCATTATAGGTTTGAGAGAATACATCCGTTTCAAGATGGCAATGGGAGAGTAGGAAGAATTATCATATTTAAGGAGTGTCTAAAAAATAATATAATTCCTTTTATTATTTTAGATACGTATAAATTATACTATTATAGAGGTTTAAAAGAATACAAAAATGAAAAAGGTTATTTAGTCGATACATGTTTAAATGCACAAGACTACTATAAAAACTTAATAGAATACTATTTAAAAGATTAATTTAAGTAGTAGAATATTAATAATATCCAAATTTTTATTGCATACTAAGGCTCTGTTTTTTATTATTAAATCGTTAAAAATTGTTGACTTTATTCAATGTTATTGTTATAATTTAGGAGTAGCAAAAAATAGTTTGGAGAGTTACCCAAGTGGTGAAGGGGACAGTTTGCTAAACTGTTAGGTCGTGTATGCGGCGCGAGGGTTCGAGCCCCTCACTCTCCGCCATAAAGTTTAGTACCAGTTTTTACTGGTATTTTTTTTCTTTTTTGGTCAAAAAAAACTCCTATGTACATATATACATAGGAGGAAAATTATGAAAAACAAATGATTTTATGAAGGTTAATTTCCTTCACACTTATACTCTATCATGAACGGAAACTTTATGCAATAGATTTTGAAGAAATTTTTAAACTTTTTAAAAAAAGTTTATTTTTGGTCTTTAACAACTTCATCTAAATTTGTTTCCAAAACTTCTGGATGTGCTAGAATTCTACACAATGCTTTAAAAGAAGTAGCATAGTAGAAACCATCACATATTCTTTCATCTCCAACAAAACCAATATTAATTACTTTTTCTTCTTTTATTTCATCATCTTCGTATATGTAAGATTTTTTCTTTTTTCCCATAGCGAAAAACATACTAGTTGTTCCAAAATTATATAAGTGATGATAAATGGAATCTATACCAAGTGAGCCAACGTTTGTAACATAGCAACTTGTATGAAATGGACTAGCCTTTATTAGCCATTTTGGTAAAAGACTATGTTTATCTAGAAATTTAATTGTACTAACTAAAAATCTAATTATTGGTACAGGTACAAAACCTAGTATATTAGCAACTTTATCTGTACTATTTTCAGAAACTGTATCTTTTCCAATAGCAAGTTCTTCTTCAATTTTTTTCTTTACTTCAAATATATTTTCATTGCCTTTGAAATATAGCTTTATTGTAGATTCATCTGCACTGTCTGTCATAGCTTGTTTTACAGTGAGTGAAATACAAATATGATTTCTAGCATACGTTCTACCATTCATAACAAATCTATTTAGAGCAGGTCTAGTGGCAAGTATTCTTAAAATAGCTGCCATAAATACTTCCATAGTGGTAAATTTTATTCCTTCTTCTTGTTTTTTTTGTATATACTCATTTATCCCATTAAGTTTAACATCTTGTTTAAAATATACATGAGCATCACTTCTCTCTCTCATAATAGATGGAATTAATTTAAATTCTGGAGATAAAGTTTTTATCTTTCTACCATCACTTCTGTAACCAAACATTGTATCACCTCTTTTTATGACACGTTTTAAAAAATATGTCATTTTAATTGTATAGTAAAAAAGTAAACCTGTCAACAAATTAACTATTTGACCTAAATTTGAAAAATAAGAAGAAAATTTCTTTAAATGCAATGAATATCATTTAGAACAAAAAAATGGATTATTTAACAATTTACGCTAAAATTTGATATATTGAAATAAATAACTTTATCTTTTGAATTTAATATGATATTATTTTGAATGTGTTGAAGGAGATAAAATATGGTAAGAGAACAAACAAGAAAGATAATGGTAGGCAATGTACAAATAGGTGGACAAAATAAAGTGGTTATTCAATCTATGTGCAATACTAAAACTAAAGATGTAGAAAGTACAGTTAAGCAAATATTAGAGTTAGAAAAAGCAGGATGTGAAATAATAAGAGTAGCATGTTTAGATATTGAAGATGCAAAGGCAATTAAGCAAATAAAGGAGAAAATACATATTCCTATAGTAGCAGATATTCATTTTGATTATACTATTGCTCTTGAGGCTATAAATTCTGGGGTAGATAAAGTTCGTATTAATCCAGGTAATATAGGTAGTGAAGAAAGAGTAAAAGCTGTTGTAGATGCGTGTAAACAAAAGCATATACCAATTAGGATTGGAGTAAATGGTGGTTCTTTAGAAAAAGATATTCTTGAAAAATATAAAAAGCCAACTGCTGATGCAATGATAGAAAGCGCAAAAAGACACATAGACATACTTGAAAAGTTAGATTTTAAAGATTATATGGTTTCTCTTAAAGCATCTAATTTAGATTTATGCATTGAGGCTTATGAAAAGGCGTCACAGACTTTTGATTGCCCTATACATATAGGGATAACTGAAGCAGGTACTGAATTTAGTGGAACAATAAAATCTAGTATTGGTCTTGGATGGTTACTTAGAAAAGGAATAGGAGACACTTTAAGAGTATCTTTATCTGATGACCCAATAAAAGAAATAAAGGTAGCAAAAGAGATATTAAAAGACTGTAATTTATATAAAAGTACTCCTACATTAATTGCTTGTCCAACTTGTGGAAGAACTCAAATTGATTTAATACCTATTGCAAAAGAAGTTGAAGAATTTCTACAAACAATTAATTCAGATATAACAGTTGCAGTAATGGGATGTGCTGTAAATGGACCAGGTGAAGCAAGAGAGGCAGACATTGGAATAGCAGGTGGTATAAATGAAGGATTATTATTTAAAAAAGGAGAAATAATACGTAAAGTACCACAAAATGAAATTGTAGAAACTTTAAAAAAGGAAATAATTAGTATGACAAAAGAATAAAGTATAAAATTCTACTAAAATATCTTAAAAGAATATGGATAAAAAAATAATTATAAAGTATAATATATACTGTAGCTAAGGAGGAATTATTATGGAAGATAATATTATTGAAATTGAAGATGAAAGCGGAAAAAAATACAAACTAGAAATTTTGGATATAATTACAAAAAATGATGTAGACTATGTAGTTGCTTTACCAGATGATAGTGAAGATGAAGTTGTTATATTAGAAGTAAAACCTGAAGAAGATTCAGATGAAGCTACTTATGTAGAAGTTGAAGATGATGAGTTAGCAGATGAAATATTTAACGAGTATATGAAAAAACTAGATGATGAAGATAAAAAAGAAAATAACGAAAATGAGTAATTACTTGACTTTTATCGTATATTATGTTACAATAAATTGCGTAAAGGGAGTAGTTACTTTATAATATTGTCTATGTTGCGTCATTTCACGTTAGTTAAGCTAACCGCTTCATAGATATACTAATTTTTGGTATATAACGAGACTTTATGCTAGGGCATAGAGTCTCTTTTATTGCATTATAAGCTACCAAAATTAGAAGAATATAATTATTCGAAGGAGGAATGAAAATGATTAATCTTATTCTACTTGTTGTTGGTTTTGTACTACTAGTAAAATGTGCAGATATATTTATAGATGGTAGTAGTAACATTGCTAAGGCATTTGGTATTCCATCATTAATTATTGGACTTACTATCGTTGCATTTGGAACATCAGCACCAGAAACAGCCGTAAGTTTAACAGCTGCTTTAAAGGGAAGTAATGATATTTCAATGGGAAATGTTGTTGGTTCAAATATTTGTAATTCATTGCTTATACTAGGTTGTGCAAGTATATTTTGTACTTTGAAAGCCAAAAAAGAAATAAAGAAAAGAGATTTTCCATACTATCTACTTTCTGCATTTGTATTAATAGCAATGAGTGCAGAGTATTTCTTTGCAAAACAAAACATTGCCTTTATTACTAGGTCAAACGGAGTGGTACTTCTTTGTTTTTTAGCTGTATATATTTATAGTTTAATTGCAGATGTTAGAAGAAATCAAAAAGGAGATAACCAAGAAGAAAAGACAAAATTTAGATTTAAAGACTTACTTTTAATTGTTGTAGGTATTGCAGGAATAGTAGGTGGTGGACAACTTGTAGTTAATGGTGCAACAGGAATAGCAGAAGCATTAGGTGTTTCAGAAAAAGTTATAGCTTTAACTATTGTTGCTATTGGTACAAGTTTACCTGAACTTGTAACTAGCGTTATAGCAGCTAGAAAAGGAGAAACAGATATTGCAGTTGGAAACGTAATAGGTTCAAATATCTTTAATATTCTAATGATTGTTGGATTAACTAGTGTAATTAAACCATTAAGTTTTGATATAACAACATTTATTGATTTAATTATTATGTTTATAACTAGTGTAATAGTATATTTAATGTTAAGACACAATAATAGAATAACAAGAAGAAAAGGTATATGTTTACTTGGTATGTACGTGTTATATACAGCATATATTTTAGTAAGGTAGAGATAAATTTCTCTATCTTTTTTTAATTAAGAAGTTGACATAATAGTGATACAGCGATATAATACTTTAGCATTTTAATTATTTATTCTTTTTTAAAAATTTGAAAGGGGGTTAGTTCCTATTAATTCGTTTAAAATTTAAAATTATTGAAAGGAGAATTAGAGGTATGGAAAATATGTCTAAAAATTTAAAAAACTTAATTAAAATAAGCGGAAGAAAGGATAAAATAAACGAATTTGTTCAACAAATAAAGAAAGAATTTGACATTGTGGAAATAAATTTGCCTGAATATAGAATAACACAAATTGATACATATTATATTAAAAATAATTGGAATAAGAGTGTTAATTTAGAAAAAACAGCTCTTTTAGGACACAAAAGTAAATATATAATATTAGCATTTGCTAATCCAGACTTTGAGTCTATTATAATTGACCTAATTGAAAAAAATGGTCTAAATGCAGACTATACTTATCTACTTGAAGATGATAAAATAGGAGTAATTGTACGTGAATTTTTCAAAGAAGGAAAATCACTATGTTCTGAAGAATTTGAAAGTCCTGTTTTTGATATAGAAGATTATAGTTTCGCATTATGTTTTAAAAATTTATATTCAGTATATAATTAGAAATAAATATGAACCTTAGATTAATTATCTGAGGTTCTTTTATATTAGTTGACATAATTTATAAAATGTGATATAATCAAAAACGTTAGTAGAATATAAAACTCTTAATTAATATGAAAGGAGGGTAGCTTAAATTCGTTAAAAAATTAATTGAATATGTAAAAAAATTATAAGGAGGATTAATTTATGAATATTGCTAAAAAGCTAAAAAATGTTGTTATCTTTGAAGAGGATGACAAGGAGTTTAACGAATTTATGAAAGGAATTAAAAAGTCTGAACTTAAGATTGTACCAATACAGGTTCCAAAAGATATAGAAAATATTGATGCTAGTTATATTAATAATAAATGGTATACAAAAAGCATTGATGATGCTATTCTTTGTGGAAAAAACAAAGTATATGGTGTAATCGCATTTGCAGATAATAAGATAAATGAAAGGATAGTTAAAAATATAATTGAAACTAATAAAATGAACGTAAAAACTTCAAAATTTATTCCTTTTGAAACCAAAGGAGATGTTGTTACATCATGGTACGAAGAAGGAATAATGGTGTGTGATGAAATCGAAAGAATTCCATCAAGCAAATATTCAGTTTCAAACTATATAAAATAATCATATTAAAACGTATTTAAGGTTCTTAGAAGTTTTTTCTAAGAACTCTTTTTTTATACATGGTTGACATAAACAAATTTATGTGTTAAAATAAAAGGACATTTAAAATATTTTACGCAACTAAAATTTTAGGAGGTGAAGTTTTTATTATTAGTTGTAGTATATTTAAGTGTTGTAATTTAATAAGGAAAAAAATATTAAAAGGAGGATTTTCTGATGAGTGATTACGTTAAAGGAAGAATTGTAAATAACATAGTTGAACTTACGGGAAATAAAGAGGATGTTGATGAGGCTGTTATGGCTTTATTAAATGATGAGGGATATGTTGATTTTAGCAAACTTGTGCCTGTAGATAAGGATGAAGACGATATCCAAATGGATGATTATTATAATGCTGCATTAAATGTATGGTTAGAAAAAGACAAGGAAATTGATAGACAAGATTATATTTCATCAATGGAATTTGTTGGATTAACAAGAGAAAGAGTTTATACTTTTACTGAGTTAACTGACACACAGATTAATGTATTTAAGACAAAATATAAGGTAGGCAAGATGTTAAATGATGCAAATAAATTTATAGATTGTGTAAAAAAGAAATCTATATTTAATGGTTTCTTTGCACGTGAGGGTGCTTGGGGAACAGGTACTCAACCAATTAAGCAAGTTATTAAAGGAAATAGAATAGAGTTTTTAACTTTAAATACACCAGCATTAAAAGTATTTAAAGCATTGGCTATGAAATTTTCAAATATTAAAATATACTATACCTATGTATATGAAAATGAGAATGCAAGTAAGAATTTAAGAAAGGAATACAATCAAGTAACGTATAAAAATATGGAAGAAAAAGTGATTAAGCAAGAAAGTAAAGATGAAATTAACACTTTTAAACTTATAAAAGATAATGTTACTATGTAAAAATAAATTTGGAGCACATTAATTTGTGCTTCTTTTTTTGTTATAAAATCTAAAAATATTAAAATATTGTATTAGAATACTTGACATAAATTAAAAATAATAGTAAAATACAGTTGCTTCTAAATATTGTGAGAAATTAACATTTTAATTTCTATAGAAGTATGTAATTAATATTACATTACAAAAAATTAAGGAGGAGCGAAAATGAGTGAAAATTTATTTGAAATTCAAGCTTTAGCTCAAAATGTAATGCTAGGGATGGCAGTAGTTGTCCTGGTGCTCATAGTAGTAACTCTAGTATATTGGTTTATTACTGGAATTCTATTATGGAGAAAAGAAAAGGTTCAAAATAGAGAACGAAAATTTAAGGAAAGCAATCGTAGGGAAGTTGAAAACTTAAGAATGCAATCCTTTGACGCAGAAGATGAAAGTAGAAATGAGTTATTAAATAAAATAAAAGATATTGAAAAAAATGAAGAATTAGAATTAGAAATATATAAAGAGAAAGTTGAAAAGTTTGATAAAGGGATTAAAATTGTTGATAGTACAAAAATTATACAGTATCTCTGTGGTGCAATATTATTTGTTTTGTTTTATATTATTCTTTTTATCTCATTATTTAGAGGTACATCAACTTCTGACCTAATAAAACTAGATTATGTTGAACAGGATGTACAGTTAACTGCGTACTATGTTGTGGATTACAGGAGTGTAGAACAAAACACACTTACGGTATTTGTTAAGAACAACTCTGAAAAGACTTTAGAAAGTGCTGTTGTGAAACAAAAAGGAACTAACTACTATAACGTAGTTAATAACATAGAACCTGGAGAAGAAAAAATAGTTTCTATTAATTCGTACGATAATAGAGACTACGAATTTGTTATTGAAAATGTAAATTTTCAACAATAGAACATAAGGAGTGAGAAAAATCTCACTTCTTTATTTTTTTTATTTTTATGGTATAATAGCTTATGTTATTGAAAGGATAAGAAAATAATGGAAAAAAATAAAAATATAACTAATACTATATGGATATTAGCGGTTATTATTTGGATGATAATAGTTTTTTATTTTTCTAGTCAAGTAAGCGAAGCTTCTGGTAATACTAGTGGTAGTTTAATTAGTTTTTTTCTTACGATATTTAAAAAAGATTGGTCTGCTCAAGAATTAGCTAATACTATTGAAGTATTGCAACCTTTTGTAAGAAAGTTAGCTCATTTTACTCTTTATGCTATAGGTGGATTTGTAATTTATGGAGTAGATATTAATAGCTTAGCAGAAAATAAATATAAATATATAAACAAATTTACTTTATCTACAGTATTTGGTTTGCTTTATGCTATTTCAGATGAGATACATCAACACTTTGTGCCAGGTAGAGCACCAGGAATATTGGATGTTTGTATTGATACTTTGGGAATTATTTTCGGGTGTTGTTTACACATTATATTTAATAAATTAAAAAAATTATTAAAATAATGTTGAATTATTATGTAAATTGTGCTATAATACCAACGTTAGGCGAGGTGAAAATATTGAAAAAAGCTTTAAAAATTATATCAAAGATACTAATACTTATAATTGTTATCGTTGGTGTAATTGTTGGAGCGAAGAATTTATTCATCAAATCGAAACTAGATAAAATAAATTATAAAGAAGTAGATGTTGAAGATTTAGGAATTGATGAAGAAAATATACCAGAAAATTCAACTAAGGTAAGTGAAGAATATACTAGATTTGTAATATTTGGTAGTGATTCACGAGATATATCAAATGAATATTCAGGTCGTTCTGATACAATTATGATTGTTGTATTAAATAACATAGACAAAGATTTGAATATTATCAGTATTCCTAGAGATACGTATGTTAATGTACCAGGATATGGATATACTAAGATAAATCATGCTTATGCTTACGGTCAAGAACAATTAAGTTTGAAAACAATTAATTCAAATTTTGGCTTAAACCTAACACAGTACATAACTATCGACTTTTCTGGCTTAATTGAGTCTATAGATAAAGTTGGAGGAATTGAAGTAAATCTAACACAAGAAGAAGTAGATTTTATTAATAGAGGAGTAGATGCAAATAATAAAATTGCAGGTCCTGGTCTAGTAAACTTAAATGGAACTCAAGCATTAAGACATTCTAGAAATAGAACAATAGGAAATGATTTTACTAGAGCATACAGACAAAGAACAATTCTTGTATCGCTTCTAAATAAAATTGTAAATAAGAGTCCTGATGAAATATTATCTTTATCTGATTCATTACTTGTTAATTTAACAACAAATATGGATATAGAAAAGTATAAAAAGCTATTCTTAGAAATAAAGAATGAAAGACAAAAATATTTAGCAAATGTTTCATCTGTTCAAATTCCTTCTGAGGAATATGGATATGACTATATGTTAGATGGAGTGTACTATTTTAATTTTGATATGAGTCGTGCGAAAGCCGATTTCATAAAATATTATTATTTGACTCCACAAGAGTAGTTTAGACTACTTGCACTAGGTTAGACGCTCGGTTATTTATAGTATAAATATGAGGTAGTTAAATAAAAAGTAAGGTGGTTTTAGAAATAGAACCACTTTTTTTATATTATAGGAAAAATCGATTTTAAAGTTAGAAATCGAATGAAAAAGAAAATTTCATAATATAAATATAT
>CANRLG010000012.1 GCA_947631415.1 uncultured Clostridia bacterium
ACAATATGTCAATACAAAAATCGCAATTCATACCACTACCTTAGAGGTAGGGGACTTCTTGCTTAGTTAGGTTAAATTTGTGTAATTAAAAAAAGAGAGGCTTCACACACCTCTACTTTCTCTCATTTAGCCATTTTTTATACTCAGTAAGTATAATATCTTTTACCATTTCTGGTGTTTTATCTGTAGTATCTACAACTAAATCATAATTTGACATATCTTCACGTCTTACATTATATGTCTTTAAATATCTATAATTTTCTTGTTCGTAACGATATTTAATATCTTCTATAGCTTTTTGAACAGATTCATATTCTTCTGTATCTTTTCTCAAAGCATCATTATACGCACGTCTTCCAGCTTCATTTATATCTACTTTCAAATAAACTTTAAAAGAAGATGGAATTGCATAAAATCCAAGTCTTGCATCAACAATCAAATTGTCATGAGTCTGTGCATACTCTGCACAACTTTTTTCAACTTTTTGGTCTATTTCTTCGTGAGCATTCAAATACTCTTGAAATTCAATAATAGACATATTCATTTGTTTTGCAAGTTGTCGTACATATTCTCCATTTTTATAAACTTCATATTTCAACTCTTCTTTAAGCAGTGCTGTGACTGTTCCTTTTCCACTTGCTATATCACCAGTGATAGTTATAATATGTATGTTCATAAAAAATTACTCCTTGTCATCTTTTAAAGCTGCCATTTGAGCTTCTTTTATTTCTCTCTCCATTTCAGATTGTGGTGTTACTGCATATTTACCATCAATTTTAATATAAATTTTACCATCAACGATTTCTTTTGCTGCTCTGTCTACAGCATCAAAAGTATATTCAGAAAAATCTGTATCTTTAGCATTCAATTCTTTTCCAGCAGCCTTTAAAGCCTCTTTAGCTGCTTTTCTTTTTTCTAAAGTTTCAGATTCTATTTGTCTAGCTCTTTTTGATATTGCAAGAACAGATTGATATCTGTTTCCTACTTTTGGTAATATTTCCTTTACGTTTGGTTTTGATAACATAATTAAAATTTCCCCCTTTAAAATATGATATATATTATATATTATTTTTTACAATTTGTAAATACAAACTAGCTATTTTTCGTAAACTAAAATTCACAAATCGTAGTAATATTATAATTTAAAAATATTTTTAATTATTAATTACTTGCATCTATATAAAACATTGTTATATTGTTAATTTTAGCAAATAACTTTCATCTGATGTTTCTACTATCTTATATTCTAAATTTAAGATTTCATTAATAATATTATTTTTATCTTTATCTATTATTATCCATCCTACTCTATACTTTTCTAGCAAATTTTGTAATAAATTTATTTTTTCTTCATTTCCATCTATTATATCTTGTAAGTCAATTCTTTCTTGTGCTTCTTCTTCTTTTCCTCTATATTGTAATAAATCTAACATATATTGATACCTAGAAAAGATTAACTTTATATTACTATATTTTTGTCTAATCGTTGTATTTATTCCATTTTTTGCAACAAGTGTCCTATTATTTTCATCTTGAGATATTATTTGTCCAAAAGCTATAGCATCTTGAGGTAGTTTATATACATTTTCTACTTTCCTAAAAGAGTTATCTGCTGATACAATCCATTTTCCTGTTAAGCAAATAACAACTATACATGCACATACAAACGCATATTTTAATTTTAAATTTTTTATTTTATCCAATATTAATAATATTGCTGTAATAATACCATAAGAAAATGGAATTAACCAAAATACTCGCCAATATGTACTTACCTTAGTTATATTTTCTGCAACAAATTTTCCTGTTATTGGATTCCAAATAAATATGAGCATAAGTATTGGAGCAAATACCAATATATTTTTTTGTTCATCATTACCTTTTTTTAAAATATATATTGCTGATAATATATACAAAATCAAATATATCCATGAATGTCCACCAAAGAATTTAGTATAAATATTCAATATTCCTTCATATGATATTGTTGAAGCTGCGGCAATTTGAGCAGTAAATTGACTTGTTCTCATATATATAAATAGAGTAAAACTCAACACCGCTATAACACTTGGTATCATATATAATAATAGTTTAGCATTCTTTTTGTATATAGATATTGCCACTAGTAAAAACAATGTCTCAAATCCTATTATAAATAAACTTGTTGGATTCAGTCCAATAGATGCTAATACACATATTAACATATCTATAGATAAAGTATAGTCGACTTTTTCTAATGCATTTACTATATATGTAATAACTAAAGGTAAAACAACAGTTAAATATACAGATTTTCCTTGCCAAATTCTGCACATTACTCTACTTCCACAAGTATAAGTTGAATACCCTCCAAATAAATTAAATAAAATTAAAAATCCTGCAAAAAAATAAGCTTTATTATTATCTTTAAATAATTTTTTTCCTAGTACAATACTTGACATACTAGATAATATTATTAAAATTGGTATTAAAAAAGTATGTGCTATAATAACTGGTTCAACTGAAAAAATCTTTCCATATACTGTAATCATACTTTCCCATACCTGAAAATCATAAAGTGGTACTGTACCTAAACTATCATCCCCCATGCTTGAATCATACTCATTTAAATATTGAGAATTTGCAAACAAAGTAGAATTACTTACATAAAATGAATCATCATCATCTGATTTGTAATATATTGTCGTAAGAATAATTTCAAACATTAGTAAAGCTACAAAAAGTATTCTCACTAGTACATCTTTTACTTGTACCTTTTTTAAATTATTCTTTTCGTACTTTTTAGTATTTTTTAAATCTTTATATGTAAAATACATCCCTATAATTGTTGGTACAATAGTTATAGCCATCATTACACTCATAAAAATAGTTGTACTTAATTTAAAAGCTACAAAATACCACAAAAAAAGCTGTATTAATGCTAAATTTACAACAAAACCATATACTATATTTTCAATATAGTTATTTTCTTTTTTTAATATTTTACTTATACATTTTCCAGTAAAAAAATTAGTCAAAAAAATGTAGAAGAAAAATAGCATAAATTTAATAATCAACATACTTATCTCCTCATATAGTATTCTAAATTTTATCATATAATATTTAGTTTGTAAACGAATTATAAAATCACAATATATTATAAATATTTGAACTATATTTCCATATATGTTATAATACACTATATAAAAAGAGGGATATAAATGAACAAAAACGATATTGTCGTATTAATACCAGCGTATAATCCAACTGAAGATTTAATTTTACTTACCGACAACCTATTATCAAATAATTACAAAGTAGTTATTGTTAATGACGGCAGTAAGGAAGAAACAAATTATATTTTTGATAAATTAGATAAAGATAATGTAATATTCATAGAACATGAATTTAACAAAGGAAAAGGTCAAGCATTAAAGACTGGATTTAAATATATACTCGAAAATATCAAATGTAAAGGTGTTATAACTGCAGATGCAGATGGACAGCATTTAGTATCTGATATAATAAATATATCTAATTCTCTATGTGAAAATTCAAAAAGTTTAATTCTTGGAAGCAGAACCTTAGATAAGAGTATGCCCTTTAGAAGTAAATTTGGTAACTCAATAACTCGTTTAGTATTTAAACTTGCTACCAAAGTTCGTGTATATGATACTCAAACTGGTCTTAGAGGTATCCCCTTTGAATTACTAGAAAAGTTTGTTGAAATTGATGGTCAAAGATATGAATATGAAATTAATATGTTGCTTTATTGTGCAAAAAATAAAATTCGTATAGAAGAAATTCCTATAAAAACCGTTTACATAGATAATAATAAAACATCTAGCTTTCATGCAATCAAAGATTCATTCCAAATATATAAATGTATATTCAAAAATTCTGATATTAAGACATCTATACTTTTTGGAATTTCTGCTATTATTTCTTTTTTAATTGACTTTATATTGTTACTTGTTTTAAATAAAATTTTGCTACCTTTATTAGAAGAAAATATAGCTCTATTACTAAGTGTAATCGGTGCAAGAGCTGTTAGTTCTTTGTTTAATTTTACATTTAACAGAAACGTAGTATTTAATAACCATTCAAGTATTATAAAAGCACTATCCCAATATTACTTATTGGCAATTTCTGTACTTATTGTTAATTATCTCTTATTAAATTTATTAACAATACAATTAAGTTTAAACCTAACACTTTCTAAAATACTTGTGGAAATATTTTTATTTATTAACAATTATATTATTCAAAAGATATTTATATTTAAAAAGAACACCTAATTTAATACTTAGGTGCTCTTTTTTATTTATAATATAATTAAAATTCACAAATTGTAGTAATACCACAAGGTAGAAATATCTCAGAATTTTTTTGTTTTAGACCTATTTCATCAAAAGATATCTTCATATTATTTCTTTTTATAGCAAAATTTAATGCATTTTCAATAACAGTTCCAGATAAACCACCAGTATATGTATTTACCATAATAAATAAAGGATTATCAGATAATAGTTCATTACATAGTTCAAGTAATTCATATATATTATTTTCTATTGTCCATACTTCTCCATTTTTTCCTCTACCATAAGATGGTGGATCCATTATAATTGCATCATATTTATTTCCACGTCTTATCTCTCGCTTTACAAATTTTAATACATCATCAACTAGAAATCTTACTGTTCTATCTTGTAAATTACTAGATATTACATTTTCTTTTGCCCAGTTTACCATTCCTTGTGATGAATCTACATGGACTACTTCTGCTCCTGCATACGCACAAGCTACACTTGCTCCACCAGTATAAGCAAATAAATTTAATACCTTAATTTTTCTTCCTTTTTTAGTTTCTTTTGAAATTGCATTTATCATATAATCCCAGTTTACAGCTTGTTCTGGAAATAGTCCTGTATGTTTAAATCCCATTGGTTTTAAATTAAATGTCAAATCTTTGTAATTAATACTCCAACTATCTTTCATTGCCTTTAATTTTTCCCAATGTCCTCCACCATTACTACTTCTTATATATCTTGCATGAGCTCTTTTCCATTCCTTTGGATTTGTCTTTGTTGTCCAAACAATTTGAGGGTCTGGCCTAATTAGTATATACTCTCCCCATCTTTCAAGTTTTTCACCATTTGCCATATCTAGTAATTCATACTCATCTAAATATTTACTATAACGCATATTATTTCTCCTTTTTCATAAATTATACTATGATTATTAATTTACAAAAACCATATATTAAGTTTATATTATTTGTTATTTTACTATTTTCATTATTTATATTTCAAGAAAGTAATTTTGAAACTGTTATACAATCTACAGATATATTTTTAAGCTCCATTTTGCCATCTATTTTCCCTTTTATTCTTTTTACTAACATGTTACTCATTTCGAATGGATTAGTTTTTTTAAAGCCAATTTTAAAAGAAAATTACTATATTTTCTTTTGCATAATAACTGGATTTTTATGTGGATATCCAATGGGTGCTAAAACCACATCTGCTATGTTAAATGAAAAGAAAATTTCATATAAACAAGCTAAGTTTCTACTTTCTTTTGTTAATAATTGTAATCCTATATTTATACTTTCCACTGTAGGCTTGTCTATACTTGGAAATGTTAAATATGGATTAATTTTATGTATTAGTCACTACCTTAGTGCAATAATAATATCTTTAATATATTTATCTCATACTATTATACACAAAAGTAATAAAAAATCAAATAATTTTAAGATAAATGAGACTAAAATATTACATAATAGTATATTTGAAGTACTAGATGCATCAATAAAGTCTACCCTATCTACTCTTGGTAATATTTTTTCTTGCGTTACAATTTTTAATTTGCTATTTTCTTGTATTAAACAAATTATTATACATTTTAAGTTATCTAATACTGCTATATCCTTAATATCTTCTATTTTTGAGGTAACACAAGGAATAAAAAATATTGTAACTAACACCAATTATACAGATAGTATTTCATTATGCTTAATATCCTTTGCACTAGGTTTTAGTGGATTTGCTATTATATTTCAAATATATTCATGCATTTACAAAGATAAAATTAATGTTTTTTATATTATTTATAATAAATTAAAACAAGGAATTTTGTCTTCTATTATAACTTACATTTGTTTGAAATTATGTAAAAATACTAAAATTAATTTGTTTAGTTACGAATATCTTACTCAAAACTTTAAATTAAATATATTTTCTCAATATTCATACTTCATATTTTGTGTATGTATTATATACATATTAATATTTGCTTTTAATTCTACTAAAAATAGAATACAAAAAAAGTAACTTAAAACATATCTATTTTAAGTTACTCTATATAAATTAAAGAAGGGGGTAAACTATAAGTCTACACTAATATTATATACAGTTATTATTTTTTTATTCATAAAGGAGGTGAGTTTTTGGATAAAAATCAACCATTTTTTGACCCATATAATTTTAATATTCAACAACAAGCAATGCAAAATCCAAGTATAGACCCTACAATAGATAATATGGCAAATCCTATGATGTACTATGAACAACAATATATATATTATAGGTATTTAACTCAAGTTTTAGAATATAAGATAAAATTAAAAGAACTTGAAAAATTAAATAATACCAATAATACTACTACAAATAATTAAAAAGGTGATTTCTCACCTTTTTAAATTTTTATATATTTTCTTTTAATTCGTTTTCTTTTTTCTTTGCTACTTGCTTCATAATTAAAGCCGATATTGTAGATATAGCTCCAATAACTCCGCATATTATGCATAGAATAAGCATATATCTTACACTAAAATCCATTGTACCACCTAAAAGCATACTGGATATATTTCTCTTAAATATTTTAATTATATACGTTATAACAAATAATATAACTGAAGAACTAAATAATGCTATTCCTACATTTCCTATAGCTTTATACTTTTGTTCGCTTTCTCTATATAATTTATATATAATAAGTGCAATTAGTAGTATATTGAAAATTCTATAAATAGTATTAGTATATATAGCATAAATTATTACTATAATTTTTTCATTTTTCCATCCTGAGTTTAATGCATCAGTTACTCTATCTATAATTCCTTGATAGTCTTCTCGTTCAAAGCTACTAGCAATAAACTTCTTCTCTTTTTCTTCAACACCTGCTAAATTATTTTCAATTATACCATTTAATTCTTTGTCTATGTGAAGATTTTTATAGCAATCATTTGTAACATTAAAAATTATGACATTCAAACATTTTTGTGTTATTCTGTCTATATATTTGCTATGCTTTACATTATTAAGTATTTCTGTTTGTTGATTTGTATCATAATTGTATAATAACTCTTGCAAAACACTTCCTTGTATATGTTCTTCTGTATATATATCTGATACTGTTTTAATAACACATATCTGTATACCAAAACTTCCTATTAGAAATACGAATAATATAAAAAGTAAAATGCTATATACTATGTAATTTTTCTTTTTCATTCTTTACACCCCATTATATTACTAGTCCACCATTTGGGCTTATTACTTGTCCTGTTATGTATCTTGCTTCATAAGAGGCTAAAAATTTAACTGTTGCTGCTACATCCTCTACTGCTCCTATTTTTCCAAGAGGTATTTCTTCTGTTAAAACTTTTAGATCTTCTTTTGAAAGAGCTCCTAACATATCTGTAGATATAGCACCTGGTGCAACCACATTTACTGTAATATTAGATGGTGCAAGTTCCTTTGCAAGTGCTTTACTCATTCCAATTATTGCTGCCTTTGATGTTGAATATGCAACTTCAAGAGAAGCACCAACCATTCCCCATATAGAAGATATATTAATTATTGTACCATCTTTTCTACTAATCATAGATTTTTGTAATACAGCTTGTGTAGTATTAAAAACACCAACTATATTTACATTTAACATTCTCTGTATTTCTTCTTGAGTTATATCTATAAATAATTTGTACTCACTTATTCCTGCATTATTAATTAATACATCTACTTTTCCATAAGTACCCAAAACATAATCTATCATCTTATCTACTTCTTTTCGATTAGTAACATCTGCTTTAAATATAATAATATTACAACCTTTTTTCTTTAGTTCTTCACAAAGTTCCTTAGCTTCTTTTTCTGATGTATTATAATTTATACACACATTATATCCACTCATAGCAAATTCCCTTGCTATTGCTCTACCAATTCCCTTTGCAGCTCCTGTTATTATAGCTGTTTTGTTCATAACTATCACCCAAATAAATTTTATAATATAATGAAAGTAATGTCAACATAAAAAAGAAGCACTAATGTGCTTCTTTTGTTAGTTTACTCGACAACTTCTTTGTCATCTTTATTTCTATTTTCTTGAGTTTTTGCCCATTCTTTAGTATCTTCATAATTTATATATTCACTCACTTCTCTTTCTCCTTTAGATAATTCTCCTTCAGAAATACTTTTTTGAATATTATTTTTAACTTTTTTTTGAAGATCAGGTGGCAATTTTTTATATTCTTCTACACTTATTTTATTTTTATTAATTTTTTCAAGTATATCAGCCTCTTTCTCTGCTGAATTTTCAGTTTTCTCAGTTAAAGTGGATATAAATTCATTTTTTTTATCTTCTTTTTCTTTTTCTACTTCGGCTGATGCATCCTTAATGTGTTCTAACAATGTTCTATCAGTTTTCTTACCATCCATTCCTGCTTCAAAATGTTTTTGTTGGCCACCATTTAAATCAATTAATCCACTATTTATATATGAAAGTGTTGTCTTGTCTCCTTTTTCTTTTAGATCTAAAACCATTCTGTTTAAATCTCTATATGACATATTATTAATTTTTTCTTGAAGTTCATTTATTTCAGCCTTTTCCTCTTCACTAAAATCTTTAAATTTATCTTCCTCTTTAATATCCTCTTTAGCTTCTGGTAAAATATTCTTATCCTTATTTAAGTATTGGTTTGTTTTTTCTCTAAAATCTGATACTGACAATACTGAAGCATATTTTTCATTTAATTCTTGATATTCTGGTGAATTTATATAATCCTTTTCGCCTTTCTCAGCTTTAATTATATCTAATTTTTCTTTATATTCTTTCATTATCTTATCATACTCTTTAAGTTCTTCACCTTTTTTTACTCTCATACCTAAATATTCTTGAGCAGCCGCTTTTGGAAGAAATTCATTTGCTGCTTTTAATAATGCTTTTTTAGTTTTTCCAAATCCTATTTTTTGGAAGAATTTAGCCTTATCTACTTTATCCATTGCATCAAAAATAACTTTTGCTGCCTTAGGATCTTTTAGAATATCCATTTGCCTACTTTCTTCTCTAGCAAAATTTTTAAGAAGAGCCTTTGCGTTTCTTACGTTCATTGTCTTTTTGGCATCATAACCAATCCATGTAAGAGCCTCTTGGGCTGGAGTTATATCACCAAATCTTGCAAATTTATCTTCTTCAACTTGTTCTACTTCTTGAGTTCCTACACTATTTCCCTGTTGAGAAGGTTCTTGCTGACCATTAATATTTTCACCAGCAACTTGTCCTCCTGCATACATAATTTTTGGACCACCTTGTTGATTTATATTATCTTGGACATATGCTCCATTTTGTTGTATATTTTGTCTTGATTGCACTTGTTCTTGCGTAACTGGTTCTTTATTTTCATTCATCAATTCTTCTTTCATCTTTGTGTATTGTTCTGCAACTTTACCTTCTTTTGGCTCTATTTTTCCAATATCTGGGTGTTGAAACACTAAATCAGGTCCATATATTAAAGACATAGTTTTTATTGCATTTTGCTTTGAACGTTCATGGTCATCAATTAACTTTTGAATTCTTCCTCCTTTATACTTTCCTGTTTCTTTATCCTCTTTTCCTTTAATAACCTCTTTCATATCATCTAATTTTTTCTTTCCTTCTTTGGAACTTTCTATCTCTGTATTTATATTACTTTTTTCATCTTCTAATTGTTTTTTTTCATCTTCTAATTGTTTTCTTTCATTTTCATCTAACTGAGTATTTGAAAGTTTTTTATCAATTTCATTAATTCTATTTTCTTTATCTAAAAGTTCCTTATTTTTTTCCTCTAATTGATTATTAATATTAACTAGTTCTGCCTCGATTTCACCAAGTAAATTTTGATACAATGGTATTATACCATCTTCCTCTCTTTTGCTAACATTTCCATTTTCATCAAAAGCCACAGGAGTTCCATTTAATAAATCTGTTCTTTCAGTTACTTGAGCTTTAATTTCCTTCATAGTACCATCAAGCAAAGCTTTTCTATCTTCTTCACTCAATTCAAAATTATCAAATTCTATTCTATTCTCTGTTGGTAAACTCTTTATATCATTGAACTGTATTGGTTCTCCATCACCCTTATACTCTGACTTAGTTTTTTCATTTATAGCGTTTAGAAATACTTCTTCTTTTTTACTTTTTAATAAATCATAGTTTTTACTCAAAATTTTTTCAATTTTGCCTTTTGCTTCTCTATTATTAAATTCTGGTTCTTCTTTTTTGCTATTTTCAATGCTTTTAAATTTATCTTGAATTTTCTTTATATTTTCGCTAAGTTCTGGCATTCTTTTTTCCCTCCTTATATTAATTATTAATATTTATTAACTAATTCCTTTAAAGAATTTATAAACTCCATATGAGCATCTAGTTCTAATTCATCTTCAAATGGTTTAACCACTTCCTCAAGTTCATTAAATTTTGCTTGAATTTCTTCAACTGTCATAATATCTCCTCCTATACATTATATTTCAAAAAAATTATATAGTAAAAAAAATATAAAGTCAATAAAAAATTGACTTTATGTAACATAACTATCATATATGTAATTTATTTGTTATTTTTTTCAAAATTCCAAGCATCCTTGCACATATCTTCTAATGTTTTAGTTGCGACAAATCCTAATTCTTCTTTTGCTTTCTTAGGGTCTGCATAACATTGTGCTATATCTCCAGGTCTTCTTGGTGCTATCTTATATGGAATAGTAATATTATTTGCTTTTTCAAATGCTTTTACCATATCTAAAACACTATATCCTGTTCCAGTACCTAAATTATATATGTGCATTCCTTTTCCATCTTTATTCAATTTTTCTAGTGCTTTAACATGTCCTTTTGCAAGGTCAACTACGTGAATATAATCTCTTACACCAGTACCATCTTTAGTGTCATAATCATCACCAAATACAGAAAGTTGTTCTAATTTTCCTGCAGCTACCTTTTGAATATATGGCATTAAATTAGCAGGAATTCCATTTGGTGATTCACCAATTAATCCACTCTCATGTGCTCCAATTGGATTGAAGTATCTTAGTATTGCGATATTCCATTCATTATCTGATTTATATAAATCTTGAAGTATATTTTCAACCATTAATTTAGATGTTCCATAAGGATTTGTTGTTCCACCAACTTTACTATCTTCTGTAATTGGTACAAATTCAGGGTCTCCATATACTGTAGCAGATGATGAAAATACTAGAGTTTTTACATTATGTTTTTTCATTTCATCTAATAATACTAATACTGTTGATACATTATTTGTATAATATTCAACTGGTTTTTGTACAGATTCTCCTACGGCTTTATATGCAGCAAAATCTATAACTGCACTAATTTCATTTTCAGTAAATATTTTTTCTAGGATATTTCTGTCAATCATATTTCCTTCATAAAGTTTAATTTCTTTTCCAGTAATTTTTTTTACGTTTTCTAAAGCATCTGGTTTACTATTAGAAAAGTTGTCTAATACTACAATATCATAACCTGCATTTTGTAGTTCAACACAAGTATGTGTGCCTATATAACCCGCACCACCTGTTACTAAAATTTTTTGCATTTATATTCCTCCTTAAACTTAAATAATTATGTTATATGAAAATTTAAAAAGCTTATTTACTTTTTAAATATTTTTCTTATTGGAACTTCTATAAATAGTTCAATTTTTCTAATAAATCTCAATATATTAAACAATATAATTAAAGGTAAATGTATGTTATTATATTCTTTTTGATAATATATTTTACTATCAAAAAGTATATCCATTTTTTTAAACATATTCATCATCTTACCAATAGTTTGACTTTCGTAATGCATAAATTTTAAATTATTTAATATATGGATTTCTAACCCTATCTTTTTTAATCTAGCACCTAAAATATCTTCTTCATAGAAAAGAAAAGTATTTTCATCTAAAAAGTCTATTTTTTTTAATGAATCATATTTAGCTATAAAAAATGAACCTGCTACACAATCTACTTTTAAATCTTCTTGCATATATTCTTTTTTAGAATACTCTCCTTTTTTCATAAAAGGATACATAAGAAATTCTGTTATTCTTGTAGAATTAGCAATATCTATTAATGGTTTTCTAGTTTTCCAAGCTGCTCTTCTTGCAGGACCACTAACAAAATGCATTCTTGGAGAGACAACAGCTACCTTATTATGTTCTTTTAAATAATCTAAACATTTAATTAGTGTATCTTCATCTACAAATACATCTGGATTAGATATTGCTACATATTCATAATTGCCTACTTTCTCTAAATATTTTAAGCCCAAATTATTTCCATAAGCATATCCTCCATTTTTTTCAGAAGATAAAACTTCTACTTTTTCAGACTCAACACTTTTAAGAATTTTAATTTCATCATTCAATGTAGAATCATTATCCACTATTATAATTTTATCTATAATATCATATTCTTTTATTGTATTAACATATTTTAACGTATTTTCATGGTCATTATAATTAAGTACAATAACTGCAAATTTCATTTTATTCTCCTTTAATTTATATTTACCATGGATTTCTCACAATAATTTATAAATGTATCCAAACTCATACTACGCATAGCATAAATTCTTGGTATTAGATATAAATTTGATTTACTACTATAATTAAATACTCCACCATCCATAAGTAATCCATATTTATAATTTTTTGATGCTATGTCAAGTACAGTTGAATTTTGTCTTCCTGATGGATAACAAATAACTTTAGAATCTACATCTAAATTATCTTTTAAGAATTTCTTAGAATTAACCAATTCATTTTCAATCTCATCTGCAGATAGTTCATTTAAGTATGGATGTGATAATGTATGTGAATCTAGTTCTACAAGTCCACTATCTTTCATTTCTTTTAATTCATCCAAAGTACAATATCCAGGTGTTCCTATTAAATCTATTATTATATACATACAAAACTTCATATTTAATTCTTTAGCAATAGGAAAAGCAATATTATATACATCTTCCCATCCATCATCGAAAGTTAAAATAACTGGTTTATTATAATGTTGTAAAGAATCTAATTCTGATACAAAAATAACATCATAATTATTTTCATGTAAATAATCCATTTGTTTTCTTAGTTCCAAAGGTTTAACCATATTTTCAGGATACATATAATCACCTGTATCATCTTTTATCCAATGGTACATAAAAATTGGTACATTTGCATTTATTTCATAATCAGAAGTTTGTTCTATTTTAACATTGTTTTTATCTTCATCAAATTCTTTTATAACATTAGTATCTAATAAATTTATTTTTTTTATAAAAAATGGTTTTATTAAAAAAATGCTCATAACTATTAAGCATACACTAACTATTAATATGCTTATTGAATAAAACTTTTTTTTCATTTAAAATAACACCTCATATTCTAAACTATTTATCTATATTTATAGTTTTAGAGATAATATATTGTGGTCTTCCTTTACTTTCATCATAAATTCTTCCAATGTATTCAGAGATTATCCATAAAGATGTAAGTTGTACACCTGAGAAGAAAGTAATGCATACCATAATAGATGTCCAACCTGCAGTAAGTCCATTAAATTTTAGTATGTATGCAAGTAATGCATATATCATAATTCCTATTGAAATTAATATACTTACAATTCCAAGCATACCAATTATTTTTAATGGTTTTGTTGAAAAGCTAATAATTCCATCAGAAGCTAGTTTTAACATTTTCTTTAGTGGATATTTTGTTTTTCCAGCAAATCTTTCTTTTCTTTCATATTCAAAAGCATATTGTTTATATCCTACCCAACTAAATAATCCTCTTAAAAATTTATTATGTTCTGGTAATGAATTTATTGTTTCAACAACTTTTTTATCTACTAATCTGAAATCTCCAGTATCTTTAGGTATATCTACATCTGAGAAGAAATTTAAAGTTTTATAAAACATCTTTGCTGTAAACAATTTAAAGAAAGATTCTCCATCTCTTTTCTTTCTTTTACCATATATTACTTCATATCCTTCTTCCCATTTTTTTAACATATCTCCTATAAGCTCAGGTGGGTCTTGTAAATCTGCATCAATTATGCAAACTGCATCTCCTGTAACATATTTTAATCCAGCTGTTACTGCACATTGGTGTCCAAAATTTCTAGCAAAAGATATTACTTTTACATTTTTATCATCTTTTGCAATATCTTCTAATATTTCTAATGTTTTATCTTTACTACCATCATTTACAAATACCATTTCATATTCATAATTTTCTAGTTCACTTAGAACTTTTTTCATTCTATTATAACATTCTCTTGCTACTTCTTCTTCATAATACATAGGTATTACAACAGATATTTTTTTATCTTTCATTTTTACTTCTCCCCTTCATATTACATATTATTTATTATCTTTAAAAATAATAAATTTACTAAGTACATAATTTACTATTATAACTATTACATTTGATATTATTTTTACAATTAAATCATTTATTCCCATTACATCAGCCATTACATACAATATAAGCATATCCAATAATAATGAAAATACTCTTGCCATCATGAATTTAAAGCCCTCTTTAGCAACTATCTTTATAGATAAATCCTTACTATTAAAGACTATAAGTTTATTTGTTACAAAAGCAAAGATAACTGATAAAAGCCATGCTATCAAATTACTTATAAAAATGTCAACACCAAATAGTCTAGTAAATAAGATATAAGATACATAATTAACTAATGTAGTTAAAACGCCAAATATTCCGTAATTTATTATCTCTTTGTACTTTATAAATAAATTTTTTATCTTGTCCAACCTATCTCCCTCCTCTATTACATTATAACACATTTTTTTTATTATCATAGTATTTTATTATATATTATTACCTTCTGGTAACGACCTTTTTCTTTTTATTAATATATAATCGTAAAATTTATCTATACCATAAAATTGAGCTAAAAGCATTATAGGTATAAAGTTTACAATATATCTAGAACGAGCCTCCCAAATAATTAAAAAGATTAATAAACCAAATATAGACATATTAGCTATAATATTAATTTTTTCTTTTAAATCATTTTCAAAATTCTTTTTGACTTTGTAATTTAATATAGATGATATAACCATAAATATTAATATACCTAAATGTTGAATTTCTGCATAATACATATATATGTATGAATATTTTCCCTTGGCAAGTATAAATTCATGTTGAATTCCTTTTCTAACAGGATATTTTCTTAATTTTTCAGGTGCATAGTATGTACCATCTCCCCATGTAAATACCATCTTAGAAATTTCAAATCTTACTAAATCGTGATTTCTAATTAAATTAGATAACCTTTCTTTAATAATTTTTACATTTTCTGCTTTTCTTACATCCTTTCCACCAGAAATTGAGTCTGTAAATCCATTATCTTCACCACTATATCCGCCAATCATAACTTCATTTTTATAATTTATTCCCATCATAATCCAGTGAGTATACGGAAATTCTAACTTATATTCAATATTTTTATCTCTAATATTTGATAAATATTTGTTTTTTACCAAAATAAATAGTATCAATGATATTATAACAATAGTACCAATTTTAAAAATTTCTTTATATCTTACATACAATATTTCTACTAAAATCATGGCAATAAAGATTATACTAACTGTTATTTTTATTTGCATTCCAATAAATAGTACAGTTCCTGCTAGTAATGCCAATAGTATATTTGTTTTTGAAAATAATTTATCTTTATTAGCTTTTTTGTTAATCAATATAAATAAATATAACAATAATATTGGATATACCATAGTTAATGTATCAGTATAAAATATAGGTGCATACGTATATATAGGTGTCATTAAACACATTAAAATTAATGCAAATATTGCTTTATTATATCCAAATATTTCTTTGACAGACTTATATAGAAAAAATATTGAAATATCAATAAAAAATATATTTAAAATAATTCCAATAATTGTATATGCTTCAATATGTATAAATCTAAATATATCAAATATAATTGTTAATAATACTGTTATTGCTATATTATTTGGATATTGATACAAATACCAGTCTTCTATTTTTGAAGATATATTCATATCAAAATTTGTAGCTAAATTATATACATATCCAAAATCCCAACTAGGAATTACCATAAAAAAATATGAAAATAACAATTGCAATATGATAGTAATTCCAAATATTATACCTACAACTAATCTTTTATTTTTTATATTTGCTTTACAAATTTTTTTATAAATAAAAATAATTCCAATAATATAACAAATAACTAAAGCAATTAAAATAAATGGATTATAATTATATACTTTACTTACATTGCTATTAAAAATGGATTTATATATTATTACACAAAATATAAATGCAAAAAACAATTTAAATATTTTTATTAATACGTCATTTATTTCACATAATTTATTTTTCATATCTAATACTACTTTTAATTTCCTTTCAAAAATATATTAATTATTCAATGCTCTTTATATCTTGATTTTTTTGTATATCTCTTAATGTATCCCAAGTAAATTTTGCAATAGCAATATATTCAACAACTGAAAATACTGCCATATAATCCCAATTAATTATAGTTGGTGCTAAAAAGCAGTAATAGCCGTATACAGCACACGTTATAAGTACAATTGGAAAATAATATGATTTTTTATATAGCATAACGTATATAACCGCAAGAATTTCTGCTAAAAAAGCGTATCTATCATGCATTTTTGGTAAAAAGAATACTATAAGTATTGAATACAATAAAGATATTGGAATAATATTACTTTTTACATCAATATTTTTATATATAATATACATAGATATTATACCTAACACAAATATGGTAAAAATTACACCAACTCCTGATTGATTTTCAAAAAATCTACCAAAAATATTATAAATATTAGTATAATTTAATGTAATTTGCTCATACGAACCTGTTTGCTTAAAATATATAGATAAACAGTCTATCAAACTTCTGCCCTGAATTAGTGCTGGAAGACACATAATTACATTTACAGTAGGTATTATAAAAAAATGTAAGAAACTTATATTTTTCTTTTGTAAATAAAGTAAAATATAAACTGGTACTATAAATATAAATTGTAGTTTAAAGGCAAAGGCAATTCCTAAAAATAAAAATGATAGAAATACTTTATCTTTTTTTATTAAATATAAGCTAATTAATATAAATGATACATATATTGTGTCACATTGAGCCCATAAACTTGAATTCATTAAAACTGTTGGTAAAAACAAAATAATAGCAAATGTTAAACATGCTATAAATTTTGAATTCTCATTTTTTCCAAGAATTTCATATACTAATAATCCTGCAAAAATAGCACATACAAAATCAAAAATAATTGATACCACCTTAATAGAGATTAATGAACTAATTGGCAAGTATGTTAATATTGCAAGTATTGTTAAATATGGTACATTATAATCACCTATATTATTTTTTAAAGCACGTATTCCTCCCTGTTCTTTTATTTCATCAAACCATTTAGACAAAAAATCACCATAATCACCAGATACATATTTCATCATAAGTACTCTTACTACAATAGCAAGTAATATAATTGCAACTAAAAATATTCTTTTCAAATTCTTTTTATCTAAAATTTTGCTTTTTACAACGTTTTCTATATCATTTATTTTTGTATATAATTTTTCCACTTTTTTCTCCTTTAATTTCCACTCTTTAATTTTATAAATTATATTTGATATGCTATATGTACTTAATACTATAAATATAGGTAAATAGTTCATAAGATATCTAGACCTAGATTCAAAAAGTAATATAAACATTATAATTCCTATAATAGATAGTTCCATAATATTTATATTTAAATTTTCTTTGTTAAATTTAAGTATTGAACCTATAACTATAGTTAGCAATATAACTCCCCAAATAGCTTGCATTATATATTTAGTTATATCATAATAATATTCTTTATCTATATATACAAATTTTTGAATAGCTTTTGCAACTGAATTTGAATAATATGGTTCTGATGTATAAAAACTTCCCTCACAACCGTAAAAGAAAGTTCCATCAGATATAATATGTGCATATTTTCCAACTAAATATGACAAATATCCTTTAACTCCCATATTACTAAGTCTTAATTTTACTTGATTTAAATTATATTCTTTCTTCGCTTCTATTCCGACTTGACTTGCTGTAGCATTTACATCATCATCATTATACTGTCCATAATATTTTCCTTCATAATCAACAGGTTTCATTCCCATCATTAAAAAATGTGTAAATGGAAAACTATTTTCTTCGTACTCTTGCTTAGAAATATATTTTCCTAATCTAACATTTTTGTATACTAAGAAAATTCCATAGACTAAAGCTACTACTATAATATAAATAAACATAAATTTAAGAAGTTTACTCATTAAATTTTTTATTAATTTTTTCTTTTCATTAGAATTTAAAAGACTATTAATAAATTCTACAATTTCCATAATGACAATAGCAATTAGTACTATTATATTAGTAGGTTTTACCAAAAAGCCAACTATAGTACAAAGTGCCATAAGAATTATATTCTTTTTATTACTATTTTCTTTATAACATAAGTAATAGTAGTATATTGCTATTGGAAATGCTAAAGATAATGTATCAGAATATACTACTCCTATATATGGGCTAAAAAATAAAAAAGTAAATGTTATAAACGTATTAATACAACTATATTTTTCCTCAATTATTTTTCTGCATACCTTGCTTATATATATGATTGCAAAGTCTACCATTAAGATATTAAAAATAATTGCAACTATTAAATAGTTATTGTAACTAAATATTTTAGCTATTCTAAAAAGAATTTCTAAAATCATCAATAAAAATATATTGTTACTGTATCTTGAAAAATACCACTGAGAAGTGAAACTACCATTAGATATGTCTTCAGCAGCTTCAAATACAACTCCACAATCCCATCCAATATTTCTTGATATTAAAACTCCAAACATCAGTTGTAACAATAAAACAATGCTAACAGCTACAACTTTTAAAATTTTCTTAGTTTTTTCTTTAATTTGAATTTTACTTTTCAGTTTGTAGACTGCTAACATGCATATTATATATATTATTGCATATACAACTAATTTTATTCTTTTGTAGCTATGCAAGATATTATAGTTTAAAAAAAATATATTAAAAAAAGCAAAACCTAATAAAGCTAATATTAAAATTTTTATAGATATATTTACAAACTTCTTTAAATACAACTTATTATTCTGCATATTTTACTCCTAATATTATTTATCTCCTACATTCCATACTCTTTTTAAGAAAGCAATTCTTTCTTCTCTCTTTTTCTCTTGAAATTCATTTGTTCCATATTTCTCTGTAATGTATTTATATATTTCTTTTATTTCTTCTAGATGCTTTTCTTTTTTCATTTGAGAAGTAATTTGACTTTCATGAACTCTATAATAATTTAAAGGTTTATTAACAAATGCAATTTTTCCTCTACTCATTATTTCAAGGTAAAATACCCAATCACCAGATTGTCTATATTTTTTAATTTCGTTAAATATATTACTGTAATCATCTTTTTTTATAATACAAGATGAAACATTTGCAATAGTATTATTTAAAAATGTATATTTTTCTATCTCAGTTAATCCATCATCTACAAAATCTGAATCCCAATGACCAGTTTTCATAACATCAATTTCTGGTTTTATTGTTTTTAAAAATATATTTCCTTTATAATCAGTAAAAGCTGTATCAACATAAGCAATTTTAATATCTCTGTCTTCTTCTACTTTATTTAACAAAGTTCTTATCATATTTTTATTACAATAATCATCTGCTTCTGCAATCCACACATATTCACCTTTAGCTTCTTCAATACCTTTTGCCCATTGAGGAAATGCTCCACCAGAATTTTGAGTATTATATATTTTTCTAATATTAATTATGTCCTTTGTTTTTTCATATATTTCATCTATTAACTTTCTACTATCATCTTTTGAACAATCATCTAAAATAATCACTTCATAAATCTTTGTAGTTTGATTTAAGATACTGTATATTCTTCTAATTAAAAAATCTTTGTAATTATAGTTTGGAATTACTGCTGATATTTTAATTTTTTCTTCTTTTAATTTACTTTGTTTTTTTGCAAGTTTTACTAGTTCTTCAACTGTGTACTTTCCTTTTTCTTTATTTTTTCCTATCAACTTTTTAAAATCTGTTTTAAAATTTTTTCTAAGTCTTATTAATCTATTAATAGTATTTGCATTTCCAAATGCTAAGAATTTTGAAACTAGATAGTAATACCATCTAATATTTTTTCTATGCATACGTATAAATGCATTAAAATTAGATATTTTCCATACTTTAAAATTATATTGTTGAATTTTTTCAATATATTTTTCTATTAAATATAGTCTTTTTTCCTCATCTTCAATTTCTATTATAATATATATATATATTTCTAAAATTTGATGTAATATTATAACATCTCTATACTTTTTATAATCTTTTTCATCTTTAATTCTATCAAGACATAAACTTACAGTTTCAAAAGTATCAAATCTTTTTTCTGAAAATTCTGAATTTTGTATAGAGCCTTTTCTTTGAACATAATTATATACAGCATCTTCTGTATATGTTACTTTATTACTATGAACTACACAAGGTAATACAGAAGCTATATCTTCATTAATTTTTCCTTCATAAAAAGGATACTTTTCAAGTAAATCTTTTCTAATTATTTTATTACAAGCAGATGCTGCTAAACCATTATCCACTATATTTAGCTTGTTTATTTTTTCATTACAAGCTTTTGTAACAGGTGCTATCTCTTTTCCATCTTCATCAACTAATTGAATATCATTAACTATTAAATCTGCATTATCTTCTACCATTTTTCTTACTAAGCATTCATAATAATCTTTTGCTACGTAATCATCTGAGTCAATAAATCCAATATAATTTCCTGTTGCCTCTTTAACTCCTTTATTTCTTGTATAAGCCAGTCCTCCATTTTTTTCGTTTTGAAGTAAGACAAATTTTTCATTATATTCTTTATGTAAATTTTTTAGTATTTCGTAAGTATTATCTGTTGATTTATCATCTATAACTATTACTTCAAGATTTTCATAGCTTTGGTTCATAATAGAATCTATACACTTCTTTACAAAATTTTCAACGTTATAACATGGTATTATTACAGATATCTTTTCACCAATTGTCATTTTTACCTCCTCAATATTTTATTTGTATTTATATAAAAATTACTATTATCTAATCTTAAATTAATATTATAATATGGGTCTCCATTTTCTAAAATATTTTTCCATTTAAATTTAAATAAATCCATTTCAGATTCAAATCTCTTTATCTTTTCTTTTGTATCTTCCATCCCTCTTGTTTTTGACTCATAATGAGTTAATTTAGCAAATGGATTTAATACTACAAGATATCCTTTTTCTCTAACCTTTAGACAAAAATCTATATCATTAAATGCAACTTTAAATTCTTCTGTAAGTCCTCCTACTTCTTCGTATAAATTCCTTTTTACCATTAAGCAAGCTGCAGTAACTGCAGAGAAATTATTTATTACTGTTGCCCTAGAAAAATATCCTGGTTCATTTTCTCTTAAATTTGTATTTACATGTCCTGCTACTCCTCCAATACCTACTACAACACCAACATGTTGCGTAGTATTATCTGGATATAAAAGTTTAGCACCGACTATTCCTACATCTTCTCTTTGACAAATTCCAAGCATATTTTCTATCCAATCATTAGCAATTACTTTTGTATCATTATTTAATAACAGTATATAATCTCCTTTTGCAAATTTTTCACCATAATTATTAATTTTTGAATAATTAAATTCATCAATCTTCATTTCTTTTACGAATATGTTAGAATATTCTTTCTGTAATTTTTCATAATATTTAAAAGTTTCTTCTTTTGTACTATTATTTTCTACAATTATTATTTCATAATTATTGTATGTGGATTTAAGAATAGAATCTATACAATTTTTTAAGTCTGATTTTGCATCTTTATTAGGAATTATAATACTTACTTTTGGATTTCCAATTATTTCATAGTTTATTCTATATCTACCTGGTTCATCTTCTAGCATAGATACTGTTCCAGAAATTCCATTTTCCTTTAAGTTATATTCTATAGCTTTTTTACCAGCCTCAAATACATAAGTTTTTGATTCTGATGAACCTGCTGTAGAATTAGAATGAGACCTCCAATGATATAATACTTTTGAAATATGAACAATATTTTCAGCTTTATTTGTTGCTCTTAGTACAAAGTCATAATCTTGAGCTCCATCATATTCCTTTCTAAGCATTCCAACTTTATTAAGTAATTCTCTTTTTACAGTAACTAAATGACAAATATAGTTATAACTTCTTAATAAATCGATAGAGAAATCTGGTTTAAAATGTGGATTCTTTCTAACATTTCCATCTAATATATCTTCATCTGAATATATAAAATCTGTCTTTTTGTTTTCATTTAAAGCTTTTATAATTTCATAAAGTGCATTAGGAGCTAATAAATCATCATGGTCACAAAAAACTATATATTCTCCTGTTGACATTTTTATAGCTTCATTTGTATTTTCTGATATTCCTCCATTTTTTTCTAAAAGCTTATATAATATTCTATCATCATTTATTTCCTCACTTATATATTCAAATGTCTCTTTACTTCCATCTGCTAAACATAATTGCCAATTAGTATATGTTTGTTTCAAAATAGAATCAATCAATTCATTAAAAAATTCTTTTGGTGTATTATATAAAGGAATAACAATACTAATTAAGGGCGAATATTCAAATCTTTCTTTTTTTTGTTTTTCTAATTCAACCTCATTTGGTTCATTATTTTTTATATAATCATAATAGTTTTGTGAAACATTATTCATTTGCTTTTTATTTAAATATTTAAAATATAACTTTTTTACAGATTTCTTTACACCATTTTTCTTTAAATAATTGATACCTGCTTTTATTTTTCTATTATTCATATCTTCTCCTATTTTACTTTTTAAAAAGTCCTTTTAAGATATATTTTGGTTTTTTACTATTTTTTATTTCTTTTTCAAGACTATCTACATGTTCTTGCCATTTAATATTAGTTTTTTCAACATCTTTTAATAATCGTTCAAATTTTCCCTTTTCATTTTCAACTTCTTGCTTAATTCCTTCGATTGTTGTTAAAGCATTATATGTTTTCTCATAAATTTGAGCTATTTCTTTATTTAAAAGTTTTTCTTGAATTGTAGAGTCTAATTTTTCAAAAACATCTATAAAATCAGTAATTCCAAATTCATTATATAAATCTTCTTGTTTTATATATTTTGATATTTTAGAATTTTTCTTATATAAAACATTTATTGACCTATATAATATAAATTCTACTGGTGCATTTTTTTCATTCCATTCTTGGTCATAAACAATAAACTTCTCAAATTCATTATTTTCATTTATATCAATAAAAACATTTTCAAATGTTAAATCGAAAAGACAATCAGTTAAAAAATGCATTTTTTCTTTTAGATTATTGTCTACTATTATACCATATTTTTCGAAAATATTAACATTTTTCATTGTTTTTTCACAAAACATACACATTGAGCTACTATATATTATTTCATACCATTTTTTTATCAATATTTTAATTAAATCTATATTTTCTTGAGAAACAAGTTCACCAATATATTCATTAAAAGTTTTAAGTGTTTGATATTTACTAATTACCTTATTATTTTCTATACTATCAGCTGTATTTATATTGCATTTTTTCAAAATTTCAATATTTTCTTCAATTTTTTTTATATGGTTTAGTCCTTCTTCAAATATTGCTTCTTTTTGGACATATCCATCATACATTTTGGTAATTAGCTTATTTTCTTTGTTTCTGAAGTTATTATAACTTGCAAATTTTACCCTTGAAAAATTTTCATCACTATTAGAAACTTCCAATAAGTATGAATTAGAAAAATAGTCTAACATTCCATCTTTCACTATTTCTCTTATAGCTTCCATTTCATTAAAAATAATTGTATCATTTGGATTATAATATACTAAATAAGCTAATTTACTATTATTATCATTAGGTAAATATTTATCTGAATACACTATACTTGGTAGTTTATGGTCAGGAAACGGATAATAAAAATTATATTTTTCAAATTTTGATTCATTTAATATTTTTATTATTTCATTTTTAGAGTAAATTGCAGTGCTCTTTTCTTTTCCAAGAAGAACATCATAACTATTTCCTCCGTTATATGTTGCTCCAGAAAAGTTTTTAATTGAAAACTTATTTGCTACTGAAAACAATATAATTCCAGAATTATTTAAAATATTGTATGATAGTTCTAAGAACTGTTTTAATGTGGATTTTCCTACCTTTATAAAGTCTTTTAGTCTATTCATTGCCTCCATGATGATTATATAATCAAATTTCTTTCCACATTGACTAGAAAAAAGTGTTAAGTCTTGATTAACCTTTTCTAGATTTTCTCTATCTTCAATTGTTTCTAGTAATTGTTTATCTACATCTAAAACTGTTACCTTATTATCATTTTTAAATAAACATTCATAAACATCACTACCAATAAAAAGAATATTAGCTTTCTCTTTAAAGTCATACCAATTAATTATATTTTCCCTAATATCACTTTTTTTTATAAAATTATCTAAATTTAATACATTTTCTTCATTGTTAGGCATAAATTTACCTCCCATTATTCATTTATTTTTTTTCAAAAGTAATATTTGAATCTAATCTTATAAAACCTACCACTTCTTTAGTAGATAAAATCTCTACTAATAGTGCATCATATTTTCTATTTAAAACTTCTAATTCACCATTTGAATTTATATGTGTACAACTAAATGACAACGTATATTTTCCAGGTCCTAATTTAATTTTTTGTTTAAATGTAACCTCAACTATATCCCCTTTTTTGAAATTTCCTGTATCTACATTTTCTAAAAGTGTATTTGTACCACACATCTCTAATCCCTTAAAGTCTTTTATTGTCATAGTAAATATTGGAGAATCAATATCTTCATTAAATTGTATCCTAGATTTTAAATATACATCTTTATCGTTTTCTATTGAAGATAAATAATGTCCTTTTTCATCAAAAATACCATAATCAAAAACTTCAGCTTTTCCGTTTCCATAAGTTATAACTTTATCATTTTGAATCATGTGTTCTTTCCAAGTTTCATTTTCAGGGTCATCAATTATTTTAAATTGACTGTCTTCTAATTCTACATTATCTTCAATTTCTTCTGTTTCTTTTTCAATCTCATTTTGCTTTTTTAATTCATTAGGTTTTAACCCAACTATTATTTTTTTATATAACTCAACTCCATCTTTTACACTTCCATCAAATATTTTTGTTCCAGCATCAATTATTATAGTTCTAGTACAATTTCTCAATATATCAGAGATGTTATGTGTAACAAAAAGTATTGTTTTTCCTTTTTTCTTAAATTCTTCAAATTTTTTAAAACATTTTAGTTGGAATGACATATCTCCAACAGACAATACTTCATCTACAATTAAAATATCTGGTTCTACATTTATAGCACAAGCAAAGGCAAGTCGTGCAAACATTCCTGATGAATAAGTCTTTACTGGTTGACTTAAATGTTCACCTATATCTGCAAATTCTATTATTTCTTTTTCTTTCTCTTTTATTTCTTCATTTGTTAAGCCCATTACTTGTCCGTGTTGATATATATTTTCATATCCTGTAAGTTCTGCATTAAACGCAGCTCCAAGTTCCAATAAAGAACTAATTTTTCCATTAACATTAAGTTTTCCACTAGTTGGAGTTACAACTCCCGTAATCATCTTTAATAGCGTAGACTTTCCTGCACCGTTTTTTCCAAGAACTCCTAATATTTCTCCTTTTTTAACTGTAAATGATACATCATTCATAGCTCTAAAAGTTTTATGTTTTTTGTATCCTGGAATTAAACTTTCAAACAATCTATCTTTTTTGCTATCAAACATTTTATATTCTTTAACTAAGTTTTCAACAACTATAACATTATCTTTATCCATCAAATTAACACATCCTCATTTTCTAAATATACGGTAAACATTATATCCAAATCTATATATAATAGGAAAATTATAAAAGAAAAAATAAAATATCTTATATCCTAAACTTTCTTCTTTAAATATCTTATTATAAATATTCCAGTCTTTAAAATTCACATTTTTTATTTTCTTTACCATTTTAAAATAATATAATCCTTCTTCACTTAAATTAATAAGCTGATCTGGAAAATATTTTTTATTTTCAATATATGTATTGAATTTATCTATTTTTAAATCTATAATGTAATCTCTTTTTTCATCAAAAGTCTTATATCTTCTTGTATATCTATTTGTTCCTACTTGATTATTTATATGTTGTCTATATTTTATTGTAGGAATATCAAGATAATAAATTGTTCCATTAAGTGATGTAATTAAAGCTATCCAATAGTCATGCAATATATTTTTAGTATTAGGAAATGGTAAAATTTCTTTAATCTTTGATGACTTACAAATCATGGTACAACCTGTTACACAGTTATACAAATATTCAAGTCTATAATCGTTAAATTTTTTTTGTTTTCGTATTAATTTCATTTTTCTATTAAATGATTTATTTACTGAATTAAGTTTTTCATCTACAATTTCTAAGTCAGTATATACTATATCTGCATTTTTTTCTTCTATTGTTTTAACACTCAAACTTACTTTATCTTTATTCCATACATCATCTTGGTCAGAAAACATATAATATTCACTTTCTACTTGAGATAGTAAAAATTCAAAGTTTTTTGTTGAACCTAAATTTTTCTCATTAAATATAATTTTTACTCTTTCATCTTTTTCTTCATACTCTTTTAAAATATCTCTTGTAGAATCAGTTGAGCAATCATCTGAAATAATTAAGTTAAACTCACTATAATCTTGAGATAAAATTGAATCAATTTGTTCTTTTAAATATTTTTCACCATTATATGTTGCAAGTAATATATCTACTTTTTTCTTCATAAAAGACCTCCACTATAGCACATCTGCAAAGTCTTTTTTAGATTTTTTGAAAACTGTATTTCCCCATATAAATAATACTATTGTTACACACCAAAATACTATAGTATATCTAGCATTTGCTTCTGTTACAATATTTGAATTATTAATAAAAGCATCTCTAAATCCTGTTACCAAATAAGTTAAAGGTAAACACTTTGAACCAATTAACAAAGTATTATGACCTTCTAGCATATTTAAATTCCAAATTACAGGAGTAAGCCAAAAAAACAACTGCATCATAACGCTTAATAATTGAACGACATCTGGTATTAGAGTTGCTAATGCAGATGTTAACCTAGACATAGCTACAATAAATGCTATGGCACATATTGCCATATATAATACTTGTAAAAAATTTCCAATATATCCAAACCCTGCGCACACTGCAGTTGCAACAGCAAATAGGAATATTCCAATAATACTAGATGATGATAGTGATATTAATGGAATTATATCCACTGGAAAAACTACTTTTTTAACTAAATACGAATAAGAGCGTATTGAGTTACTTGCAGTAAGAATTGCATCATTTAAAAAAGTCCACATTGCCATTCCTGGTAAATACCAAACTATAAATGGGTCATTTCCTGCACTTTTAGTTTTTAATATATATTGAAATACAATTACATACATTGCCATAAATATGAAAGGTTGTATAAATCCCCATATAGCACCAAGACTTGTCCCAGCAAATCTATTTTTAAAATCACTTTTACCAAGTCTAAATATCATCTTTCTATTTTTTATTATTTCTTTAACAAATTCCATGCACATCTCCTCTTTTTTACACAAAGAAATTATACCATTAACATTATCAAATTTCAACAAAGCTAATTACTAAAATATAAAAGAGCTTCAAGATAATTTATAATCATTTTTTAGTATTTTTTCTCTGTTTAAAAAAATATTTTCTATTTTTAAAAATAGGCTCATTATAAACATATATTTATAATGGGCCTCTTATTATTTTTTTAAATTTTTTACTTATCTAAATATTCAGGATGTTCCAAATACCAATCAATTGTCTTTACTATTCCATCTTTAAACATAGTATGTGGTTCCCATCCAAATTCTTCTCTTGTCTTACTTGGATCTATTGCGTATCTAAAGTCATGACCTTTTCTGTCTTCTACATGTTGTATTAATGTTTCTGGTTTTCCCAGTCTTTCAAGAATTAATTTTACAATTTCAATATTTCTTTTTTCGTTGTGTCCACCAATACAATATCTTTCGCCTTTTCTACCTTTGTGTAAAACAATGTCTATTGCTTCACAGTGGTCATCAACAAATAACCAATCTCTAATATTTAAACCTTCTCCATAAACAGTTAAAGGTTTATCTTGTACTGCAAGCGAAATCATATGTGGTATTAATTTTTCATGATGTTGATTTGGTCCATAGTTATTTGAACAGTTTGTAACTGATACATTCATTTTAAATGTTTCAGCATACGCAAAAGCAATTAAATCTGAAGATGCTTTTGAAGCTGAATATGGACTATTTGACTTAATAGGTGAAGTTTCACTAAAGTATCCTTCATCTCCTAAAGAACCAAATACTTCATCTGTTGAAACATGTACAAATTTATTTTCTGAACCTTCTCCCCACACTTGCTTACAAGCTTCAAGTAATGCATGAGTTCCAAGTACATTTGTTTCAGTAAAAGTAAGAGGTCTTTTTATACTATTATCTACGTGGGACTCAGCAGCAAAATGAACTACTGCATCAATATTATATTTTTTTAAAGTTTCAATATTTTGTTCTAAATCGCAGATATCTCCTTTAACAAAGATATATTTTCCTTCACTTGGTTTTAAATTTTCCATATTTGCTGCGTAAGTTAATTTATCATATACAACGTAAGTATATTTATCTCCATATTTTCTAACCATTAAATTTACAAAATTAGAACCAATAAATCCAGCTCCACCTGTTATTAAAATGTTTTTCATTATTATTCCTCCCTATTTTAGATCCTTAAATAAATCTGTTTGACTTAATTCTTTAAGTGATGGCCATTTTCCATCTTTTTCTGAAGTTAGCAATTCACTTTTATCTATTCCATCCATTGGCCATGCAATATTTACATCTGGGTCATCCCATTTTAAGCCACCTTCTGCTTCATGATTATATATATCATCGCATTTATATACAAATTCTGCCTCGTCTGATACAACTAAAAATCCATGAGCAAATCCACGTGGAATCATAAACATTTTCTTATTTTCCTCTGTAAGCATAACGCCTTCATATTTTCCATAAGTCTTACTTCCAGGTCTTAAATCTACAGCTACATCATATACTGCACCTTTAATTACTCTTACAAGTTTTGCTTGTGAATTTTGTTTTTGGAAGTGAAGTCCTCTAAGTACACCTTTTCTAGATTTTGATTGATTATCTTGCACAAATTTATTAGTTATTCCAATTTCTGCAAATTCTGCTTCACTATATGTTTCCATGAAGTATCCTCTTTCATCTCCAAAAACTGTTGGTTCAATTACATATACTCCTTCTATTGATGTTTCATTCTTTTTAAATTTTCCCATCTTTATAATAGCTCCTTCCTTGCCCTATTTACCTATTTCTCTTGGTCCTTCATTTTGAATAAAATCTATTGAGTCTAGTACATCTTCATAGTAATCATAATCATGCTCCAATAATTTGTACATATATCTTCCATAATCTGTTTTACCATGTTTTTCAGCCAAAGTTATTAACTGATTATCTGTAATCCAGTTATTTTTATATGCAATTTCCTCAATACATCCTATTTGAATACCTTGTCTAATTTCGATAGCTTTCACAAAATCTGATGCATCATTTAATCTATCTGCTGTACCTGTATCAAACCAAGCAAATCCGTTACCGAGTGGTATTACCTTAAGTTTTCCTTGTTCCATATATGTTTTATTTACATCTGTAATTTCAAGTTCTCCTCTAGCAGATGGTTGAATTTTCTTAGCAATTTCAACAACTGAATTATCATAAAAATATAATCCTGGTACGGCTAAATTAGATTTAGGGTAATTAGGTTTTTCTTCAATAGATAACGCATTACCTTTTTCATCTATTTCAACAACGCCATAAGAAGTTGGGTCTGCTACTTTATATCCAAATATTATTCCACCTTCTTTTAATTTACTTGCTTGCTTTAATACTTTTTCAACTCCAGGTCCATAAATCATGTTATCTCCAAGAATTAAACAAACACTATCATTTCCAATAAAATCTTCTCCAACTCTAAAAGCATCTGCAAGTCCTACTGGTTTCTCTTGAATTTTATATTCAATTTTCATTCCAAGTGAACTTCCATCACCAAGTAAAGCTTGAAATACTGGTAAATGCATAGGTGTAGATATAATTAGCACCTCTTTAATTCCAGCAAGCATTAATGTAGATAATGGATAATAAATCATTGGTTTGTCATAAACTGGTAATAGTTGTTTTGAAACAGCTATTGTTATAGGATAAAGTCTAGTTCCACTTCCTCCTGCAAGTATAATACCTTTCATAAATTATTCCCCCTTTAGATATTCTTTTACAGCATCAACATAATTTGTTGGATATATTCCGACACTGTGTAATTTTTCTTTTGAAAGTTTTGAGTTAAACGGTCTATCACTTGATTGTGGATACATAGCTTTATATTGTTCAGATGTAATAGGTTTAACTTTTGTTTTTATACCTTTTATATCATAAAATTGTGTAGTAAATTCATACCAAGTTGTAAATCCCTCATTTGTTGAATGATATATTCCGTATTCTGGTTCTTTTTCCATTATTTGTTCTATTATTTCACAAAGAGTTGTTGTAGATGTAGGAGATCCATGTTGGTCACATACAACTGTAACTTCATCACGAGTCTGTGAAGCATTTAACATAGTTCTAACAAAGTTTTTACCTTGTCCATATAGCCAAGCAGTTCTTAATATATAATATTTTTCTGCTTTTTTAGCATTTTCCTCTCCCATAAGTTTTGTTTTTCCGTACGCACTTACTGGATTTGGAATCATATCTTCTGTATATGCTTTTTCTACATCTAATTTGCCATCAAAAACGTAATCTGTACTAATTTGTATTAGAGTAGCTCCAACTTCTTTAGCAGCTTCAGATAAATTTCCAACTGCAATTCCGTTTACAGCTTCTGCTAAATCATAATTAGTTTCGCAACCATCAACATTTGTATAAGCAGCACAATTAATTATGAAATATGGTTTTTCTGCATTAACTTTAGTTTTAACAGCTTCTAAATCTGTTATATCTAAAGTTTGCAATGTAGTTGAAACCACTTCATATTTATCTGTATAAGAAGTTAATCTGCTACACAATTCGCTTCCTAACATTCCATCTTGACCTACTAATAAAACTTTTTTCATTTAAATTTCCTCCTTTTATTTTATTAAAGCCATAAACTCTTTTTCAATTTTATCTTTATCTTCTTCTGTTACCCCTTCAAATCTACATGTAATGTTAGGTCCAGTATTTGATGCTCTAACTAAAGCCCAACCATTAGAAAACTCTGCTCTTACACCATCTATATCATTTACTTTATATCCTTTTTGTTTACAATATTCTTTTACAGAATCAATAACTTTGAATTTTTCTTCATCTGTAGATTTTATTATTATTTCAGGACTTGAATAATATCTTGTTACTCCCTCTAAAAGTTGTGATACAGTTTTATCTGTTTTTGAAAGTATCTCTACAAGTCTTAGACCTGCATAAAGTCCATCATCTATATTATCCCATTTATCTCTAAAAAATACGTGTCCAGATAATTCAGAGCCAAAAGCAAAATCTCCTTCTCTCATTTTTGCTTTCATATATGAATTTCCTGTTCTATAACATACAGGTATTCCACCTAATTTTTCTATTTCATCTGGTAATGATTTAGTACATTTTACATCAAATAAAGCATGTTTATTTTCAACTTTACTCATTATATCTCTCCATATAATAATAGCAAAGAAGTCTATAAACACCATATTTCCTTTTTCATCTATTACTCCAACTCTATCTCCATCACCATCTATTCCAATCCCAACATCAGCACCTGTTTGTATAACTTTTTTCTTTAAGTCTTCGTTGTTTGACTCAACACTTGGGTCTGGATGATGATTTGGAAAACTAGGGTCAGATTCCATATATAATGGTACTAATTCAATGTTATCAAACATATTATATACTTCTTTAGCAATTATTGAAGCTGTACCATTTGCAGTATCAACTACTACTTTTATTTTCTTATCTCCTAAACTAATTGACTCTTTAATTGCTTTTAAATAAGCCTCTTTTATATCGTAATTTTCTACTTTTCCCTCTCCTACTTTAAAATTTCCTTCTTCTGTATAGACTCTAAAGTCTTGTATCATTTGTCCACAGGCATTTCCGAAATCATCAAAAGCAATTTTAAAGCCATTATATTCTTTGGGATTGTGAGATGCAGTAATCATCACGCCTGGAGCAATGTTTAGATATTTTTGTGCATAATAATACATTGGTGTTGTACAAAGTCCAAGATAAACTACATCTACCCCTGTGATAGTAATACCAGTAATCAACGCATCTGCTAATGGGTCAGATGATGTTCTATTATCATGCCCTACTAAACATTTTTTGTATCCTTTCTCTTGAATATAAGACCCAAAAGATAATCCAATTGTATACGCGATATCTTCATTTAAGTCTTGCCCATATATTGCTCTAATATCATAACCTCTAAATATATTTGGGCTTATATTTTTATAAATTTCATATTTGCTCATAAGCATATTCACCTCGTATAAATTATATCATATAGATATTTAATTTAAAAGTACTAAACATTCGTACTATGTTTCCTACTTTTTACTGAATTTTACCATATTTCTAGCCGTTTTTGGTGTTTAAACTGTGATAATTTGTTGAAAAAATATCATTATATACCAAAAAAAACAGTCGGGAATTTGACAGTTTTAAATAAGAAAAAACTTTGTAAGCATTGAAAATGCTTAATTTTTTTGTCAAATTTTTAA
>CANRLG010000013.1 GCA_947631415.1 uncultured Clostridia bacterium
TTAGTAGCTTACTTTTTATGCAAAAAACGAGTGAAATTAATTCACTCGTTTTACATTGGGACTTTTTTTACAGCCCCCTTTTTTTATTCCCACTCAATAGTAGCAGGTGGCTTAGATGTTATATCATATACTACTCTATTTACGTGCTCCACCTCATTTACTATTCTTTGAGATATTTTTTCTAAAATTTCATACGGTATTTTTGCAAATTTTGCAGTCATAAAATCATCAGTTACAACAGCTCTTAAAGCAATTAAATAATCATAAGTTCGCTCATCACCCATTACACCAACAGAACGAGTGTCAGTTAACACAGCAAAATATTGGCTTAACTCTTTTTCCATATCATTTATTCTTATTTCTTCTCTAAAAATATAATCTGCTTCTTTTAAAATTTCTAGTTTATCTTCTGTTATATCTCCTATAATTCTTATTGCAAGTCCAGGTCCTGGAAATGGTTGTCTATTAACTATATAATCTGGTATTTCTAGTTCTTTTCCTACTTTTCTTACTTCATCTTTAAATAAATTTCTTAAAGGTTCTACTATCTCTTTAAAATCTACATAATCTGGCAATCCTCCAACATTATGATGAGATTTTATTACTGAGCTTTTTCCAAGTCCACTTTCAATAACATCTGGATATATAGTTCCTTGTACAAGATAATCTACTTTTCCTATTTTCTTTGCTTCTTCTTCAAATACCCTAATAAATTCTTCCCCTATTATTTTTCTCTTTTGTTCTGGAGAAGTTATACCTTTTAGTTTAGCTAAAAATCTCTCTTTTGCATCTACCTTGACAAAATTTACATTAAATTTCTTGGTAAACACTTCTTCTACTTCTTCTGCTTCATTTTTTCTAAGAAGTCCATGGTCTACAAATATACAAGTTAAATTCTTGCCTATTGCTTTAGATAAAAGTACCGCAGCTACAGATGAATCTACACCACCAGATAATGCACATAATGCTTTCTTATCCCCTATTTTCTCTTTTAAATTAGCTATGGTAGTTTTAGTAAATAAATCCATTCTCCAAGAGCCACTACATTTACAAATATTTAATACAAAATTTGCTATTACTTTATCTCCATCTACTGTATGATTTACCTCTGGATGAAATTGTACGGCATAGAAATTCTTTTTAGTATTTTGCATTCCAGCAATTTTACAAGTATCACTTTGTGCAATTTTTTCAAAGTCTTCTGGTACTTCTTCTACATAGTCTGTATGTGACATTAAGCATATATTATTCTCTTTTATATTCTCAAATAATTGTGATTTATTATCTAATTTTACATTCATTTGTCCATATTCACGTTTATTTGCTCTTTTAACTTTTCCACCTAAACTATATGCCATAAATTGCATTCCATAACATATTCCAAGAATTGGAATTTGAAGATTGAATATTTCTTCATCTACTTTTGGTGCATCTTGCTCATATACACTTGCAGGACCTCCTGTAAAAATAATACCTTTAGGATTAATCTCCTTAATTTTTTGTATAGAAATACTGTTTGGAACAACTTCACAATATACATTTTGTTCTCTTACTCTACGTGCAATTAATTGATTATACTGTCCTCCAAAATCTATTATTAAGATTTCTTCATTTTCCATAAAACTATTCTCCTATCTGTACATCTTTAGTTATAACATCATGAGCTCCACCTTCACGTATACTTACTGCTGAAACTAGAGTAAGTCTTGCATTTTCATGTAATTCTTTTAATGTTATTGAGCCACAATTACACATTGTAGATTTAATTTTCTCTAATGTTATAGCTAGATTATCACTTAATTTTCCTGCATAAGGTATATATGAATCTACTCCTTCTTCAAAAGCAAGTTTTGTCTTATTTCCGCCCATATCATATCTTTGCCAATTTCTAGCTCTGTTTGAGCCTTCACCCCAATATTCTTTATAAAAACTACCATTTCTTTTTACTACTCTTGTTGGAGATTCATCAAAACGTGCAAAATATCTACCCATCATAACAAAATCTGCTCCTAACGCAAGAGCAAGTGTTATATGATAATCATGTACTATTCCACCATCTGAGCATACAGGAATATATATACCAGTTTCTTCAAAATATTTATCCCTTTCAGCAACTACATCTATTAAAGCACTGGCTTGTCCACGCCCAATTCCTTTTGTTTCACGAGTTATACAAATTGAGCCTCCTCCTACACCAACTTTAACAAAGTCTGCTCCTGCTTCTGCTAAATATCTAAAACCTTGTGCATCTACAACATTACCTGCACCAATTTTTACTTCATCACCATATTTTTCTCGTACAAAGTCTATTGTCTTTTTTTGCCATACAGAATATCCATCAGAAGAATCAATACAAAGAATATCTACTCCTGCATCAACTAATGCAGGTATTCTTTGTTCATAATCTCTTGTATTAATTCCCGCTCCTACTATATATCTTTTTTCTTCGTCTAATAATGAATTTGCATTATTCTTTCTATCTTCATAGTCTTTTCTAAATACAAGATGTTTTAAATTTCCTTCTTTGTCTAAAATTGGTAAACAACTAATTTTTTCTTCCCAAATTTTATCATTTGCCTCTTTCAAAGAAATACCTTCTTGTGCATATACCAAATTTTCTTTTTTATTCATAAATTTTTCTACTGTTTCGTTCATATTATCTCTAGACATTCTATAATCTTTATCTGTAACCAATCCTAAAAACTTTCCATTAGGTGTTCCATCCTCTGTTATCATTACAGTAGAATGACCAGTTTTCTCAACAAGTTCAATCATTTCTCCTAGAGTAGTTTTAGGAGTAACATTTGAATCACTAACCACAAATCCTGCTTTACATTTTTTAACTAGTTCTACCATCTTTGCTTGACTCTCAATAGATTGAGAGCCAAAGATAAACGCAATTCCACCTTCTCTTGCAAGCGCAATCCCCATCTTTTCACCTGATACAGATTGCATTATTGCAGAGACCATTGGAATATTCGCACTAATCTTTGGCTCCTCATTCTTTTTAAATTTTACTATTGGTGTTTTAAGTGATACATTCTCTGGAATACATTTTTCAGTTGTAAGATTTGGCAAAAGCAAAAACTCACTAAATGTCCTTGAAATATCTGTTAAAATTTTACTCATTCTTTATCCTCCTTTATCTAAAATATATGTTTGCAATTATATAACCTTTGTATAAAATTTACAATAGTTTTTTGCAAATTATTTGAATTTTTTTATATAAAAAAATACATCTACTTTATGCAGATGTACTATTTATTTTTTTGTTTTTCCAAAGCCTCTTTTATCATCTTGTTACGTCTTTTCTCATTTTCTTTATCCTGCTTTGAAGCTTCTTCATAAATTTGTTCAAGTTTAGTTTTACTATGACTTTTTTTACTTTTGTCTGTTCCTGTAAATTCAGTATACCTATTATATTGCGTATGACATATAGCAAGTGCTAAGGCATCTGCTGTATCATCTATTTTGGGCATATTTTCAATTTTAAGCAATTTTTTCAAGCAAGTCATAACTTGAGTCTTGTTAGCTCTACCATAACCTGTAATTGCTTGTTTTGCTTGAATAGGTGTATATTCATAAATATCTATTCCATGTTTATATATAGTATTTATTATAACTCCTCTTGCCTGTGCAACTTTTATTCCTGTTGTTATATTTGTATTAAAATATAAATCTTCAATGGATGCAACATCTATATTATCATATCTAGATAGTATACTTTCCAAATCCTCTTCTATTTTATTAAGTCTTTGTGGAAAATAACTATTTTCTAAAGTAGTTATACACCCATATTCAATTACACTATATTTTTCTTTTGAATAATTGATTATCCCATATCCTATTCTACCAAATCCAGGGTCTATACCAAGTATTATCATAAATATTCTCCTAAATCTTACTTCCTCCCCATTCAACTACAGTAAATCCATTTCTTTTGGCTTCTGTTAATTGTTGTGGTTTAACTTCAATTTCTTTATTTAGTGGTTTATATGCCATCCAAACACGAATTAATGTATCTGGTTTTGGAGTTATTTCTAATTCCATTGTATCATTAACTTCTTGATTTATCATAAAATAAATATAATTATATTTATTTTCTTCTAATTTAGGTAACCAGTAAACAATAAACTCCTCTTTTTCTTTATAATTTAAACCTAGCATTTCTAGCTTTTCTTCTAAGAACTGAGCTGTTTCTTGTCCTTTTATGCAAAATCCTGTATTTTTATCTATTTTTAGATTATTTTTAGCTTCATAATATAGTGCATAATATTTTTTATTATTTTCATCTATTAGAGTTCCATCAGGACTTGCAATTACATTCCATTCATCATTATATTTTGGATATGTATGTGTTAATAGTTTTTTATCTTTAAATTTTACCTTTACTTTTTCTTCTTTTTCTGGATATAAGTATATAATTGGTTTATCTACAGTAGCAAACATTACAAATTCTAACATAGTTCCAACTCCATAAGAGTATAATAACGATATTATAGTTCTTATAGTATATCCACGATAATATTTTACAAGAATTTCTCTTTCTTTGTCATCTATTTTTTTACTATGTTTAATATAGCACATAAAACCAATATAACTAACTATAGTTACACAATAGAATGCTAACTCAGATAATAATATAAAGCCTGTAAAGCCATAGGTATCATACTTATTCACAACTTTAGCCACTGTATGACTATTTAAAATTCCCCCTGTTGTATATGTATCTAAACTATTAGCATAATATACTATATCAAAAACCAACATTACTACAACATATATTACTGCCATAAAAATAATTAATGCTTTTAAATTATCTTTAACTTTTTTAATTTTTAGATTAGCTTCATCAAACTGCACTTTTTCTACTGTTGACATTTTTTTATTTTTTCTTTTAAAGCCAAACAAAGTAATTATTCCAATTAAAGCTGGTAATATTAATTGAGCAACTATAAAAAATCCAAAAATTAAATTTTCTATTGAAGTTATTATTAATATAATACTAAAAACAACTACACTAATACCTATTAATTTCTTCTTATTCATACAAACACCTCTTTTTATTATGACATAATTACATAAGTATTTCTAATAACAGTATCAATTATAGCAAACCACAAAAATGAAATTATTATTCTAATAAAGTATCCTGAATAGTATTCTTGCAAGAATTTCTTATCCACTTCAGTTAGTTTTTTTGTTTTCTTTATATATTTTATAAATATAAAGTAACATATAAGTACTGCTATAAAGAACAGATATGTAACTGCAGCTGTATATTTATCATAACCAATGTAGTGTTCTGATCCTGTAAAGTTACTATAAGACCAAACTTCACCAGGATTAATTACAAAAGCTGTTAAAATTGCAACATATATTACAAGAATAAAGATAATAATACCTTTTAAAATATTTTTAACTTTTTTTATTTTAAGTTCTGCTTCATTAAATTCTTTTCTTTTTTCTTTTAACTTATTTAATTTTTTTGAAAATCCAAGTAATGTTATTACAGTAAAAATTAAAGGAACAAATAATTCTGGCAGAGTGCAATATGCCATATCAAAATCAATTATTCCAGCATATATCCATACAAATGTTGAATATACTACACAAATCATACATATAATATTTTTCATTTCATATTCTCCCTCTTAAGATATTATTACATAAACATATTATATAATCTTATCATTTCGGCATTTGTCAATGTATCATAACTCATACTATCTATATCATTTCCTTTTTCATCATACATACTACTTATACCTCCATTTATATGTTTACCAACTTTTTGCAATAACTCTTTTACCAAGCTATATGATAATTTTTGTGATGCACGTGTAATTCCAGCAAGTCTTAAATTTGCTTTAATAAAATGTGCCATATATTTTGGATAAACTACATTATCATATTCTGGCGAACTCTTAGCTATTTTTCGTATACCATAAGGTGTATATAACTCCTTAAACACACTATCAAGTATCATATTTGGCATATTATCTTTAACACATGGAAAAGATAAACTTAAAGCATATAACATTTCAACATTAGCATACGTTTCTTCTTCATTTCTTTTTCTTTTCATTAATTTCTTATCTTTTAGCCAAAATTCTCTTTTTATTACCTCATAAAAATATTCCTCTTGAATTTCCATTTGCTTGTCTGTATCACCAATCCAACTTAAAATATTTAAGTATATTTTAATAGCATTAAGCATCAAAGCTGTAGTTTCAAAATTATTAAAGCAAGTAATTCTATTTTCTGGTTTAATTAAGTCAAATAATATATCTTTTACAGAATCAATATATAGCTCAATTCTTGTTTCTTTTTGCAATATTCTATTAATTGCTTCAATATACCATAATCTTAGATTGTTATATTTATCTCGTAACTCGTCTGATAATTTAAGCTTTCCATATTCTTTTATAATCTTATATATTAATTGTATAGCCTTTTTCTGCTCTTTAACTTTCTTATAAAAGATAAGCTGTCCCTCTATTGAACGAGTAATCTCAATTAACTCATCTAAATCTGTATTAAGTTCTTTTTCATTTAACGTTTCTATTGTACTGATATAGCTATCATTATATTCTTTCTTATATGGTATAGTAGCAATTAGAGTTTCACTCATTTGAGTATTTAACATTGATTTTGATAAGTCAATTAATTCAATGAAATTTTCATCTATTCCAAAAGTAATATCTTTATTTCTTCTTTCAATATTGTTAAATACTTCAAGATTATTTATATTTATAATATTAAAATCTTTATATGCTATATATACATATATTTTTGTTTCACTAAAACCTTTAACTTCTGTTTCAAAATGTCCACAACTATGCAAGTCCTCTAATATTTCTTCATTATTAATTCTGTGTATAACATCTTCAATAGTACTAAAATTATCCATCCACTTCATTTTATCTGATTTCATAACAAGATTTTCTTGTTGTGAAACACTAAGTGAAATTATAGTACCATTTTCTATCTCTCTTTGATTAAAATTTAATAAAGACGATTTTTTCATTGTAAATAAATCACGATATGTAATTAATGGTTCTACTTTAAAAATAACATTTTTTCGTTCTTTATTTTTTATATTATACTCAATACAAAGAATTCCCTCATTTTCTTTAAATGCAATTCTTTTTGAATATTCAATGTCTTTTAAGTTATATTCAAAATTATTTTTTTCTAAATCTAGTTCAGTAATATAATTGCTAGTATCCAATTTTCTAGTTTTAGTCTCTATTTCAGATATTTCTATATTTCCCTCTTCTAACTCAAAAGTTTCTATTATATTTTCAAGTAAAACCTTACCACTTTTAATATACATTCCATGATAAGGTTTCTCTGTTTTTAATATTCCTGTTGTGCAAAAACAAACCTTTGAATTATCTGAAAGAGAATACTCAATATCATTAACCTCATCTAGATTTCCTGTTTCTCTTTTGTATTTATACATTAACTTACTACTCCTTTGAGATTTTCTCTTTTAGTTTGTTTATTGTTTCTTGAGATTTCACACTTGTTGTAACCTCTTTATTCTTTTTAGTTTTTGAATTTTTCTCTTTTTCTAATTTTTTATGTGCTTTCTTTATTTTTACCTCATCCACTTTATTTTTTACAATTTTCTTTCCTAAATTAATTCTTTCTTGTTGCATATGTTTTCTCTTAATAGAAACAATATTTAAGTCCCCTATAGATTTTGTAGAAGATAAAGTAATTATTATTTCTGCAAGTCTATCTGCATCATGAATTAAAGCATTTTTAGCTGTAAGCACAAAGTCCTCTTGTATAACACAAATTGCTCTATTTTGTATATTTTCTAAGTCAATTTTAACAGCAGTTGAATCAACTTGGTTAAAATCTTTAATCATTTCTGGTGTAATTTCACCATTATTTACAATAGCATAATCTAAGATATGTTTTCCTAAATATCTCTCTATTTCATTAATATATCTTGCTAAAGTGTATCCCTCAGTTTGACCTGGTTGGTTCATAATATTCGCTACATATACTTTTTTAGCTCTTGATTTAATAATTGCTTTTGAAAATTCTTCTATTAATAAATTAGATGCTATTGAAGTATATAATGGTCCTGGTCCAAGTACAATTACATCTGCTTTCTTTATTGCATCTATAACTTCTGGTATTACTTTTACACTACCATCTTTTAAGAAAATTTGTTTTATAGCAGATTTAGTTTCTCTTACTCTTTCACTAATATTTTCTTTACCTACAACTACTTCACCATTTTCAAGTCCAGCACAAAGTATTAATTCATCTGTTGTGATAGGATAAATATCTCCTTGTACTTTAAATATATCTGAAAGCTTGTCTATTGCTTTTGGAAAACTTCCTGTTATATCTGTTAAAGCATTTATAATTGAATTTCCTATAGATACGCCATTTTCTCCTTTATATGTAAGTAATTTTGAAAAGTCTGATTCAGATACAGAAAGTGCACTAATACATTTTCTAATATCCCCTGTTGTAATTACTTCTTCTTTATTTCTTGCAGAAGTTATTGTATAGTCATCTTCTGAAACATTAACAACTGCAGTTATATTTGAAGTATATTCTTTAAGACCTTGTAATAGATATGGAAGACCTGAACCCCCACCAACAACTACAATTCTTGGTCCTTTTTTTAGTCTTGGGTCTGCATATAATAATTGTTTAATACGTATATTCTTATTTCTCTTTGATATATTTTTCAAAGAAACAAGTAATATATTTCTTTGAGCAAGAATAAATGAAAATATAATTCCAAATATAGACAAAGTTATAAGTAATACGTACGCAAAAAGCATTGTAGGACTTAAATCACTAATATGTCCAAGTGTAATACCACAGTATATTAGTAATCCTACTGAAACTAGTAAAGCAAATATATATCTTTTAACTCTTGCTCCTGGTTTTAACCATTCGATTAATTCTCTCATTTTATTTTCCTCCTAATATTACAACTTCCTCTTGTAACATTATATCGTATTCTTTATATACTTTATTTTTTACATATTCTATTAAATCTAGTACATCTTTACATGTAGCATTTCCTGTATTTATAATAAATCCAGAATGTTTTGTGGAAACTTGTGCCCCTCCAATTTTATATCCTTTAAGTCCTAGTTCCTCTACCATTTTACCAACATAAACACCCTCTACATTTGGTCTTTTAAATACACTACCAAAATTTGGATATTCTATTGGTTGTTTAGTTCTTCTAGCTTCCATATTAGCATTCATTTTTTCTTCTATTTCTTCTATATTTCCATAAGTTAATTTAAATATAGCATAAAGTACTACATATTGTGGATTTTCTACAAACATACTATGTCTATATGAAAAATTACAAGCTTTATTATCTATTTCAACTACTTGACCATTTTCATCTAGGTATCCTACTTTATCCACAATATTCACCATTTCTGAGCCATAAGCTCCTGCATTCATTCTAATAGCACCACCTACAGTTCCAGGTATGCCACATGCAAATTCCATACCAGATAGTAAATTATCTTTTGCCATTTGACTAAGTCTTGGAATAGCACAACCAGAATATGCTTTAATAGTTGTTCCCTCTATTTCTACATCTGCAAATAATTTTCCAATTTTAATAACAATAGCTTCTATTCCCTCATCTACAACAAGTAAATTACTTCCATGACCAATAACATAATACTTAATGTTATTGTCTTTTGCAAACTGTATAACTGCTTTAATTTCTTCAACGCTACTTGGTTCAATAAAGCAATCACATTTTCCCCCTACTTTAGTTGTAGTATGAAGTTTCATAGGTTCATCATACTTAATATTTTCTTTTGGAACAATCTCCTCAAGTTTTAAATATATCTCTTTCATAATTCACCTCTTATTATATTATTGCATTAACAAAAGATTTAGCATCAAAAAGTTCAATATCATCTATCTTTTCTCCAACACCTATATATTTTACTGGAATTTTTAAATCATCAACTATGCTAAATACAACTCCTCCTTTTGAAGTAGAATCTAGTTTTGTTAAAAATATTCCATTTACATTAGTTTTCTCTAAAAATGCTTTAGCTTGCAAAGCACCATTTTGTCCAGTTGTTGCATCAAGTACCATAATTGTTTCTTTATACACTTCATCTGAGATATTTCTATCTATTATTTTCTTCATTTTCTCAAGTTCATCCATAAGATTTTTCTTGTTATGAAGTCGACCTGCTGTATCACAAATTAATACATCATAATCTCCCTCATTAAATCTTTTAGTAGCATCAAAAATAACTGATGCAGGGTCTTGCATTTCTTTTCCTGAAACACATTCTACATTGTTTCTTTGTGCCCATATTTCCAGTTGCTCTATTGCACCTGCTCTAAATGTATCTGCTGCTGCAAGTAGCACCTTTTTATTATTTTTTCTATATAAATTTGTAAGCTTACCTATTGATGTAGTCTTACCAACTCCATTTACTCCAACAACTAATATGACTTGTTTTTGTGTCATATTAAAATTATCTTGTAAGGCTTCACTTTGTGAAACTAAAACTTCCTCCATTTCTTTCTTTAAAAGATTTTTTATAGATTCTTCATTTTTATCTACTTGCTTTTTTAAATCTTCCCTCAGTTTTGTACATATTTTTGTACTAGTTTCATATCCAACATCAGATAAAATTAGAGTTTCCTCAATTTCATCTATTACTTCATCTATATCTTTCTTATTAGCAAAAATATTACTTATTTTTACATCAAAAGCTTCTTTTGTCTTTTTTAAATTTTCTTTTATTTTGTTAAAAAACATCGCAATCCTCCATAACAGTAATCATCATTATTATATCATATCACAAACATATTTCAAGTATTAGAGCCTTTTTTAAAAGCCTCATTTAGACAAAAAAAGATTGCCATAAACTAATGACAATCTTTAACATATTAAATTAATTTATACATCCTCATCTACTATCCTTCATGAGTAGATGTTCTTCTGCTCTTTCTTCTAAATGTTGGCCATTTCCATGCATCACTTGGGAATACTCCAATTCCAAGTATTAAGAATATAATACTTCCTACAGAAGCTAATGCAACATTTCTTGCACTTTCTGTATTTAAATTAAAGTTCCAATTTCTGATACCAAGTCCTGGCTCTAGATTTTGTTGGAAATACAATATTTCCTTTACTACTTTAGCATCATTGTCTATTTCTTCTTTCTTTTGATTTACTAGATGTTTAGACTCATTATTGATGTTTGTAGTAATAACCATAGTTTTTGTGTCTTTAAAATATGTATACACAATATATGGTTGGTTACGATATATACTATTTACTACTGTACCTACTTCTTTGTCTATATAACTTTCGTTAATTTCAAAAGTTGTAAGTTCATAGTCTAGTACTATCGCGATTTTGTATTTCCTTGCTGCATCACCTATTGCATTTCTTGCATAGGTTTTATCTGGCTCACCCATTGATCCAGAAATATCTTGGACAAAATCTGCTCCTTTTACAAGTGGCAATCTAGGAAATGCTACTGTCCTAATAACATTCCAAATTAAAAATGCTGATAAGACTATTAGCGCAATACCGTACTATTAGCCTTGATACGAATTTGAATGGTTTCATTATAACCATACCTCCTTTTTTTCTTATTTGAAAGCTCTTAAGCTTTCTTTAATGTACACTAAAATTTCTTATGTATTAATATATTTGTTTAACACCATAAATTATAGCACAAGTATATTTTTATGTCAAGTTATATTCTTGAAATATTATATAAATAAGTATTATTTTTAGTTATTTACATTTTTTAACATTATTATTTATATTTCATATTATACCTATAGGTGATTAATTTATGAATATAATAGTTCAAAAATATGGTGGTACATCCGTTGAAAATTTAGAAAGAATAGAAAAAATTTCAGATAAAATAATTTCACAAAAGAAAAATGGTTCAGACTTAGTAATTGTAGTATCCGCTCAAGGAAAGACAACAAATAACTTAATAGAAAAAGCAAATAAATATTCAAAATTTAGTGAACAAATATCCTCTAAAAAAGACTTGGATTTTTTACTTGCAACAGGAGAAATGCAAACTGCTGCCTTACTTTCACTTTACCTTAATTCTAAGGGATATAAAGCAACTTGTTTAATGGGATTTCAAGCAGGAATTCTTACAAATTCAAATTTTTCAAATGCTAAAATACTCGATATAGATAACAGAAACATAATACAATTACTTAACGAGGACTATATAGTAATAGTAACTGGCTTTCAAGGAATGGATAAATTTGGAAATATAACAACTCTTGGTCGTGGTGGCTCAGATTTAAGTGCTGTAGCTATAGCAAGTAGTCTAGGAGCCAAAAAATGTGAAATTTATAGTGATGTGGATGGAATTTATACTAGTGACCCTCGAATTGTTGAAAATGCTAAACTATTAAATTCTATTTCTTATGATGAAATGCTAGAAGCCTCAAGTTCAGGAGCAAAGGTATTACATAATAGGTCTGTTAATATGGCAAAAGAATATAATATTCCAATAATTTCCAAATCTAGTTTTAGTAATTCATTAGGAAGTGAAGTAAAAAATGAAATATATGAAAATTCTACAGTACATATTATAACTAAAAAAGATAATGTTACTAAAATTTGTATTGTAGGCTCTATGATGTTATCTAATATTGAAACAATATCTAAGATATACTCATTAGCAAATTCACACAATATTCAAATTTACATGATAACTTTTAGTGAACTGGCTATAAATTTAATTGTAGACTCTAATATAGCAGAAGAATTTATGAAAATTTTGCATGAAGAATTAATAGAAAAGAACACAATAGATTAAGCTCTATTGTGCTCTTTATTTACAATTATATTTTAACTTTGCTTGTATACATCAAGTATCATAGCTGCATCTGTTGAATTTAATATACCATCATCATTCATATCTCCACGTTGTAACAATTCATCAGTTGTAGTATCATTTTTGTAGCAATCTAAAACTAAAGCTGCATCTGTTGAATTTACTAATCCATCTAAGTTTACATCACCTTTTAAATCATCTTTTGAATAATAGTATATTATTTCATTTACATTTCTATCATACACACCTGTTATAGAATCTTTTGTATTTACTAAATGGAAGCCTTCTATTTTTTGATATGTAGTAGAATAATGTTGTCCTTCTAGTCCAGTCATAGTATATTGCCATTCAACTCTTCCAAGTTCTTGAATTATTCCTTTAACAGTTATTTCTACTCTTTTATAATATACAAATACTAATTCTTGATATTCATCTTTTAATTGCACTCTCTTAACTGCAGGTTCATCTACTAGAGCATAACCTGGAATATCTTTTGTTTCTGTAATAATATAATCTCCAACTTTTCCATCAAAATGTTCTATATCTAGTAAATCTTTTGTAATACCATCTATATATTTTACTACTGTTTCCTTTGCAATTCCTTTATAATAGAATATAATTTCTATATTTTCTCTACCAACAGTTACTTCTTTTGAAGATTCTTCTTCTGAAAGTAAAAATCCTGGAATATCTATTGCATAAGCAACATATACATCATTTTGTTTTTGTACTGTAACAAGAGGTGTAGATATATCTTGCTGAGTATTTGCATCTACATATCTTACTGTTACTGTAGATTCTTTAATATAATTATGAGTTACTGTAATATCATTTGGACCTACAGTATCATCATGTGTTCCATCTATTACTGTATCTGAATATGCGTATCCCTCAATATCTTTTTCTTTCTTATCATACAATGTTGCTTCATCATATATATCTGTTGTAGTTTCAAGAACTGTTCCTTCATATTTATCTACATAATTCACAGTTACTGGAACTTGTTTTACATAGTAATACTCTACTACTGTAACACCATCTTGCATTACACCTGAAGTATTACCAGTATTTAATTCTCTATATGCATATCCTTCTGGATCTTGTTCAAGTTTGTATGTTTGATAATCTAGTCCAACATATCCTGGAATTGTTACTGATTGTCCAACTTCAATTTCATTATGATATTGGTCAAGATATTTTACAACAACACTTGTATTTTTTGCATAATAATGAGTTACTGTTACATCATTTGGTCCAACAACTTCATTATCTGTTCCTTCAACTTCTGTTCTTAAATATGTATAATTATCAAAAGTTCTTTCTCTTCTATTAAGTGATGAAGTTTCATCAACAATATCTTTTACTTCTCTTATACTTTCTCCTGTATTAACATCTACATATTTAACAGTTACTGGAACTTGTTTTACATAGTAGAATTCAACTTGAGTTTGTTCTCTACTCATTTGACCTGTTATATTACCAGAATTATCTTCTTTATATTTATAGTTTTCAGGTATAGATTCTGCAACTAAAGCTGTATAATCCATTCCTTCATATCCTGGCATAAGTACTTCATCTGCTACTGTAATCTTTTTATTATTCTTATCTAAGTGTTTAACTAAAACTGATGTATTTCTTCCATAGTAATGAGTTACTGTTATATCATCTTGACCTACTATATTATTAGTAGTTCCAACAACATTTTCACTTAAATAAGTGTAGTTATCTATTTCTTTTGCTTTTTTATCAAATTCAGTATTTTCATCATATATATCTCTTATTTGTTCCATTGGAACTTTAGTTGCATTATCCACATATCTAATAGTTACTGGTATTCTTCTTATGTAATAATAAATTACTTCTGTAGTTCCTGCAACCATTTTACCTGTTGTATTTCCTGAATTATCTTCTCTATAAACATAATTTTCTGGAGTATATTCAAGTTTATTTGCTACATATTCCATTCCTTCGTATCCAGGAATTTCATATCCTGCACTAACAGTAAGTTCATTATGATATTTATCTAAATACTTAACTACTACTTTTGCATCTTTTGCATAATAGTGAGTTACTGTTACATCTTCTGTTCCAACTTTTCCGTTTACATCTCCCTCAACTACTGTACTTAGATATTTATAGTTTTCAATATTTTTTTGTTTTTTATCTATTACTTGATTTTGGTCATAACTATCTGATACTGATTCTAATGTTGCACCTGTAACTTGGTCTACGTAATTAACTGTTACTTGTGCTTGTCTTGTATAATAAAATTGAACTTCAATTTCATTATCATCAAATGTACCATTTGTATTTCCAGAGTTATCTCCTCTATATACATATCTTGCTGGCAAATTTCTTAAAGGCTCAGCATTATATGTTTCACCTGCAGAACCATATAAGTATGTTGGGTCTGCTATTTCAATAGTGTGGTCAGCTTTATCTAAATGTTTAATAACGACTGTTGCATCTTTAGTATAATAATGTGTTACAACTATATCTTCTGTGCCAACTGTTGTATCTCCTTTAGGATTTTCAGTTCTTATATATTTATAACCACTTATATCTTTCTTCTTAATATCAAAAGTATCGCCTTGACTATATATAGTCTTATCTTCTTGAATAGTTTCTCCTGTATTTTGATTTACATATTTTATTGTTACAGGTATTTGTTTTATATAATAGTATGTTATTGTTTTTGCTTGTCCTGTGATAGTTCCCTCTGTTTCACCATCATATTTTCCTGAATAAATATAATTTGTAGGAAGATCTGCACCACTTAATGGTTGTGTTCTGTATGTAGAACCTATATATCCTGTAACTATTCTTGGTGATGCTATAGATATACTTCTATCATTTAAGTCTACATGATTTACTACTATATCTGCGTTTTCACCATAGTAGTGAGTTACTGTGATTGGTTCAGCACCAACTTTATTTCCATCAGCACCTTCTACTACTGTATTAACATAAGTATATGAGCCAACATTTCCTAAATAACGTTGATCAAATACTTCTCCCTGATCATAAGTTGTTACTATATCTGGATGTCCACTTATTGAAGTTTGTGTAGTAGCATCTATATATCTAACTGTTACTGGTACTCTCTTGATATAGTAGTACTCTACAACAATTAATGATGAATTCATTTGACCTCTTGTATTACCTGAATTATCTTGTCTGTATACATATCCTTCAGGCACTGGATTTAATGGATTTGTACTATACTCCTTACCAGCTATTCCAGGTATCTCAAAATCTTCACCAACTTGTATGTCATGATTAAATTTATCTAAATGTTTAACTACAACTTTACTCTCAGAACTATAATAATGTATAATAGTAACTTCATCTGCACCTGCAACTGTAATATCTGTACTAGAATTTTGGTATGTATAACCCGGTATCTCTATTTGTTTTCTATCTATTTCTTGTCCTTGTTGGTATGTTACTGTTACTGGTGGATATCCACCAATGTTAGCATTTGTTTCTTTACTTACATATCTAACAGTTATATCTACAAGTTTAACATAGTAATATTCTACAGTAATAGTGCCGTTAGTCATAGAACCAGATGTATTATCTGTATGGTCATCTGCATTTCCGTTATATGCATAACCTTCTATTTCAATAGGTTCAGTTGCATATGCTTTTCCGTAATATCCTTCCTCTATTTTTGGTAACTTAATTTCTTGTTTTGTAAATTTATCTATATATTTAACTATTACTTGTGAATTTTTTAGATAGTAATGTGTAACTACTACATCTCTACCTTCCATTGTAGTACCACTTGCACCAGTTATCTCTGTTTTATCATAATGATATCCATATATTTCATCTTTAATTTTCTGGTCGAAAGTTTCACCATATACATATTGCATTTCAATTACATCATAATCTGGAATTTCTTCTCCAGTTTCTTCATCGATATATCTTATAGTACATTTATTTGATTTTAAGTAGTGAAATTCTACAGTTATTTCCTCTTCTCCAAAAACTTTAGTAACTGTACTAGATTTGTCCATAAGTTTATATCCATCTATTTCTTCTGCTTTACATTCATATTCTTCTTCTATAAATCCTTCAATTAATTTTTCAGGAGTACCTGGAATTTCACTTCCAGTTGCATTATCTATATATTTAATTCTAATTTTACCTTTTTGTTTTGTGTACTCGTAATTTACTGTAACATCCTCTTTATCACAAGTACCACTTGCATTAGCAGGAGTTTTTATTAAAGTATAGTATTGTTTTTGAATAGCCTTAGTTGTATATTTTTCTCCAGCCCAGTAGTACTCAAAAACAGAAGGAGCAAATTGAGAGCCTTCATGTAGATAATTTGTCATTACAAGGATGTATTCCCATAATTCCATATATCCATTTCCATCTTCTCTAACTTTCCATTCACAAGAACCTTTTTCTGTATTTATTGTAACTACATCTCTTATGCTTTCATAATATTCCTTTTTTGCAGTTGCTGTTGTAGCTGAACTTGGAAGAGTTACCTTTAAAATATCCCTACCTCTAGTAAATTTTGCTGGAGTAATATATAATTCTGGTTTATTAGTTCCAATATCAATATATCCAGTATCATTTACCATATATATACTTTGATTAGTTCCTAGTGTAATATCTTTAATTTTAAAGCTACCACCTGCATAATAAACAGCATAACCATTAGGTGATTCCAATTCTGGAAAATCTGTAGAAATTGGATTTTTAATAGTACCATCATTTATTACTAAAGCACCACCATTTACAATGCTAATACCAGCATGAGTTGCCACATCACAATCATATCCAGATATTGTACCACCATTCATAGTCAATATTGCATTTGTATGGTTAGTAGTACCATTTATTTGTATACCAATATTTTTAGCTGAAATTGTACCACCATTCATATTTACCTTGCTATAAGAAATAACACCAGTTTTATTTGTATTATCTATTACAGCACCACTTTCTATGTTAATTGTAGCTGCAGCTGTTGTTTGACCATATACACCACAAGTTCCATTTTTAATTCTAACATTTTTAAGTGTTACAGTACCACTATTTACAATAACAGATGATGTAGCTGTTGTCTTATTGTTTCCATTTAGTGTTAGTCCTCCATCAAGTGTCAAAGATTTTCCTGCAGGAACTGTAAACATATTATTTGCGGCAGAACTTGCACCTGAACCAGTAGCAACTGTAACTCCATTTGTTAAGGTATAAGCACCTTTAACAGTTTTTGCTCCACCTACTGTTATAGTTTTTGTTACTGTTATATTTCCAGTTATATTAATTGTGTCAGTACTTGTTGAAGTTAAAGCATCTTCCAACTCAGTAAATGTATTTACGTTATTGATAGTAGCAGCACTTACTCTATTTAGTCCAACTGTAAATATTGCAACTAGCATGATTCCTAACGAAATCAAAATTTTTTTACCTTTTTTCATATACTCCTCCCAATAATTTACAAAATCAATCTTAAAACAATTTTATAACAAAAAAAGAAATTAATCATTTATTTTGTGAATACATTTTGCTTTATTTTAATTTGTATTTTTTTTATAACTTTTAAGATACATAATTATTACATAATAGAAATTTATTTGAAATTTTAAGCTATTTAAAATGTTCTAAATTATGTATTTTATGCACAAAAAAGACACTAACTTTTATGCTAGTGTCAATTTTAAATTTAGCCTTCAACTTCTTCTTTTTCTCTTTCTTTCTTTATTTTTTTTCTTTTTAGTTTATCCTCTGGTTGCTCAAATTCTATTTTAAATTTATACTTAATATATATTTTTCCGATAGCAAGTACTGGCATTGCTATAAGCATTCCTACTACTCCAAATAATTCGCCAAAGGCAAGTAATCCGCATATAACTACTACTGGATGCAAATTAACAGATTTAGCTATTATATTTGGTTGTAATACATTAGCATCAAATAGTTGTATTGCAAATGAACATAATAGAGTTATTATAGCAGTAATTGGTCCTCCTACTGTAAAGGCATAAACTGTCATAATTGCATAAGAAATTGCTGCACCAATGTATGGTATTAAATTTAAGAACATTATTATTATTCCAAATACTACAGCATACTTAAATTTAAGTATCCAGCATAAAATTGTAGTAAGTATTCCTACTATAACACTATCTATAATTATTCCTCTAAAATATGAATTAATTATCTCATCCATTTCTGTTAGCATCTTATATGTATTAGAGTCTTTTTTATTTTTTGAAATAAATACTATTATGTTATTTTTTGTTCTATCCATATCTTTAACCATAAAGAATGAAATCATTACAGATGTTACAAAACTAATTAGTAAAGACCCTAATGCTGAAACAGTATTAATTGAATAACTTACAATATTTTCTACATTAAAATATTTAAGCACCAAACTAAAATCTTCTAACTTTGTAGAAAGTCTAAATGAAGTATCTAGTCTATTTTCTATAAACTCATTTATTTTAGTTGCAGCACTAGTATATATCGATGGTAAATCTTTAACAAGTTCTGTTACTTGAGTTACCATAAGAGGTATTATATATGCAAGTGCAATAACTATAATTGCAAAAATTATTAATAGTGATATAATTGCAGAAAGTCCTTTACTTACACCAAGTTTTCGTATTCTATTTGCTAGTGGCTTAGATATCCAACATACAACTACCCCAACGTAAAAAGGAATTAATGCAACTAGTACATCTCCAATTTTAGATAATATTCCAAATTCTTTTAGTGTAAAAAATATTACGACAGTTGCAAATATATACATCATAACATTTAAGAATTTAAAATTAAACTTATTTTCTTCCATAAATTCTCCTTTAAAAAATATATTCTACTATTTTACCTTTTTCTAAACTTTTTTTAACATCAATAGCTCTTTGATTAGAACTTCCTCTGTATTTTAAATTTTCATCTTTTTTATCTATTTCAAATTTTCCATCAATTAATATATCTGTTCTTCTAAGTAAATCTAAATATCCATTTTCATCATTATTGCTTGAGAGTAAATCTTCAAACTTAAATCCTGTATACGTAATTACATCTAACCCATTATCTAGTTTATCTATCAAATTTGAAAGTACTTTTGCTTGTATAAAAGGTTCTCCTCCACTTAGTGTAATTCCTTTTAACAACGGATTTTCTTTAATACTAGAAACAATATTATCTATGTTTTCAAGTCGTCCACCATTATATTCATGTGTTTGAGGATTATGACAACCAAGACAATTATGTGGACAGCCTTGAGTAAATATTGTATATCTTATACCTGGTCCATCTACAATAGATTCTTCCACTATACCTGCAATTCTTAAATTACTAGATGATGACATCATGTTTTACTCTATCTCTTTCTTCTGCTCTTTTTCCATCATTAAATCTATCTAAAGTTCCAACCAAATATCCTGTTATTCTCCTTATCCTTTCAAAAGGTACATCATTTTCAAAAGTATAACTTAAATCTACATAATCTCCATTTATTTTTAAGTTTAGTTCTGCAATCTTTTTATCTGGATTTTTTTCTTGGACATAATTAATATACTCTTGAATTTCTTCTTGTGAAATAGCTTCACCACTTGTATTAATTTTCATATAACCCCTCCTCACTTTCTTATTCTCATTATTCTTTCACTAATTTTGTCTATTGCTTCAAACTCTCTCCTTCCACAACATGGACATTTATCTTTTATAATACCAGTATATCCACAAATAGGGTCTCTATCTACTGGATGATTTATTGAGCCATAACCTATTCCAGACTCTTTCATACATCTAATAATTTTCTCAAAAGCTTCTAAATTTTGTACTGGGTCACCATCAAGTTCTACATAACTTATATGTCCACCATTAGTAAGGTCATGATAAGGCGCTTCAATTTTAATTTTATTAAATGCACTTATTTTATAATATACAGGTACATGGAATGAATTAGTATAATACTCTCTATCTGTTACTCCCTCTATAACTCCATACCTTTCTCTATCCATTTTAACAAATCTACCAGAAAGGCCTTCTGCTGGAGTAGCCAAAAGAGTAAAATTAAGTTTATCTTTTTGTGACTGAATATCCATTCTCTCTCTCATGTGAGATATAATTTTAAGACCTAATTCTCTTGCTTCTACACTTTCTCCATGATGACTTCCAATTAATGCTTTTAAACATTCTGCAAGACCAATAAATCCCATTGTTAAAGAGCCATGTTTTAGAACTTCTCCAACTTTATCCTCATTGCCTAATTTATCTGAATCTAACCATATATGTTGTCCCATTAAAAATGGATAGTTATATACTTTTTTATTACTTTGAATTTGAAATCTAGATTTTAGTTGGTCTATTACTAAGTCTATCTTTTCATCTAACATTTCAAAAAACTTTTCTACATTTTTATTTGCTTCAATTGCAATACGAGGTAAATTTACAGATGTAAAACTTAAATTTCCTCTCCCACAAGTTATCTCTTTTGATGGGTCATGTATATTTGACATTACACGAGTTCTACATCCCATATATGCAACTTCTGTATTATAATCTCCTCTCCTATAATATTTTAAATTAAAAGGTGCATCCATAAAAGAATAATTTGGAAATAATCTTTTAGCAGATACTCTCATACTTAGTTTGAATAAATCATAATTTGGTTCGCCTTCATTATAATTAATTCCTTCTTTAACCTTAAATATTTGAATAGGAAAAATTGGAGTTTCTCCATTTCCAAGTCCTGCCTCTGTTGCAAGTAATATTTGTTCTATTACTAACCTACCCTCTGGAGAGGTATCTAAGCCATAATTAATACTACTAAATGGAACTTGAGCTCCCGCTCTAGAATGCATAGTATTTAGATTATGTATTAAACCCTCCATTGCTTGATAAGTGGACTTTACAACCTCTTTATCTGTATACTTAACTGCAAAATTTTGTATTTTTTCTATTGTATTTTTATCTAAATCATATTTTGACAAGTATTTTCTTTCTATTTCTAAATAATTATTCGAATCTTTGTATGTTGCTACTTTATCTTTATCATATTTAATTGACTTAACAATATCTTGTGCTACTAATTCTGGATTATTTAACTCTGTTAGTAACTCTATTGCCTTTGTTAAATTCTTTAAATATTCTTTTTTATATGTAACTCTAACCCCTTTTGCCATAGCATATTCAAAATTTGGTATACTTTGGCCACCATGTTGATCATTTTGATTTGACTGAATTGCTATAGCAGCAAGTGCTGCATAACTTGCTATACTCTGTGGTTCTCTAATAAAGCCCTCACCTGTACAAAATCCATTTTCAAATAACTTTATTAAATCTATTTGACAGCAGGTAGTAGTTAAAGTTAAAAAGTCCAAATCGTGAATATGTATATCTCCATTTCTATGTGCTTTTGAATGAGCTGGTTTTAATACACATAACTGATAATAACTTTTAGCTGTTTCAGAACCATATTTTAACATTGTACCCATTGGAGTATCTGCATTAATATTTGCATTTTCTCTTTTTATATTACTATCTTTTGCATCTTGAAAAGTAAGTTTTTCCATTGTTTGTACAATTTCAGACTTTCTAGTTCTTACTGCATCTCTTTGTAATCTATAATTTATATACGCATTAAGTGTGCTATTATGTTCATTTTCTTTTAGTACTTGTTTTACTACTTTTTCTATTTCTTCTGTCGATACTTGTCTATTTTCTTGCTTACTTTCTAGTTTTTCAACTGCAATATTTGCCAAATTCTCAGATTTTGCATAATTTTGTCCACCTATAGAATTGGCTGCTTTATATATAGATTTTGCTATCTTTTCTACTTCAAAATTTACTTTTCTTCCATCTTTTTTTACTACTTTAGTTATCATGCAAGTCACACCTCTTACCTTTATGTTGAAATTATATCACTGTATTATTCGTTGTGCAAGAAAATAAAACATTATTTTTAATTAAGTATTTCCTTATTGTAATTATCTAAAATGCTTTTACATATTGCCTCTATATATTCATTCTTCTTATTCTTAAAACGTTCAATCTCTTGTGTAGAATTAATGAAACCTAATTCTAGTAAATATCCCTCTGCAGAAATATTACTATTTAGATAATGATTATATGAGCCTACAGAATCTCTACCATCTGTATAAGCACCTGTAATTTTCCCACCAGTTTCCCTTATCATGAAAAGATAATTCGTATCTGTAGTTATACTTTCATAGAAATCATATCCCAAATCTTGTGCTTCTTTTCTAAAATCATCTATTTCTTGTTGTGTAAAAGTTCTAACATATACTCCATCAGCTTTCTTCATATAGCTATTGATTGAATATCCTGTTTCAACAAAATCTACAATATTATCTGCTAAACTTTTAGCAAATGTTAGATTAGCATGATTAGGTGAATATATTTCCACTCCACCAACATTTTCATCATAATTACTACTATTAAAATGGATAGAAAGTAAAAGTTTTGCTTTAGTTTCAAAAGGAATTTCGCTTCTACTATTTGCACCATAAGATGGTGTTCTAACATCTGTATCTCTTGTTAACTTTACTTTATAACCATATTCTTCTAACTTTTTTTTCAAAGTTATAGCATAATCTAAAGTAAAATCTTTCTCATTATATCCTAAATACTGTGCACCTGTATCTGTTCCACCATGTCCACTATCTATTACAATATCATACACATTTTCAGGTAACTCACACTCTCTTGATTTTAGTTCTAATGATTTCACATTTTCATTAAATACAATGTCTACTTTATTATTTTTACCATTTTTAGTTAGAGTATAATACTCATTTTCTTTTACATCAGAAATATTTTTTAAAGAATATAATTTTTCAGTATATTTACCTTTTTCATCTGTTCCAGATAGTTTAGCAAATACAGCATAATTATTTTCAGATTTCAATGTTTCCAAATCTATTCCCTCATTTATATTAGAAGAAATACCAAAATTATATCTATCATCTTCATCATTTAATATTGCCATACATTCATTAAAAGTACCCTCTGTATCTCTAATTAATATTCGTGCTTTCTCTACTTTAAAATTATCTAACTCACTTTTTAAAATATAACCTTCCATATTTAAGTGTGTACCATATATGTAGTAATTATCTATATTTACATATACATTTTCTTCTACATTTGCATACATTCTTTTAAGTCGTTCATTCTCATCTTTTATATCTAAAACTACTCTATATATACAACATAAAAGAACCATCAAAATTAATGCTACTATTATTCGTACAATATAATCTAATTTCTTAGTTTTCAAAAAATATCACCAACCAACTATTTTTCAAGTATCTTTATTGCTACTCTTATTCCATCTACGGCTGCAGTCATTATACCTCCTGCATATCCTGCTCCCTCGCCACAAGGGTACATTCCTTCAATATTTGCTTCTAAAGTATCGTTATCTCTTGTTATTTGAACAGGAGATGATGTTCTAGTTTCAACAGCTGTCATAATGGCCTCACTATCCCCAAAGCCTTTTAATTTTTTATTCAACTCTGTTATTGCCTCTTTAAGTGTCTCATTTACATACATTGGAAATAGCTCATTAATATTTGCTAAGGTAACCCCTGGCATATATGTAGGTTTAACTTTCCCAATACTTTCAGATTTTACATTATTAATATAATCTCCTACTTTCTGAACTGGAGCATAATAATTTGAGCCTCCCATTTCAAAAGCTTTCTTTTCTAGCTTTTCTTGGTAATACATACCACATAAAGCTCCTGTATTTCCACAGTCTTGAGGTGTTATATTTACAAGTAACGCACTATTTGCGTTTTCTCCATCTCTTTTAAACTTACTCATTCCATTTGTTACAACTGTATTTTCATCTGATGATGAAGCCATAACTTGTCCACCAGGACACATGCAAAATGTATAACAAACTCTCCCGTTTTTAGCATGATATACAAGTTTATATTCTGCTGGTGGTAAATGTAATTTAGATTTATCTCCGTATTGAGCTAAGTTAATATCTGATTGTAAATGTTCTATTCTAACTCCAACAGCAAAATTCTTAGGAACCATTGTTACACCACTTGAAAGTAGCTTTTTAAATGTATCTCTTGCACTATGACCTATTGCAAGTACAACCGTATCTGTTTCTATTTCTTCATTATTGTCTAAAATTACCTTTTCTATCTTAGAGTTATTATACTTAAAGTCTATTACTTGCGTATCAAATATAAATCTACCACCTTTTGAGATGATATATTCTCTCATATTTTTTACTATATTTACTAAATTATCTGTTCCAATATGTGGTTTAGCAACATACATTATCTCTTTAGGAGCTCCAAATTTTACAAACTCTTCTAATACTTTTCTTGAATGTGTCAAATTATTTCCAGTTGTTAATTTTCCATCTGAGAATGTACCTGCTCCACCTTCACCAAATTGAATATTAGATTTAGTATTTAATACTCCATTTTTTACAAAGTTATCCACATCTTCAACTCTTTTTTCTACCTTACTACCACGTTCTACTATAATTGGACATACTCCATTATCTACAAGTATTAAAGCAGTAAAAAGTCCAGCAGGGCCTGCACCTACTATTACAGGACAATATTTGCTTTTTCTTTTTACATTAATGTTTTCTAAGCTATATTCTTCTACTACACTTGCACCTTTTACTACTCTATCTTTTTTTAGTTCTACATCTATTGCATAGTTATAATATATATTAGATTTATCTCTTGCATCTATTGATTTTTTATATATGCTTGAGCTTTTCACTTCTTCTTTTTTTATCTTATATTTTTTTAATGCACTTTCTATTATTTGTTCCTCTGTCAAGTCTTCCTTAATTTTTACATTACTTAATCTATACATTTAATTACTCCTACAAATTCATATTATATTTTCTACTATTTGCTTTAACAAATCCCATTGATTCGTAAAATTGGTGTACTCCCTCCTCTGACTCAAGGCAGGTAAAGTGAATTGATTTAAAGCCATTTTCCTTAGCATATTCTATAACATATTTAAGCATTATACTACCTAGATTTTTTCTTCTATATGCTTTACTAACAGCTACATTAAATAATTCAATAGATGGTTGAAAACCAAAAGTAAATAACTGTATTTTGTACATAGTAACTGTACCTATTATCTCATTTTTTTCTTTTAATACTAGAACTTCATATATATCGCTATTTTCATCATATTCTTCATATTTTTCTATGTCATTACTACCATCAAAAGCTTCATCTATTAATTTTTTATACTTATCTAACTCTTCTTTTTTTAATTTCTCTATAATCATGATTACCTCCATTTATGTAATTTAATTATACACTAAAAGTAACAAAATTAAAATCTAAGTTGTAAAAATATATGGTTTTGTGGTATGAAAAATAGGTACAAGCTGTACCTATTCCATATTTTGTATCATTATATATAATGTATTAAGCAGTTTCTTACAAGAATTAAGATATAGAGTTTCATTTACAGTATGTACATCTACAACATCTGGTCCTAATGATATCATATCTAAATTTGGCATCTTTTCATAAAACATACCACATTCAACTCCTGCATGAATTGCACAAATAATAGGGGAAGTATTTTCATGAGTCTGCATATATGCCTCTTTATATATCTTTTCAAGTTTTGAATTAGGATTATACTTCCATCCAGGATATTCGCCTTCTTCACTTATTTCAAATCCAAGTGAAGTTGCAAGATTATTATTTTCTGCCTTTATTTTATCTTTTTGTAAATCTATACTTGACCTAAGAGACTCCACAATGTTAATTTTTCCTGCCTTTGCATCAACTATTCCTATATTTCCTGAAGTTTCAACTAAATCATCTATGTCTCTACTCATTGCAATAACATTTTGTTTAAGATTTAATATTAATTCTACTATATTATTGCTTTCTTCATATCCAAAAGAACTTGCATTTTTCATATTTATTTTTTCTAAATCTACTGTTATATTTTTATCCTCAGGAGTAATTTTGATATTTTCAAGTACTTTTTCTACTTTTTCCTCAATATTTTGGAAATTTTCAAATATTACTTTTGTATAATTTGGTATGGCATTATCTTTATTTCCGCCTACAAAAGAGATTATTTTAGAATTAGTATTTTCTAATATTTTACTTGCTAAGTAGTTTGAGTTAATTCTTCCTTTATTAATATCTACACCAGAATGACCTCCATATAGGCCACTTATCTCTAGTTTATATACATCATTTTCTACTTTTTCTTGAGTAGTATTTTTAGTATAGTGTACACTAACTCCACCAGCACATCCTACAATAGCAGTATTTTCTTCTTCTCCATCAAGATTAATTAAATACTGAGCTTCTATATTTGTAGTATCTAGTCCTTTTGCACCATACATTCCAATTTCTTCTTGTGTAGTAAAGAAGAAATATGTAGTTGGAAGTTGTATTTGTTTATCTTCCATTAAAAGAAGTAGAGTAGCTACTCCTATTCCATCATCTGCACCTAAAGTTGTGTCTTTTGCTTTTAGTGTATTTTCTTCCTCTATCATATCTATTGGGTCATTTTCAAAATCATGAGTAGAGTTTGTTGTTTTTTCACATACCATATCTGTATGAGCTTGAAATATTATTCCCTTTTTATCTTCCATACCTTTTGAAGCTTCTCTTTTTACAACAACGTTATATAATTTATCCATCTTTGCCTCTAAACCAAGTTCAGTTGCAAAATTTAATATATATTTTCCAATTTTTTCCTCTTTTTTAGAATTTCTTGGAACTTTAGATAGTTCTTTAAAAATTTCAATTAATCTATTATACTTTTCTTCCATAATTATTATCTCCTCTTTTTTTGTATGATTATACCACAAACATTTGTTAAATAACAGTTGAGAAAAAAAATAAACCCAGAATTTACTTATATTCTGAGTTTATTTTAATATTTTATTCTGTTCTAAGTGCAATTACTGGGTCTTTTTTACTTGCAAGTTTTGCAGGTATTAGACCAGAGATAACTGTTAAAATCATACTTATTGCTACAAGTATTAATGCTGGTACAATAGGCACTGCAACAAGTCCAGAAATATTTGTTAATGATTTTAATACCATATTACCAGGTATTGTTAAAAGATAAGTAAACGCTATACCTATCACACCTGCACAAAAGCCTATTATTAAAGTTTCTGCATTAAATACTCTTGATATATCTCTTTTTGAAGCACCAATACTTCTTAATATACCAATTTCTTTTGTTCTTTCAAGTACAGAAATATATGTTATAATTCCTATCATAATACTTGAAACTATTAACGATACTGATACAAAAGCTATTAATACATAACTTATTACATTTATTATTGAAGTTACTGAAGACATTATAATACCAACTGTGTCTGTATAATTGATAGAATCAGCTTCATTACCTTCATTTTCTACTTTTGAATTGTAATCATCTATGAAAGCTGTAACACTATCCTTGTCTTCAAAGCTCTTTGGATAAATATTTATCATCGATGGTTCTTCAATATCTACATACCCTATTTTTTCTAAAGTAGAATCAAGTGTAGCATTTGCATTTTCTGCATACGCAGCCATAAGTGATGCAAGTTCTTCTTGAGATAATGACATCATATACATTTTTTCTTCATCTGATAGAGAGTTAATATCGAAAGTCTTTGAAGTTTCATCCTCGTTAAATTCTAGTCCAGTAAATACGTTTTTAGTTTCATCTTCTAGTTGTTCTTTTACAATTTGTGCTTCCCTATTTTTTTCAATAAAATGTTCTTCTAGTTCTTTTGTATAACCAATTACACCTGTTGTCATTTCTGTTACTGCCTCTTCATTTGGTCTAATTATACCTACTATTTTAATATTTTCTGCACTATTTAATTTATTCTTTACATAGTCCTCATCTTCTGATTTATCTACCCAAATATTTCCTTCTTTTTCGAAGTATTCTGTTTGAGGTAATATTTTAAATTCCATATTTAAAATATCATCATAAGTATATTCTGAAACCTCATCAGCTTCTACTTCTTTTCCTTCTCTAATTTTTTGGTATTTAGCTTCTAATTCATCTTGTGATTTTAAACCTAAACTATAAAGTGTATAATCACTAACTTGATTATTTTTATCTACCATTAATACTACTTCATTATAATTTTCTGGCCACTTACCAGTTAAAAGGTCATATTTTGATTCAAGATGTGATTGATTATCCAATAATTTAATAAATACATCTGTTGAAGTAAACATTGAAAACATTTGACCACTATTTTGTGAATTAGCAGAAGACCTAAAACCTATTTTATCAAAAACTTCGCTTGGATTTGCTTTTACAAGATTTTCAGTATCTGCACTATATATATTTAAGTTTAAATTATAACCATATTCCACAGCTGTAGTGTATTTATTAATTTCCTCTTGATTATCTTGTATATAGTTTTTAAATCTCTTTAAATTGTTTTCTTCTATTTTAGATGACATTGTACTCATAACATCTGTCATTATATTATTTGAATATATTTTTCCTTCTTCATGATTTGTTGTGTCTTTTTCATTTTCACCCATCATTGTTTCTATTAAAGCAGAAGTATCTATTGTTTTATCCTGAATAGTTACAGGATATGATGCAAGAGTTTCCTCCTGAGTTCTATCAATATATCTTTGTACACCATTAGACATTGACATTATTGTTGCAATACCAATTATTCCAATACTTCCCGCAAAAGAAGTTAATAATGTTCTTCCCAGTTTTGTTTTTAAATTTGTTATACTTAAAGAAAGTGCTGTTGCAAAACTCATTGAAGTTTTTCTACTTTTTTTAGCTTCTTCTTTAGCCTTTTTTTTATCCTCTTTTGTAGGATTATATGGGTCTGTATCATCTATAATTTTACTATCTAACAATTTAATTATTCTTGATGAATATTTTTCTGCAAGTTCTGGATTATGTGTTACCATTATTACTAGTTTGTCTTTTGATATTTCTTTAATTAAATCCATTATTTGAACAGAAGTTGTTGTATCTAAAGCTCCTGTTGGTTCATCTGCAAGAATAATATCTGGATTATTTACTAAAGCTCTTGCAATAGCTACACGTTGCATTTGTCCACCTGAAAGTTCATTTGGACGTTTATATGCATGGTCTTTTAGTCCAACTTTTTCTAGAACTTCTAATGCTCTTTTCTTCTTTTCTTTTGCTCCTACTCCACTTAATGTTAAACTCATTTCAACATTATTTAATACACTAATATGACCAATTAAATTATAACTTTGGAATATAAAACCTACTGAATTATTTCTATATTCATCCCAGTCTTTATCTTTATAATCTTTAGTAGACTTTTCATTTATTATTAAATCTCCACTATCATATCTATCAAGTCCACCTATTATATTAAGTAATGTAGTCTTTCCACTACCACTTGGTCCAAGAATAGATACAAATTCGCTTTTTCTAAACTTTAAACTAATATTGTCTAAAGCAACTTGTGTATAATCTGCTGTTTTATACGATTTTTTAATTTTCTTTAATTCTAACACCTTAACACACTCCCTTTTAAATTTCGTAATTTTTCATTACCTTATCATAATCTTCCACGATTATTTCTTCTACTCCGTTTTCCTTTTTCCATTCCATAAAACAAAAAGCATTTTTCTCTAGTTCGCTTTCGCTATCTTTCTTTATATACACATACAAATTGTAATCCTCGCCAAGTGCTATATAAGGTATAACTTCTTTGTATGGAACATAACTTACTATAACTAATGAATTTTCATTAAAAAATTCCGTATCGTAATTTACATCAACTTCATAATTCTTGCAAAACTCTGTTAATTCTTCCTTATTATTTATAATTAAACATACTCTTGTGGTAGTATCTTCTATCTTTTTAGAAGATATTATTTTCTTCTCAGTTTCAATTACTTCTTTATTTACACCACTTTTAAGAATATTTTTATTATACTTTATCTTACTTAAAGAATTTTCATTATATGAAAGTGTAGTATCTTTTAAATATTCTTTTATAGCAAAATCTTTATATCTAATATATTTATTTTTTAATAGGTAGTATTCTTTCGTATCGTCATTCACATTTACACACATCATATAATCTTTATCGTTTTTACGAACTAAATACATATTAGTATTATAATTTTTAATTAATATAAAACACATAAATGCAATTACTAACACTAATTGAGAACTAATTACTATGTTTAAAACTTTCCCTTTTTTTACTGCTCCAACAATATATATTATCATATTTAATGCTATGATTGATAGTACTACAATAACTAACAATTTTTCTACAGTAATTATTGGTCTATAGCCAAATGCGTTCATTAATAAATATGCTATAATTACAAATAGTATAATATCTATTGATAAACCTTGTATTATTTTTTTCACTTTTTTATGGTTACCTCACTGTTTTTAGATTATATCATTAACTTATACTTTATTCAATTATGTTATATATAATTATATAATTTATTTTATATCTTTATTTATTTTTTTTAGAAAAAATCTTGAAAAATACATTAAATAATGTTACAATAACTAATGTCATATAGGGGATTAGTTTAATGGTAAAATGAGTGTCTCCAAAACACCAGTTGGGAGTTCGATTCTCTCATCCCCTGCCAATATATCCTTTTAATTAATGAGAATTGATAGAAATATCAATTCTTTTTTTGCGTTTTTTATATAAAAAAGAAACACTAAATGTAATATTTAGTGTCTCTTTTGTTACCTATCCTATCATAATTTTCTTAGGAATAATCATATCTTTGGATAAGAAGTTTATAGCTAAACCTCCTACATCTAGTTCAGATTTAACTGTAGGATTTTCTACAGTAACCTCTTTTATTGTAGAACTTGCGATTGTTTTGCCTAAAACATTTTCTTCTTTTACATCAATTATAGAAGTTATGATATTAACATTTTTAACAGTCGCTTTGTTTAATGTTCTAAATATTGGTAGGTTTACCCCAGAAATGTTATATCCATTTCCATTTATTATTCCACAAAATTCTGTGTCTATTATAACTTCTCCATCTACATAATTAGATAGGTCTATATCATTTCCAAGCTCTATATTTGCATTTGAATTATTAGTTATTTCATTTACAAATTCTTCTGCATTTGTTACTACTTTACTGTTAGTAATAGCTACTTCATTTTCTTCTATACTAACTGTTGCAACATCTGCTCTTGCTTCAAAAGGCTCTATATTAAAGTCGTTTGTTTCTCTTCTTATTTGTTGGAAATATTTTTTCTTAACAGCTGTACTTTGTGTTAGATTTCTATCTTTATTATCTGCATCTGTTTGTAATGCTTTCAAATATTCTTGATAGATTGTTTCAGCATCTATATATGTACCCTTGTCATTGAAATGCTCTGAAAGTTTTTCATATCTTTCAAGTTTATATCTTTCATAAGTCATAGTTGGGTCTTTAGTAATATAACGTAAAGCTATTAAGTCTGTTGTCTTTTCTCCAGTTCCATTTTTTATGCCTATATATGACAATGTGTAATATGGTACTAATCCTTCGTAATATCCACCTTCACCTGCCATTTGCCATGCAATATATTTAAAGTTTGCACCATCTGGTCTATCATTATCTGCATGTGGTTGATACCAGTGAATATTGAATATAGAATCTGTGTCAGCACCTGGTGACCTTCTTTCATATTCTTTTACTCCAGGTCTTAGCATTATTCTGTTTTGCCATAAATCTTTCATTTCTGTTAATTTCATACCTTGTACCATATCTGTAGTTAATGGTGTATATGCTACTACATCATCACCTTCATCTTGCTTATCTGCACTTACTTCTGGATATGATACTTGTACAGAAATACTTGCCTTTTGTTCATCATTAAGCTCGAAATATGCTTTTGCTTCTATCCAATCTAAGAAGTCATTTACTCTAAAGTATTTATCATAATATGCATGTAACTTTTCATCATTTTCAACACTTGATTTTCTCAAGTTTTGAGTTACATTGTCTTTAAATACAGGATTTGCTAAATCTTCTTCTTCATCAAAGATGTTTGGACTTACCCAACCATTTCTATAATATTGTTGTATAAATCCTGCAGCGTAGTCTTCTGCTCCTCCTCTACGTCCATAGCCGTTTAAGAATATCTTAGAGTCTTGGTTGTGTAGAGTTTCGTGTGTTCCTACTCTGAAGTTATCTAGCATTTTAATTAC
>CANRLG010000014.1 GCA_947631415.1 uncultured Clostridia bacterium
GCATTTGTAGTAAATTACACAGCATATTTTAGTGAAATATTTAGAAGTGGTATAAATAGTATACCTAAGGGACAAACAGAAGCAGCTTATACTTTGGGACTAAATAAATTTCAAATATATATGTATATAATACTTCCACAAGTAGTTAAAAAGATTTTACCTGCAACTTCTAATGAGGTTATATCTTTAGTAAAAACTACTTCTTTAGCACAGATAATAGGAATTTCTGAAATGTTTAGTTTAGCACAAAAACAAGCAAATTATTTATTTTCAATTACTCCCTTACTTCTTGCAGGAGCATATTATTTAGTGCTTGTTGGAATAATCTCTATTATCTTTAATTTAACTGAAAAAAAGCTAGATTATTATAACTAAGGAGGAGAAAAAAATGAAAGAAATTTTAAGAGTAGAAAACTTGTGTAAATGCTACGGTAAAGAAAAAGTTTTAAATGATATATCTTTCTCATTAAACGGGGGCGAAACACTATGTATAATAGGTCCAAGTGGTTCTGGTAAATCTACACTTTTAAGATGTATCAATAACTTAGAAAAAATAGATAATGGAACAGTTAAAATAGATGAAAATTACTTAATTAAAAATGGAAAATATTCAGATAAAGAAGTAATTAAAAAAATAAATATGAATACGAGAATGGTATTTCAAGATTTTAATTTATTTCCACATATTAGTGTTTTAGAAAATATTACATTTGCTCAAGAAAAGGTGTTAAAAAGAAGTAAAGAAGAAGCTAAAGAAATAGCCATAAAGATGTTGAAAAAGATAGGGCTAGAAGAAAAAAAAGAAATGTATCCATGTAATTTATCTGGTGGACAAAAACAAAGAGTAGCTATTGCTAGATGTCTTGCTATGGACTCTAAACTTTTATGTATGGATGAGCCTACTAGTGCACTTGATCCAGAACTTGTTGAAGAGGTATTGAAAGTAATAAAAGAATTATCAAACGAAAATAAAACAATGATTATAGTTACTCACGAAATTGCATTTGCAAGAGAAGTGGCAGATAAAATTATTTTTATGGATAATGGTCAAATAATAGAAAGTGGCAAAGAGGTAATAGATAATCCTAAGAATGAAAGAACAAAAGAATTTCTAAAAAGATTTAATTATAGTAAAGGAGAAAAGAAAATGAATATAGAAGATATTGAGCCAAAAGAAGTGTTTAAGTATTTTAAACAAATAAGTGATATTCCTAGAAACTCAGCAAATGAGAAAAATATTAGAGATTACATAGTAGAATTTGCTAAAAAACGAGGACTAAGTTACTATACAGATGAGTATTATAACGTTATAGTTACAAGACCTGCAGATGAAGAATATAAAGAATATGATACACTAGCTTTTCAAGCACACTTAGATATGGTATGTGAAAAAACAACTACTTATACTCATGATTTTACTAAAGACCCAATTTCACTTATTGTAGAAGAAGATTATATACGAGCAGACAACACTACACTTGGAGCAGATAATGGAGCAGGTGTAAGTTTAATGCTTGCATTACTTGATAGCAATATTAAAATGCCAAAACTTGAATGTATATTTACAGTTCAAGAAGAAACCACAATGATAGGTGTAAAAGAGATAGATATAGATAAAATATCTGCTAAAAGAATAATATCTTTAGACTGTGGAAAAGAAGGAAAAATGGTAATAAGTAGTGCTAACTGTATGGAGTGGTATGGAAAAATAAATATTGAATATGATAAAAAAATGCAATTAGAAGATTATTATATATATAATTTAGAATATTCAAATTTTAAAGGAGGACACTCTGGTGGAAATATAGCAGATGAGAGTAGAGGTAATCCAATAAAACTCGGAGCACAAGTATTAAATGAAATGGATAAAGTGCAAATAATAGATATTTCAAGCTCTGGAAAAGTAAATGTAATTCCTAGAGAATTTAGAGTACAGTTTGCAGTAGAAAAGAATAGTTTTGATGTATCAAAAATTGAAGATATATTATTAAAGCAAAGAGAAAAGTTTAACAATGAAAATATAGTATTTGAAAAGGTCAAGAATATAGATGAAAACCTAAAAGTAATGAGTAGTGATGTATCAGAAAGAGTAATAAAATTTATGTATAATTTTAATAATAGAGCACTTAATTTTGACTTAGAAAAAAATCAAATTCTATCTGCAAATCTTGGTGCAGTAAATATTGTGGGTAATTATATTAGAATAGACTATTCACTTAGAAGTAATGATACAAAACTTAAACAAGATTATTTAGAAACACTTGAAAAACAAGTAAAGGAAAATAAATTAGAAATAATTTGGTCTCAAGAATTATATGGCTTTGAACCAGACTATAATTCTAATCTTGTAAAGTATGTAAGCGATTTATATGAAAAAAATAATAAGAAGAAAATAGAGAAAATAATAACACAAGGGGTACTTGAAGGGGGCTTTTTCAAGAAACGAATGGAAAATGTAGACTATATAGCAATAGGACCAAATACTTTTGATGTACATTCACCACGCGAGAGATTATCTATATCTTCAATGGAGAGAATGTGGAATTTAGTAAAAGAAATAGTACAGATAGATTTTAGCAAATAATGTAAATATAATCCTTTTCTTTATCTATATATTGTGGTATAAAATATATGATAGAAATAAATATATTTGAAAAATATAAATATTTATAGTATAATTTCAAAGCAAAGAATAATAGTAAGGAGAAAATATTGAATAAAGAGCTAATATATAACAAATTAGATACTAAGTTTCTTGGTAGAAATATATATATATATGATATGCTTAATTCTACTCAAGATGATATAAAACAAAAAGCAGATATAGCAAATGGTTCAGTTATAATAGCTGAATGTCAAACCAATGGTAAAGGTACTCATGGTAGAAAATGGTTTACAGATGAGAAGAATAAAAATATAGCAATGACATTTGTACTATATCCAAATTGTGAAATTAAAAAAATAGAAAATATAACTGTTATTATTGCAAAATGTATAATAGAGAGTATATATAAGATATATAATATAAAACTAGATATAAAGTCTCCTAATGACATTGTAACAAATAATAAAAAAATAGGCGGAATATTAACTGAAACCAAAATACTAGGTCAGAAAGTCAGAGTAATATATGTAGGAATTGGACTTAATGTACTTCAAGAAAAATTCAATACTCAGTTACAAAATATAGCTTCATCAATAAAAAATGAGTTTGGCATAGAGTGTATTAGAGAAGATATTATTTCTACATTTTTCAATATTTTTGAAAAAAATTATTTAGAAATTATGGAGGAAGTAGATGAATAGAACTAAGAGAAAGATATTTGAAACATCAATGGACTTATTTGCAAAAAAAGGATATGATGCAACTAGTATAGAAGAAATAACTTCAATAGTAGGAATTGCAAAGGGCACATTGTATTATCATTTTTCAAGTAAAGAGGAAATACTAGACTTTTTAATTGTAGAAGGACTAAAGTTACTAGAACATAGCTTAGAAACTAATTCAGCTCAAGTAGATACAATAGAGGAAAAGATATATGCAATTATATCTGTAGAACTTAAGGTAGTGTATAAGTATGAAAATCTAATAAGTCTAGTAATGAATGAGATTTGTGGTAAAGAAAAAAGAAATGAAAAATGTAGGGAAAGTGTATATAGATGTGTTGATGTTATAGAAAATATTTTAATTGAAGCTAAAAATAAAAATGAAATTAATGAATGTGATACTAGAATAACTGCTTTTGAAATATTTGGAATAATTTGTTCAGGACTACTTCTAAAGTATAAATTTAATGGAAATATAACTAAAAAAGAACTAGCAAAACAGTGTTGCGATAATGTAATAAAAGGAATTTTAAAAAAATAATTATGTGAAATAATAATAACTAGAAAGTGTAATATAAATGCACTTTCTTTTTTTTGACTTAAAATAATTAAACGGCGACCGACCAGTCGGGTTAATGATTTTTTGAAATTTATAGTATAAAGTATTAATAGTTGGAGGATATGTAATGAATTCAATGAAAATAGTTGGAACAGGGAAATATATTCCAGATAAGAAAATAGACAATGATAATTTAGAAAAAATATATAATTTAGATAAAGGGTATATAAAAAAAGTAACAGGAATAGAAACTAGATATTATGTAGAAAATGAAACCCTGGATACAATCGCAATTAATAGTGTAAAAGATTTAATAGAAAAAAATAGTAAAATAGAAATTCAAAAAGTGGGTATTATAATTGCTACTTCTACTACCATAAATAATGTAATGCCTTCTTTGTCATTTCAAATTCAAAAGTATTTTGATATTAAAAATTGTATGTGTTTGGATGTTCTTGCAGGATGTTCTGCTTTTATTAATGCACTAGATATTGCTCAAAAATATTTAACTTATTCAGATATAGACTATGCTCTAGTAATTGGTGCAGAGGTTCTATCTATTAATAACTATATAAATGATAAAGATAAGATATTGTTTGGAGATGGTGCAGGATGTGTTTTATTAGAAAATACAGGACAAGAAAAAGAATATTTTAGTTTAATAGAAAGTATTAGTCAAAATAACGATATTTTAACTTGTGATAAAAATAACAATCTATATATGGATGGAAAAGGTGTATATAAATTTGCAACCACTAAAACAGTAGAAAATATTAATAAACTAATTGAAAAAGCAGATGAGAATAAAGAAAATATCAAATATATTATTCCTCATCAGTCTAATCTAAAAATACTAGAAAAAATATCTCAGAAACTAGATATAAAAATGTATACAAATATAAGAAAATATGGAAATACATTTTGTGCAAGTATTCCAATAGCATTAGATGAACTTGTTACAATGAATGAAATAAAGGAAAAAGATAAAATCATATTATTAGGCTATGGTGGTGGCTTAAATTTAGGAAGTATTTTAATGGAGGTATAAAAAAATGAAAATTGCTTTTATGTTTCCAGGACAAGGAACACAAAAAAAAGGAATGTGTAAAGATATTTATGATAATTTTAAAGAGGCAAGACAGCTATATGAACACGCAAGTGATATTTTAGGTATAGATATAGCTAAACTTTGCTTTGAAAGTGATGAAGAAGAATTAAATAAAACGAGTAATACACAGATTGCAATACTTGTAAGTTCACTTGCTATATGCAAAGTATTAGAACAATATAATATTAAACCACAAGTTGAATTTGGTTTGAGTTTAGGAGAGTATACCGCATTAATTAGCTCTGGAGCATTAGATTTAGAACAAGGTTTGAAACTTGTAAGAAAAAGAGGACAAATAATGGAAAATGGCATAGTTAATTCAGATAAATATTGTATGGTAGCAGTTATTGGTTTAGATAGTAAAACTATAGAAGAAGTATGTAAAACAGTAGATGGGTTTGTAGTACCTTCAAATTATAATTATTCAATGCAAACTGTAATATCTGGTTATAGGGAAAGTGTAGAAAAGGCAAGTCAAATACTTAAAGAAAAAGGTGCAAGAAAAATAGTTGAGCTAAACACAGCAGGTCCATTTCATACGGAAAAGCTTAATAAAGCAAGTGAGAAATTTGAATTAGAACTAAATAATTGTAACTTTAAAGTACCAAACATAGATGTGTTGAAAAATATAGATGGTACACAGTATAGTTTTGGAGATGATTTCGTACAGATACTAAAATCACAAATGACAAGTCCTGTTAGACTAGATAAGATAATTAGAAAACTTAATGATGAACAGATAGACTTATATGTTGAGATAGGACCTGGAACAACTCTAAGTGGTTTTGTAAAGAAAGAAAATAGAGAAAATAAAGTAATAAATATAGAAAATGTAGAAGGTTTAAAAAATCTTATAAATTTAGTAAAGGAGAATTAGATAAAATGGAAGATAATAAAGTAGTATTAATAACTGGTGGAACAAGAGGAATAGGCAAGAGTATTGCAGAAAAATTCGCAAAGGAAGGATATAATTTAGTTTTAAATTATGTATCAGATAATACACAAGTAAAAGAGCTTGAAGATTATTTCAAAAATTTTGGAATAGAAGTTCTAATCGTAAAAGCAGATGTTTCAAAATATGAAGAATGTGAAAATATGGTAAAACAAGCAATAGATAAATTTTCAAAGATAGATGTATTAGTAAATAATGCAGGTATTACAAAAGATGGATTAATTGCAATGATGAAAGAAGACTCTTTTAACAAAGTAATAGATGTAAATTTAAAAGGTACATTTAACGTAACAAGAAATGTAGTACCATATATGATTAAAAAGAAATCTGGTAATATTGTTAACATATCATCTGTTGTTGGAATTGCAGGAAATGCTGGACAAACAAATTATTCTGCTTCAAAAGCTGGGATAATAGGATTTACTAAATCTCTTGCAAAAGAACTTTCTGCAAGAAGTATTAGAGTAAATGCAGTAGCACCTGGATTTATTGATACAGATATGACAAATGTACTATCAGACAAAGTAAAGGAGTCTATTTATTCACAAATACCATTAAAGAGAATGGGAAATGCAGATGAAGTTGCAAATGTAGTATATTTCCTATCTAATGAGGAAAGTTCTTATGTAACAGGTCAAGTAATAAACGTAGATGGTGGAATGGTAATGTAGGAGGTCTATGATGGAAAAAAGAGTAGTTGTAACAGGAATGGGAGCAATAACTCCTGTAGGAAATAATGTTAAAGATTTTTTTGATGGAATTATTGAGGGAAAATGTGGAATAGATAATATCACATTATTTGATGCAAGTGATTTTAAAGTAAAATTTGCAGGAGAAGTAAAGAATTATGATGCTCAAGACTATTTTGATAGAAAAGCAGTTAAAAGATTAGATAGATTTGTACAATTTGCAATTATATCTTCAAGAGAGGCTATTAAAGATAGTGGAATGACACCAGAAAATACAGATTTTGAAAGAGTTGGAGTTTTTGTAGGTTCAGGTATAGGTGGCTTAAAGACAATAGAAGAACAAAATGAAGTTTTAGTAAAAAAAGGTGCAGATAGGATTTCACCAATGTACATTCCTATGGCAATTTGTAATATGGCAGCAGGAAATATAGCTATTGAACTTGGATTAAAAGGAGAATCAGAGTCAATAGTAACAGCTTGTGCTAGTGGAACTCATTCAATAGGTGAAGCATATAGAGCTATAAAACATGGCTATCAAGATGCAGTTTTATGTGGTGGTTGTGAAGCAAGTATAACTCCTTCAGGAATTGCAGGTTTTACAAATATAAAAGCGTTAAATACTGTAGAGGATAAATACAGAGCAAGTATTCCTTTTGATAAAGAAAGAGGAGGCTTTGTAATGGGTGAAGGAGCAGGAGTATTAGTTTTAGAAGAACTAGAACATGCTAAAAAAAGAGGAGCAAAAATATATGCAGAAGTTGTAGGATATGGTGCTTCATCAGATGCTTATCATATAACTTCTCCAGCACCAGATGGAAACGGTGGAAAAAGAGCGATGGTTAATGCTATGGAGGATGCAAAGATTACACCAGATAAAGTAACATATATTAATGCACATGGTACAGCAACCCCTTTAAATGATAAATATGAAACTATTGCAATTAAATCTGCTTTTCCAAATTGTTATGATAAATTATATGTAAGCTCAACAAAAGGTCATACAGGTCATTTACTTGGAGCAGCAGGAGCAGTAGAGGCGATTATATGTGTAAAAGCGATAGAACAAGATATAATTCCACCTACAATAGGTTATAAAGTAAAAGATGAGGACTGCGATTTAAACATAGTTCCAAATAAAGCTATAAAAACAAAAGTAGAATATGCAATGTCTAATTCTTTAGGCTTTGGTGGACATAATAGCACTATTATATTTAAAAAATATACAGAATAAAGGAGATAATAATTATGGAATATGAACAAATTAAAAAGATAATAAATGATATGAGTCAATCACATCTAAATAGTCTAAATATAGAATTTCCAGATGGAGTTAAAATTAGTCTAACTAAAGATAGTTCATATACTGAAAGTATAGATAGAAAAGAAATTGAACAAGTACCACAGCAACAAGAAAAAAATGAGGAAAGTACAAATATATATACAGTAAAATCTCCAATGGTTGGTACATTATATCTAAAACCATCTCCAGATAAAGCACCTTATGTAAATGTAGGAGATACAGTAAAAAAAGGTCAAGTTATTTGTATAATTGAGGCAATGAAATTAATGAACGAGATTGAGTCAGAATATGATGGTAAAATTGTTGAAATTTGTACACAAAATGAAGAAATGGTTGAATATGGTAAACCAATATTTAAAATAGAGGAGGTATAAAATTATGCTAGATATAAAACAGATAATGGAAATTATACCACAAAGAGCTCCCTTTTTAATGATAGATAGAGTGGAAGATTATGAACCTGGCAAGTATTGTATAGCATATAAAAATGTATGTATTAATGAACCATATTTTCAAGGTCATTTTCCATCTCAACCTATAATGCCAGGTGTTTTAATAATTGAAGCTTTAGCACAAGCAGGAGCAATAGCTATATTATCTAAACCAGAAAATAAAGGAAAAAATGCTCTTTTTGGTGGAGTAGATAAATTAAGATTTAAAAAACAAGTAGTTCCTGGTGATGTACTAAGACTTGAAGTTAAAGTAATAAAGGAGAAAGCAAGTATTGGTATAGGAGAAGCAGTAGCTTACGTTAATGATAAAGTTGCAGTTAAAGGAGAACTAACTTTTGCTGTAGTGTAAGGAGTTAAGATATGTTAAAGAAAGTATTAATTGCAAATAGAGGAGAAATAGCTGTAAGAGTAATTAGAGCATGTAAAGAACTAAATATTAAAACAGTTGCTATTTATTCAGAGGCAGATAAAAATTCTTTACACGTAAAATTAGCAGATGAAGCAGTTTGTATAGGTCCTGCTCCTTCTATGAAAAGCTATTTGAATGAAAAAAATATATTAGAAGCAGCATGTCTTATAGGGGCAGATAGTATACACCCAGGTTTTGGCTTTTTATCTGAAAATGCAAAATTTGCTAAGATGTGTGAAGAATGTAATATTAAGTTTATAGGCCCATCATATAAGGTTATAGATTTAATGGGAAATAAAATAAATAGTAAAAATGTTATGAGAGAAAATGGAGTTCCTGTTATTGAAGGCTCTAAAGATGCACTAAAGAATTTTAAAGAGGCAGAAGAACTTGCAAAGAAAATAGGCTACCCTGTAATATTAAAAGCTTCAGCAGGTGGTGGAGGTAAAGGGATTAGAATAGTATATAAATCTGAGCAATTAAAAGAGAATTTTGAACTAGTAAAGCAAGAAGCTAAAAAAGCATTTAAAGATGATACCATATATATGGAAAGATATATAGAAAATCCAAGACATGTTGAAATACAAATACTAGCAGATAAATATAATAATGCTGTGTATTTAGGCGAAAGAGATTGCTCTGTACAAAGAAATAACCAAAAAATACTAGAAGAAAGTCCATCTACAGCTATAAATGAAGAAGTTAGAAAAGAAATGGGGCAGGCAGCAATAAAAGCAGTTAAAACTATTGGATATGAAGGCGCAGGAACTATTGAATTTCTTGTAGACAGCACTATGAACTACTATTTTATGGAAATGAATACGCGAATACAGGTAGAACATCCTGTTACAGAAATGATAACAGGTATAGATATTGTCAAAGAACAACTGTTAATTGCTTCAGGAAATACACTAAATATTAAACAAGAGGATATATGTATAAAAGGACATAGTATTGAATGTAGAATTAATGCAGAAAATCCATATAATAATTTTATGCCATCTCCTGGAAAAATTGAAAAATTAGTATTACCTGGTGGAAATAATACAAGAGTAGATAGTGCCATGTATCAAAATTACGAAATCCCTCCATTTTATGATTCAATGATAGCTAAAATAATAGTGCTTGGAAAAGATAGAGAGGAAGCTATTTCAAAGATGAAACGAGCATTAAACGAAACCGAAATATGTGGTATAGATACAAATATTAAATTTCTTGTACAAATACTTGAAAATAATAATTTTATAACAGGCAATTTTAATACTTCATTTATAAAAGAGGAGTTTAAGTTATGATAGAGGAAATTAGTAAGCCAGATATTCCAGTAGGAAAATGGATTAAATGTCAAAATTGTAAAGAAATATTATATAGAGATGATGTTAGAGCAAATCTTGGAGTATGTACTAATTGTGGTAGTTATTTTAGACTTTCAAGTAGAAGAAGACTTGAGCAGATAGTAGATGAAAATACTTTTGAGGAGTTCGATTTACATATAGAAAGTAAAAATCCATTAGATATGCCAGAATATATTTCAAAAATTGAAGGACTTAGAAATAAGACTAAATTAAAAGAAGCTGTAAAATGTGGTATAGGAAAAATAAGTAATGAAAAAGCAGTAATATGCATTATGGATTCTAACTTTTTTATGGGAAGTATGGGATATGTTGTAGGAGAATATATAACTTATTCCATAGAACAAGCAGTAGAAAAAGAACTACCTATTGTAATATTTGCTGTTTCAGGTGGAGCTAGAATGCAAGAGGGAATTATTTCTTTAATGCAGATGGCAAAAACAAGTAATGCAGTAAATAAATTAAATGAGGCAGGTAACTTATATATAAGTGTATTAACTGACCCTACTTATGGAGGAGTTACAGCAAGTTTTGCAACTCTTGCAGATGTTACACTTGCAGAGCCTGGTGCTCTAATTGGATTTGCAGGTAAAAGAGTAATAGAACAAACTATAAATCAAAAGTTGCCTGAAAACTTCCAAACAGCAGAGTTTCAATTTGAACATGGTTTTGTAGATAAAATAGTAGAAAGAAAAGATTTAAAGGATACTATTTCAAAGATAATAAAATTAAGTAAAGGTGATTATAATGGATAAAAATAATGCTTGGAGTAAAGTTGAAATAGCAAGACAAAAAGATAGACCTACTTCATTAGATTATATTGAAAACATTTTTGATGATTTTCTTGAACTACATGGAGATAGAGATTTTGCAGAAGATGGTGCTATTGTATGTGGTATAGGTACATTAAATAATAGAAATTATACTATAATTGCTCAACAAAAAGGTAGAGATACTAAAGAAAATATAAAAAGAAATTTTGGAATGCCAAATCCTGAAAGTTATAAAAAAGCAATAAGGTTTATGCAACAATCAGAAAAATTTAATAGACCTATTATTACTTTTATAGATACAAAAGGTGCATATCCTGGAATTGAGGCAGAAGAAAGAGGGCAAGGCTATGCTATAGCTAAAAGCATAGAAACAATGTGTAATGTGAAAGTACCAACACTTAGTTTTGTAATTGGTGAAGGTTCAAGTGGTGGTGCTCTTGCTATTGGAGTAGCAGATAAGGTAATTATGTTAGAAAACGCAATATATTCTATTTTATCTCCTGAGGGATACGCAAGTATATTGTGGAAAGATGCAAATAAAAAAGTAGAGGCAGCAGAAAAAATGAAACTTACATCAAATGATTTATATGATTTGAAAGTAATAGATAAAATACTAAAAGAGCCAAATGGAAATGCTAAATCGGATGTTTTAAAAATGTCAGAAACAATAAAAAATGAGATAATTGAGCAGATGAAAGAACTGTATAAACTAAATAAAGAGGAACTTATTAAAAAAAGGTATGAAAAATATAGAGTAATTGGAGGAGAAGAGTAAAAATGTTAAAAGGTAAAAAGATATTAATAATGGGAATTAGAAATAAATGGTCTATAGCCTATGGTGTAGCACAATCAGCTTACGAAAATGGAGCACAATTATTATTTACTTTTATGGGAGAAGATAACAGAGCAAAAATAGAAGAATTAATTAGCGATTTTAGTGGTGCAAAAGCATTTGAATGTGATGTAAGTAATGAAGAAAGAGTTGAAAAGCTTTATAGTCAGATAAAAGAAGAATATGGAAAAATAGATGGAATAGTTCATTGTATTGCTCACGCAAATACAGAGGATTTGAAAAATGATTTTATAGATACTAGTAAAGAAGGTTTTTTACATGCAAATGAAGTTAGTGCATATTCATTAGTTTTAATTTCAAGAAAAGCTAAGGAACAAGAACTTTTAAATGATAATGCAAGTATAGTTTGTCTTACTTATCATGGCTCAACAAAGGTATTTCCAGGATATAATGTCATGGGTGTTGCTAAATCTGCACTTGAAGCTAGTGTTAGATATTTAGCATATAATTTAGGAGAACTTAATGTTAGAGTAAATGCTGTATCTGCTGGCCCAATAAAGACTCTTTCTGCAAAGGGAATTAAAAATTTCAATTCAATACTAGATGTTGTTGAAAATAATGCCCCTTTAAAAAGAAATGTTACTACAAAAGAAGTTGGTAATGTAATTAGCTTTTTATGCAGCGACATGGCCAGTGCTATAACAGGTCAAGTAGTGTACGCAGATAATGGATATTCTATAATGGGAATATAGTTATAAAAAAACTTTAGTTAAAGAGGCGAGTAAATATGAATAAGCAAATATATAATGAAAAATTATTAAATAATGATATACGAATATTAGAACTTAATAAAAGTATATGTGAACAACTAAAATCAAATGAAATTGATACAGTAGGAAAATTATGTAATAATACTAGAAAAGAGTTAAGAAAACTCAATTTTTTACAAAACGATATTCAACTTATAGTTACAAAGCTTCAATTACAAGGTTTAGATATAAAAGGGAATGATTATTAAATAACAAAAAAAGCTTTTGTGTTCATAATGTGAAAGTTTGATGAATATAGCCATATAAGTTTTACATAATAGTAAAAAAATGGTATAATAAAGACACGTTATTAATTATTTGGATACTCCTATCATGCAACATGGAGTTTAGTATATGATTTATGTATTAACCGGCAGTATTTATATGACTAATGTCAAAGGAGGAAAAGTCATGAATACAAATGTTTTAATGATGTTATTTGCTGTTGAGCTACTTGGAATAGCTATATTTTCCATTGTAGTTTATGGTATATTCGGGTTAACTTTTGATAACGTTAAAGAAAGCCCTAAATTACAGGCAATTAGAAAATGGGCTAGAGTTTGTGAACATACAATACTCATAGTTATAACCGTTGCACTTTTTGCTTGGTTTATATCCCAGTTTTTGTTCTTTGGAGCTACCGTTTCATCTAGTATTAAAGATATCATATTTTCTATAATCTTTATATTAGGTTGTATAGTTTGTTATGTAGGTAGTCAGAAAAACTCTGCTTTATGGCTTATCTTTTTACAGCTCGTACTGTGCCTTGTCTTTGTGGATATAGGGACTACTTCTACAAAATTTGAACGGGAACTTGTAATTGAAAATAATATTGAGTATAGTGGTTATGAATATAGACTTGAAAATATAGATGACAACAATTCACAATATTTTGATTTTTACTATTGCAAGTTAGATAGTTCAATTGATGATAATTTAATCATCTTTAGTAGTAGATTTTATTGTATTGAGCTTGTACATGATGTAGAAGAAGGCGGACAGGAATACTATCAAATGTATGATAGGGAAAGAATTACTAAACTGGAAGGTATAGGCTTCTATTATAACGCAAAAGATAAACCTGATGTTGTAATTCATGTTAAGTAAAAAAATTATTTCTTCCGAGCAAGTGTGATACACTTACTCGGAAGTTTTTATATGCTTATTTATGTTAATTGGCTTGTTCTATACTTGACATATATTAAAAAAGGTATTATTATGTATTAAGTTATAGTTAAATAACATAAAAAGGGGATAAAAGATGATAAATCAATTTTCAAGAACAGAGTTATTAATTGGAAAAGATAATATAGAAAAATTACATAGTGCAAAAGTTGCTGTTTTTGGTATAGGTGGAGTAGGCTCTTTTGTAGTTGAAGGACTTGCCAGAGCTGGAATAGAAAATTTTGTATTAGTAGATAATGATGAGGTTAGTTTGACTAATCTAAATAGACAAATTATTGCGACACATAAAACTATAGGCAAAACTAAAGTTGAAGTTGCAAAAGAAAGAATATTAGATATTAATCCAAATGCCAAAGTAGAAATGCATAAGGAATTTTTTATGCCAGAAAGTGATGAAATTATAGATAAAAGTATAGATTATGTTGTAGATTGTGTTGATACAGTTACAGCAAAAATTGAAATTATAATTAGAGCAAATAAATATAATATACCTGTAATTTCATGTATGGGAACAGGAAATAAATTAGACCCAACAAAATTAGAAATAACGGATATATATAAAACTAGTGTGTGTCCTCTTGCTAAAGTAATGAGAAAAGAGTTAAAAAACAGAAATATTAAAAAATTAAAGGTAGTTTATTCAAAGGAAGAACCAATAGAAATTGATGAAGAAATATATAACGAACTTGTTGAAGAAGAAAATAAAAAGAAGAAAATACCAGGAAGTATTTCTTTTGTACCATCTGTAGCAGGATTGATAATAGCTAGTCAAGTAATAAAAGATATCATAAATAAAAAGGAGAATTAATAAATTGGAAAGATATAAGGAAATAGAAAAAAGTATTACAACCACTTTTAGAAAAAGTATATGGCTTAAGTTTATACAAGGAATTCAAGAGTATGATTTAATACAAGAAGGAGATAAAATTGCCGTATGTATATCTGGAGGAAAAGATTCTATGCTTATGGCAAAATGCTTTCAAGAACTTAAAAGACATAGAAAGATGAATTTTGATGTGGAATTTATTTCAATGAACCCTGGATATAATGAAAAAAATAAACAAAAAATATTGGATAATGCACAATTATTAAATATTCCACTTACAACTTTTGAAACTAATATATTTAATGTAGTAGAAAAAATAGATGACCATCCTTGTTATATATGTGCTAGAATGAGGAGAGGATATTTATACAATAAAGCTAAAGAACTTGGATGCAATAAAATAGCACTTGGACACCATTTTGATGATGTAATAGAAACAATACTTATGGGAATGTTATATGGTGCTCAAATTCAAACAATGATGCCAAAGGTAAAAAGTACATTTCATCCTGGAATGGAACTTATTAGACCTATGTACTATGTTAAAGAAGAAGACATTATAAAATGGAAAGATGAAAATAATTTAGAATTCATACAATGTGCATGTAAAATAACAGAAAAGAATGAGCTAAATAATAATGATGAAGTCGGTTCAAAACGTCAAGAAATGAAAAAATTAATTAAAAAGTTTAGAAATATTTCAGACAAGATTGATATAAATATTTTTAGAAGTGTTCAAAATGTTAACTTAAATACACTTATTTCATATAAAAAAGATGGTGTAGTACATCATTTTTTAGATGATTATGATGATAAAAAAGATGTATATGATGAAACAGAATGAAAGTTATATGTAAATAATTCACTTTATAAAACGGTAGTTCATATAATATAGTATGTTTTTATATGGAGTGAGGTGTTTTAAAGTGAAAACCAATAAAAACATACTAATTATAGTTCTATTAATTGTCATATCTGTAATGTCTGTTGGTTATTCTGCTTTTGCAGAAGAATTAGATATAAATGGAACTGCTCAAATTACTGGTCAATGGAATGTTAAAATATCTAATATAGAAGCTATAAGTGTAAGCGAGGGCTGTGATGCTGGACAACCACAATACACAGATACTAATGCAACATTTGATGCCAAACTTCAAAAACCAGGAGACAGTGTTACGTATGAAGTAACCGTTGAAAATGCAGGTTCTATTGATGCATCTTTAGACCATGCAACTTTTAATATTGACAGAGATAATGGTTCACCTGCAATAGAATATTGTATTTCTAATCCACCAGATGAACTTAAGGCAGGAAATAGTGCTACTTTTACCATAACAGCAAATTATAAAGAAGATGTAACACAAGTGCCTTCAGTCAAAACAAGATTGATAGAGGGTAAACTATTCTTTGTACAAAAATAAACAATAAGATAAAAATAGGGAAGAATTAAAAAATCTTCCCTATTAATTTTTTTATATATAAAGAGGTATAAGAAAATGAAATTTTTAAGTCGTAATAAGTTATGCATAGTAATGGTAGTATATCTAATTGTAACCATTTTCTTTTCTAAATATGATATCTCTATATACCAAAAAGTAATTAATCCAATTTTTTGGATTTTAGTTAGCATAATCTGTTTATTAACTTTAAAAAAGAATTATTACTTAATAAGCAGAAATAGAAAATATATTATTAATTTAGTAATTATACTTTTAATGTATTCAATATTATGTTATTTATTTGGCTTAAAGTCTGGTTATGTTTTAAGCCCATATAAACACAGTTTAAAATATATATTAACTAATGTAGTAATTGAAATACTTCCAATATGTTCTATGGAAATACTAAGAAAAACAATTTTAATAAGGAAAAATAAATGGAACGGTGTTGCTGTATTTGTTACATTAATACTATTTTTGCTAGAAATAAATTATAATCAATTCTATAGTAATTTAGTAGAAGATAAGTACGAAGTATTTAAGTATGTTTGTTCAATTATAATCCCTTTAATTATTAATTCATTTTTATATTCATACTTTGCTTTAAGAAATTCATATTTATTACCTATAACTATAAGGTTATATGAAAGTTGTATATTATTTTTTATGCCGATTTATCCAGATTTAGATTGGTTTGAAAGAGCTATGCTTTATATATTATTTGATTGTATTTTATATTATTTATTTGAATATGTTTTATTTAAAAATGTAGAGATAAATAGAAAAAAAGAAAAGAGAAAATGGAAAATATCAATTATATTCTATATTGTATTAATTGGATTTATGATTGGAATTTTTTATTATAGACCTATAACTATTCTATCTAATAGTATGAGTCCTATATTTCATAGAGGAGATGTAGTTATATATGGGAAAGTAAATAAAGATAATATTGAGAATATCAACGAAAACGATATTATTATTTTTGAAAATAGTAATCAGACAATAGTTCATCGTGTAAATTCAATAATAAATAATAATCGCACAATATATTTTCAAACAAAAGGTGATAGTAATAATACTCCTGATAGTAATTTAGTAAGTGAAAATGAAGTAAAAGGTGTGTATATAATGCACATTAAATACGTAGGTTTTCCATCTGTATGGTTATATGAATTTTTAAAAAATTAATTCATTTGGGAGGTGATAATTAATTTGAATAAAAAAATATTATTTTATATCATTATCCCTTTAATTATATTAAGTGGAATAATGGAAATAATAATTGGTTTTAATCTAAATAATGGTAAAGAAAAAATATATAATTATAGTATTATAAAAAATGTAGATTATAATGTTAACCTAAAACCAAATAAATTTTATAGTGAAGCTGTATTACCAGCTGAAAAATACTATGTGTCTAACTCTATATCATCAGTAGATTTAAAATATTTATATAACTTTGAGGGAAGTAATTTAGCAAATATAAAGTATAATTATGATATTATAATACATTTAGTTGTAAATGCAAATAAAAGTAATATGGAGCAAAAAGAAATTTGGACAAGAGATTATGAAATGCTTGATGATGTAGAAAATACTGTTACAGAAGAAAATACATTAAAAATTGAACAAGGTACAAGCATAGATTATGAGTTTTTTAACAATTTAGTTAATGAATATGAGAATACTTATAATATTAAAGTAAATGCATTTTTAAAAATAGATTTTGATATTAGTTATGATATTGTAATAAATGAAGAAAACACAAAACACATAGATGATAGTATAGAACTTAAGATGCCAATAGAGAATGATTTTACAAATATTGAAAGAAATTATCAAGAAAGTGTAGATGACTTAGTATTAATAAATACAGATAGGCATAAAGGTGTAGCAATTATGCTATTTACTATTGGGTGCATTAGTATAATATTTGGAATTACTTTTAGTGCGTATTTAATTATTAAAACCGATAGAAATAAATATTTAAAAAAGATGAAGTATATACTAAATAATTATTCAGATTTAATAGTAACTGTTGAAGAAGAACCAAATGTTACTGGATTACAATGCATAAAAGTTGAAAAATTATTAGATATTGTTAACTTAGCACAACAAAATAGAACTAGTATTATTCATTATGTTTTGAATAAAAATAACGAAAGTAAATTATATGTTATTTTAGATAAATATGCATATTTTTATATAGTAAGTGCTTAAAAAATTATGTATTTTAAATGTTTGGAAAAGGAGATTAAATAATCTCCTTTTAAATTTTGAATAAGTGTGGTATAATACAAAAAGATTTTACATTTAGTAAATCTATTATGTACATTAAAGAAAATTATTGAAAATTTGAAAAGGAAAGATAAAAAATGAAAAAGCTGTTATTAGTAATTGATGTTCAAAAAGATTTTATTAATGAATTTACTTGCAATATATTAGAAAGAATACAAAAATTAATTAATTCAAAACAATACGATATGGTTGCATTTACAAGATTTATTAATGATAAAGAGAGTGTTTTTTATAATAAATTGAATTATAAGGGCTGTATGACATCAGAACAACAGGAAATAGCATTAGATATACACGATAGTAAAGTGTTGGATAAAAGAACATACACTGCTTTAAATGATGAATTAAAACAGTATTTAGCGGATAATAAAATTGATGAAATATATTTATGTGGTTTTGATACAGATGCATGTGTTCAAAAAACTGCGTTAGATTTGTTTGAACAAGATTATGAAGTGTATGTGTTAAAAGATTATTGTATGAGCTATAGAGGAGAAGAACTTCATAATCTATACATTAACAATATGAAAAGATTAATTGGAAAAGATAGAGTAATATAAATTTAATTTTGTTTAGAAATTTCTGTGGTTTACGATAAACTAATTTATAGAAACACTCACTTAAAACTTTGTAAATACTAACTTTTTTGTATATTGAGATTTTTAATATAATTTGAAGCTATAAATGTAAAGCATCAAAAAAGATATAAAAATACAAATCTAGATATGAAAGTCTTTTCTGAAAGAAATATGAGATTAATGAGAATGTTTTAAGAATAGTATGTTAATGATGAAAAATGGCAACAGCTTGTTGCCAAATTACTTTAATAACACAATTTTTTATGAATTTTATTAAAAAATATGGTCGACAGCGCCGACCGAATTAAGTTGGACTTATTTTAAAGAACTAATTAGGATAGATAGGAAAAGTAGAAAAGTGTTTACGGAGATATTGTGATTCGATGGAAGTATAGTCACAAATAACTTATCAGTCAATGCTTAGTTCATAGTCTCGAAGGATTACTTATGTGTGCCTTTGAGCGAAGCAAGAAAGGAATGAATTTTTTTATGAAAAATGATTTAATAAATAATGATTATGCAGAATTTATAAGCGAAATTAAAAATAAGATAAGAAATACTCAATATGAAGCAATGAAACAAGTAAATAAAACTTTAATAAGTCTGTACTGGGGAATTGGACAAGAAATATATAATCAGCAACAAGAAAAAGGATGGGGAAAATCAATTGTAGAAATTTTAGCTAAGGAAATTCAAAAAGAATTTCCAGATGTTAAAGGTTTTTCTGCAAGTAATTTGTGGAGAATGAGAAATTTTTATGTTACATATAACGATTCTCAAAATCTCGCACCATTAGTGCGAGAAATAAGTTGGAGCAAAAATATTGTTATAATGGAAAAATGTAAGGAACAATTAGAAAGAGAATTTTATATAAAAATGACTAAAAAATATGGTTGGACAAAAGATGTTTTAATTAACCATATTGAAAATAAATCTTATGAAAAATACTTACTTAATCAAACAAATTTTGATGAAACAGTACCTGAAAAGTATATAAATCAAGCTAAATTAGCAGTAAAAGATGAATACATTTTTGATTTTATGGAACTTTCAGAAGAACATTCTGAAAGAGAGTTAGAAGAAAGTTTAATAAAAAATATGAGAGCTTTTTTAGAAGAAATGGGCGGTAATTTTGCTTTTATGGGTAGTCAATATCATATAAATGTTGGAGGAGATGACTTTTATATTGATTTATTATTATATCATAGAAGTTTAAAGAGCTTAGTGGCTATTGAACTTAAAATAGGAGATTTTAAACCTGAGTTTGTAGGAAAACTTCAATTTTATTTAACAGTACTAGATAGACAAGTAAAATTAGAGAATGAAAACCCATCAATTGGAATTATAATATGTAAAAATAAAAATAGAACAGTTGTGGAATATGCGTTAAATGATAGTGACAAGCCAATTGGAGTGTCAACTTATAAGATGAGAAACACTTTACCAGAAAAGATGAAAGACTTGTTACCATCACCAGAGGAAATAGCTAAAAGATTAGAAGGAATAAATTAGTGCGATAATATAGTTATAGAGCTACTTTATAATGAACCTAGAGTAAACAGAAATATTATTTCAGAAAAAACTGGGATAAAGATGACAACAGTTGATAATATAATAAAAGCATTCATTAATAGTGGAATTCTAGTTGAAACAACAGGTTTTAAAAGAAATCAAATATATTTGTTTGAAAGATATATAAAATTATTTTAATTTTATCCCAAAAATTAAAAAAAATTGAAACAAAAAAATATATATCCCAAAAAAAACGAAAAAATTGGGATATAAAATTTTAAATCACAAAAAATAATGAATTTTTGAAATATAAAATTTTTATAAATAAAAAAGTAAAAATTAAAATTTTGAGCAAATTGTACTATAAATATTAAAATATAATAAATAATTGTTAAGAAATAATAAATTAACTTTTTATTTAGAAAAGGTGGTGAGTAAAATTGAAAAATAAAAGAAATAAAAATAATGAAAATTTAGATAATAACAAAGAAAATTCTAAAATTTCAGTGGTTTGGTATCCAGGACATATGGTAAAAGCACAAAATGAAATTAAAAGTGTTTTGAAATTAATAGATATTGTAGTAGAAGTTTTAGATGCTAGAATTCCGTTATCTAGTAGAAATCCAATAATAGATGAACTTGCAAAAGATAAGCAAAGGATAATAGTATTAAATAAGGCTGATCTTGCAGATGAGAATGTATCAAAATCTTGGATAAAATATTTTGAAAATCAAAATTTTACTTGCATAGAAGTTAATTCTTCTGTACCTCAAGATATAAATAAAATTATTTCTGAGATTAATAAAAAGGGAGAATTAGTATATAAGCAAAAAGTTGAAAAACTAGATATAGATTATAAACCAATTTATAGAGTATTAATTGCAGGAATACCAAATGTTGGTAAATCTACAATTATAAATAAAATAGCAAAAAGAAATGCTGCAAATGTTTCAAATAAACCTGGAGTTACAGTAAGAAATCAATGGATTAGAGTAGAAAATAACATAGAGTTGTTAGATACACCCGGCCTTTTGTGGCCGAAATTAGATGATAATAGAGCAGGAGAAAAACTTGCACTAACAGGGAATATAAAACAAGAAATACTAGACTTAGAGGGTCTTGCCTGTGTAGGAATTGAATATTTATTAAAAGATGACAAATACAAAGCTATGTTTTTAGAAAAATATAAAATTGATGAAGATATACTTGAATATTCAGATACTTATGATATACTTGAAGCTCTAGGAAGAAAAAGAGGATGTTTAATTTCTGGTGGAAATGTTGATACAGAAAAAGCATCAAAAATATTTTTAGATGAGCTAAAGGCAGGAAAAATAGGAAGAATTAGTCTAGAAAATATTTAGATTAAAAGGAGATTAAATATAATGGAAAATAAAGAATTTGTAAAAGATATAACAAAAATGGATGAAGATTTTGCTAAGTGGTATACAGATATTGTACTAAAAGCAGAACTTATAGATTATGCACCAGTAAAAGGGTGTATGGTAATGAAACCTTATGGATATGCTATATGGGAAAATATACAGCAAGTATTAGATAAAAAATTTAAAGAAACAGGACATAAAAACTGTTATTTTCCACTTCTTATACCAGAGTCATTGTTAAATAAAGAGAAAGAGCATGTTGAAGGTTTTGCTCCAGAAGTAGCTTGGGTAACTCATGGAGGAGAAAAAGAACTTGAAGAAAGAATGTGTATTAGACCAACATCTGAAACAATCATTTGTACTATGTATGCAAAATGGTTAAATTCATATAGAGATTTACCATTTTTATATAATCAATGGGCAAATGTTTTTAGATGGGAGAAAACTACAAGACCTTTTTTAAGAACTTCTGAGTTTTTATGGCAAGAAGGACATACACTTCATGAAACACCAGAAGAAGCAAGAGAAGAAACACACAGAATGCACCAAATTTATGCAGATTTTATGAGAGATTATCTTGCTTTACCAGTAATAATGGGAAGAAAAAGCGAGAAAGAAAAATTTGCTGGAGCTGAGGAAACATATACAGTAGAGTCTATGATGCATGATGGTAGAGCTTTACAAGCAGGAACATCACATTACTTTGGAAATCATTTTGCTAAAGCTTTTGATATCAAATTCCAAAATAGAAAAGGAGAAATGGAATATCCATATCAAACATCATGGGGTGTTTCTACAAGAATGATTGGTGGAATAATAATGACACATGGAGACGACAGAGGATTAAAATTACCTCCAAAAATAGCACCAATTCAAATAGTAATAGTTCCTATTCAACAACAAAAAGAAGGTGTACTAGATAAAGTAGAAGCTTTAAAAGATGAACTTTCAAAAAAATATAAAGTTGAAGCAGATACAAGAAGTGAAGTAACGCCAGGCTTTAAATTCAATCATTGGGAATTAAGAGGAGTTCCAGTAAGAATTGAAATAGGACCAAGAGATATTGAAAATAATAATTGTATTGTATTTAGGAGAGATACTTTAGAAAAAGAGACAGTTTCTTTAGATGAATTAGGTACAAAACTAGAGACATTAATGCAAGACATTCAAGATAATATGCTTAAAATGGCTCAAGAAAATACAAACAATAGAACATTCTATGCACATGATTTAGATGAATATCTAGATTTATTCTCTAAAAGAGAGGGATTTGCAAAAATAATGTGGTGCGGTGATGAAGCTTGTGAAAATAAAGTAAAAGAGTTAAATGGCACTACATTTAGATGTATTCCTTTTAATGAGGATAAATTCCAAGATAAATGTACAATTTGTGGAAAACTAGCAAAATGTATGATATATGCTGCAAGACAATATTAAAATATAACAAGAGAAGTACGTTTGGTACTTCTTTTGTGCGTTATAGGAGGTACTACAATTTTAGATAAAAAATACTTTTTATGGTTGCAAATAATTGCGTTATTAGATGATAATTTTAATGTTGATTTATATTTAAAATTGAAAAAGGAATTGAAGAATAATATATCTGCAATTTATAATAACATAGGCATTAGTATAGAAAGAAAACTTGAAAGTGTAGGAATAAGCAGAAAAATAATAGATTTGTTAAAGAATAATGAAATTAAGAAAAAGACAAATGAACTGTACATAAAAATAGAAAAGTTTAACTTAGATATAGTCTGTTTATGTGAATATGAACATATTTTAAAATATAGTAATGCAAAAATTGAAATTCCTTTTTGTTTTATAATATCTAAAATTATAAATTTGAATAATAAAAATATATTAATTTACTATAATGACTATTTTAGTAAAGGAGCAATTTATATATTAAGATTTATATCAAAAATTATAAATCAAAATAATGGAAATACTATTTCAGCTTATGAAGAAAAAAATATAATAAATATTAATGTTATAAATTACTTAAATATATTTGATAAAGTAACAGATAATATAAATAGTGAAAAAATTATATTAGCAGACAAAAAATATTTGATATTTTTTCTAATAGTTTTTATTGATTATTTAATTATAGTTGAAGCAAAAACTGAAAAAATAATTCAAAACTTGGTAGATGTTTTTGTAGAAAGTGGAAAGGAAATATATGTTGTTCCATCAAATATATTTAACAAAAATGGTTATTTTTCAAATTACTTAATTAAACAAGGAGCAGAAATTATTTTAGGTGCAAATGATATAAAATTAATAGTAAAAAAAGATATACGTTGACAATGTTTTTTGTTTATTATATAATTTTTTTAGAGAAATTATAAGAGGCGAATGATATAAAAATGAGTGATAAAGAATTAAAAAAAGTAGAAGTAACTGAGATTGAAAAGAAAGATAAATCATCAGTTGAAATAAAAGATAACGGTAAGAAAAAAGAAAAGAGTAAAGCATCAAAAATTGTAGATAAAGTAATATCTATTATAATACTTATTGCTTGTGTTTGTGGCTTAATTTATTCATTAAGTAAACTTGGCCCTTGGTTAATGGCAAATATTAAAACAAATAGTGTTGTAAATGATATAAATACAATAGCAGGTGTAGGAGATATTCCAAAAGATGAAAATCCAGGTGTTAATTTTGGAATAAACTTTGAAACTTTACTTCAAGAAAATCCAGAAGTTGTTGGATGGATTAGAATTCCAGGTACAACAGTAAACTATGCTATTGTTCAAACTGGAGATAATAGTAAATACTTAACTACTTCATTAAATGGTACTTGGAACCAATTTGGATGGCCATTTATGGATTTTAGAAATGCACCAGATTTTACAGATAAAAATACAGTTCTATATGGACATAATATTGCAAGTGGTTGGATGTTTGCAGATTTAACACATATATTTTATGGATATCTTGGAACAGATATTGAAATAGATATATATAGGAAAGATTATAGACTTTTAAGATATAAAGTATTTTCAACATATTCCGTTTCACCTGAGGCATATTATATAACTACAGAATTTGGTACAGATGAAGCTTATAGCAAGTTCCTTAACACAATTACACAAAGAAGTAAGTGGAACTTTAATCAAACAGTAGGAACTGATGACACAATTTTAACTTTATCTACTTGTACAGCAGATGCAAAAGGTAGAGTTGTCGTTCATGCAAAATTAATTTCAAATGAGGAAATGCCTAGATAATAATTTAGAAAGTGCATACTAATGTAAGTATGTGCTTTTTTTTCAAAAAAAAATTTAAAATTTATTTACAAAGAAAATATTATATTATATAATTTTTCTCCTCTGTATAAAGAAAGGAGATGAAAAAGTGCAAAGGTTACAGTTCGATTTAGGTGAAAAAATTTCTAGAAAAGAATATCTAAAAAGAAAAAAGAGAAATTCAAAACTTCTTAGAAAAAGAAGTAAAATTACATATATTTTGCTTGCTTGTTTTTTAGGTCTTATAGTATATATTTCAATTCAACTTGTACAATATAATAAGTACAATAGCTTTAAATATACTGTAGGAGATGGAGTAAGTAAACAACCAGTTTATTCAATTATTTTTGTAACCGAAGGATATACGTATGACCCTATATATTCTGTAAGCACTACTTTGTCTTCTGGTGAGGATGAAAAGAGCGTTCTTCCTTCAAGCAATATTAGAAATGTTTGTGTAGCACAAGATTGTTTCTATGGACTAAAAGATGGAGGGGTATGCAAAATAAGTAGAGATAGCTATGATTTGGAAGATGTATTTTCAGATGATGTAAAAAAATTTACTTATGCAAATAATTTCATTTTCTACGTTACAAATAATGAAGAAAGGCTAAAGTCATATAACATAGAAAATGGGGAAACTGCTACTTTTGATGTAACTAATGTAAAGCAAATACTTGCAACAGATAATAAAGTTATAGCAGTTACAGGTACATTTACACAAAAAGAAATATATTCTTTTGGATATAGTGGACAAGATAAAAATAAAATATCTTCAGATGCTAAAGCAACTAATACTATTGTTGATGGAGATACAGTATATTTTGTAAATAGAGCAGATGAGGATAAAATATATAGAGTAAATACTGATGGCTCAAATTATGGAAAAGTCTCAGATATAAAATCTGTTACAAATATAAATGAAGATGAAAAAGATGGAAGTGGATATATGTTTGTTAATGAAGATAAATTATTCTTTGTTAATATAGCAGATGATAATACACTTTGGAGCTTTAACTTAACTGATGGAAATCTTGAAAAAGTACTTTCATCCCCAATAGAGATGTTAGGAAATATAGATGATACTATTTTATATAAAGTGAATAATGAAATGGGAATATATCTATATAATTTTGACACTAAATATATGTCACTTGTTACAAAAAGGAGAGTTAAAGAATTTGTAATAGACAGGTACAAAGATATAAAAGTTTCAGTTGAATAGGAAGTAGGATAACTTACTGTAAAGTAGGTTATCTTTTTTTCTTGTTTCGCCTTGAATTTAGCACGTTTTTGTAATATAATATCCTTGAATATTGCATTTTTATTTAAAAGTACGGAGGTGAGTTATTTGTTAGATATAAAAAAAGTTAAAAAAATTATGTTAAAATCTGAAAAAAGTTTGAGTAAATATGCTTGTAAATCTAAAGAAGCAATAAGAGAATATCCAGATGATGAGGATATTAGGCTAGAGTTTGCAAGAGATGTAGATAGAATAATACATTCATCATGTTATACTAGATATATGTCAAAAACACAAGTATTTACTAATCCAATAAATGACCATATATCTACTAGAATGACTCATGTTCAATATGTTTCAAAAGCAGCTAGAACTATAGCTAGAGCATTAAGTTTAAATGAAGATTTGTGTGAGGCTATTGCTCTAGGACATGATGTAGGACATACTCCTTATGGTCATTTTGGAGAAAGTGTACTCAATAAAATTTCAAAAGCATATAATGATGGAAAATGTTTTGCACATAATCTAAATAGTGTAAGAGTATTTAGAGTATTGGATAAAAAAGGAATTAGCACTAATTTGACATTACAAGTATTAGATGGAATTATGTGCCATAATGGTGAATTACTTCAAGATAAGTATATGCCAAATATGAAGAAAACATTTGAAGATTTAGATAGAGAATATAATGAATGTTTAAAAGATGAAAGTGCAATTAAGCGACTGACACCTATGACACTGGAAGGCTGTATTGTTAGAATTTCAGATATAATAGGATATATTGGTAAAGATATAGATGATGCTAGTCGACTCGGTATTTTTGATAGAAATTTGCTTCCTGAAAATGTAAAAAAATATTTAGGAACAGATAATGCACAAATAATGAATAGCATTATATTAGATGTAATAGAAAATAGTTTAGGAAAAAATTATATTTCAATGTCAGAAAATGTATTTAAAGCAGTTAAAGAATTAAAAGAATATAATTACAAAAATATATATGAAAATGCTATTACACAAGAAGATAGAAAAAAATATACAAAGAATATAGAATCTCTTTATAGCATATATTGTAGAGCTTTAGATATGGAAGATAAAACAAATGACATATATAAAATATTCCTTAATGATATGAGTAAAGATTACATTGAAAACACAAGTGATTCTCAAAAAGTTATAGATTATATAGCTGGTATGACAGATAACTTTTTAGAAGAACAATATGAGAAATATAAATAAGGAGAGATAGATAATTATGTATGATAAAAATATAGATAGTAAATGGCAAAAGGTATGGGAAGAAAAGAAAGCTTTTCATGCAGTAACAGGTGGAGATAAGGAAAAATTTTATGCCTTAATTGAATTTCCATATCCATCTGGTGCAGGATTACATGTAGGACATGTAAGAGCATTTATGGGAATGGAAGTTTTATGTAGAAAGAAAAGAATGGAAGGATATAATGTTTTATATCCAATTGGTTTTGATGCATTTGGATTACCAACAGAAAATTATGCAATGAAAACTGGAATTCATCCAAGAATTGTAACTGACCAAAATATTGCAACATTTTCTAAGCAATTAAAATCATTAGGATTTTCTTTTGACTGGGATAGAGTAATAGATACAACAGACCCAAATTATTATAAATGGACACAATGGATATTCTTAAAATTATTTGAACATGGTTTAGCATATAAAGATAAAACTTATGTAAATTATTGCCCAAAATGTAGAGTTATCCTTGCAAACGAAGAATCACAAGGAGGAGTTTGTGATAGATGTGATTCTGAGATTGTACAAAAAGAAAAAGAAGTATGGATGTTAAAAATTACAGATTATGCAGACAAACTTCTTGAAGGTTTAGATGAAGTAAATTTTCCACCACGTGTTAAATTAGAACAACAAAATTGGATAGGAAGATCTTATGGAGCAGAAATAGAATTTGGTATTGAAAATAAAGAAGATAAGTTAAAAATATATACAACAAGACCAGATACAATATATGGTGTTACATATATGGCTATTGCACCTGAGCATCCATTACTTGAAAAATATAAAGATGAAATAAAAAATTATGATGAAATAGAAAAATATAAAGAAGAAGCATCTAAAAAATCTGAATTTGAAAGAGTTGAATTAGCTAAAACAAAAACAGGTGTTAAAGTAGATGGTTTAAATGTTATAAATCCAATTAATAATAAATCAGTTCCTTTATGGGTTACAGATTATGTTATGATGGGGTATGGTACAGGTGCAATTATGGCCGTACCTGCACACGATACTCGTGACTATGAATTTGCTAGGAAATTTGGAATAGATATGATTCAAGTTGTAGCAAGTAAAGACAATAAAGAAATATCTCTTGAAAATGAAGCGTATACAGATATAGAGGATGGTATTGCAATTAATTCAGAAATAATAAATGGTTTACCTGTAAAAGAAGCAAAAGAAAAAATGATAGATTATATTGAAGAAAAAGGCTTTGGAACAAGAAAGAAAAACTATCACATGAAAGATTGGGCTTTTGCTAGACAAAGATATTGGGGTGAACCAGTACCTATTGTAAAATGTCCTCATTGTGGACTTGTTCCACTTCCTGAAGAAGAATTACCACTTAAATTACCAGAAGTAGAAAACTTTGTTCCTGGTGAAGATGGAGAATCTCCACTTGCAAAAGTAGATTCTTGGGTAAATGTTAAATGTCCAAAATGTGGAGCAGATGCAAAACGTGAAACTGATACAATGCCACAATGGGCAGGTTCTTCATGGTATTTCTTAAGATATATGGATCCAAATAATAATGATGCTATAGCTTCAAAAGAAGCATTAAATTATTGGGGTAGTGTTGATTGTTATAATGGTGGTATGGAGCACGTTACACGTCACTTAATTTATTCAAGATTTTGGCATAGATTTTTATATGATATTGGTGTAGTTCCTACTAAAGAACCATATCAAAAACGTACAACACAGGGTTTAATTCTTGCAGAAGATGGAAGTAAAATGTCTAAATCTAAAGGCAATGTCGTAAATCCAGATGATATCGTAAAAGAATATGGTGCAGATACTTTAAGAACATATATTTTGTTTATTGGAGATTATGGAATGGCAGCACCATGGAGTGAAAATGGAGTAAAAGGAGCTAAAAAATTCTTAGATAGAGTAATGAGAATAGAGTCATTAGTTACAGATGAGGATATTAGTTCAAAAGAATTAGATAGAGAATTAAATGTTACAATTAAAAAAGCAACAGAAGATTTTGAAGATATGAAGTATAATACAGCAATAGCACAAATGATGAGTTATGTAAATGTATTATATAAACAAGATAAAGTATCTAAAAAATATGTTAAACCTCTATTACAAATATTAAATCCAGTAGCTCCACACGTAACTGAAGAATTATGGCAAAAATTAGGTTTTGAAGGATACATATTTGAATCTAAATGGCCTTCTTATGATGAAACAAAACTTGTTGCAGATGAAATTGAAATCCCAGTACAAATTAATGGAAAGATTAGATACAAGATTAATGTTCCATCAGATAGTGATGAGAAAACTATTGAAGACATGGCAAAATCAGCCCCAGCATTACAAAATTATTTAGAAGGTAAAGAAATTAAAAAAGTAATTGTTATTAAATCTAAAATTGTTAACATAGTTTTAGGATAATAAAGGTGTGATATATAAATGAATTTTAGTAATATTATATTAAGTAAAGAATTGTTTATTATAGCAGGAGTAGAAGCAGCTGTAGTAGCTATAGCTGCAATACTCGTATATATTCTTATTACAAGAGGAAAGAATAAAAATTTAAGTAATGTAAAGAAACAAGCAACTACTGATGAACTAACAGGAAAAGGAAATAGATATCTATTTTATTCTGAGTTAGATAAGCTTATTGAGAAAAATGCAGATATGGCAGTTTGTTTCATGGATTTAGATGGATTTAAGCAAATTAATGACACATTAGGTCATGATTTTGGAGATGAAGTTTTAAAAGTTATGGCTCAAAAATTTGATGAGGCACTTCCTAATAATGCATCAGCATACAGACTTGGTGGAGATGAGTTTGCTATAATAATTGAGCCAGTTGTTGCAAAAGAAGAAGTTATTTTAGCACTTGAAAATTTGAAATTAAGTCTTAATAAACCTGTTGTAATAGACAACAATACTATATCAATAGAATATAGTCTAGGTTGTGTTTTAGCTATAGAACAGAAATATTCAAGAAAAGAGTTAATAAACTATGCAGATAATGCAATGTACTATATTAAAGAGCATGGTGGAAATGATTATTATTTTCATAATGACAGCTTAAAAGCACAGTTAGACAATAACATTAAAATGGAACGTGATTTAAAAAAAGCATACGAAGATAATGAATTTGGTATGGTATTACAACCAAGAATTAATGTTGCAGATACTGCTAAATTAGGATTTGAAGCTTTACTTATTTGGAATCACCCTGTGCTTGGAAAATTAGATGCAGCTTATTTTATTAATCAAGCAGAGAATATGGGACTTACAATTAAACTTGATGAATATGTTTTAAATACTGTATGTGAAAAAATTAATTATTTTAAGTCTAAAGGTTATGATAATGTTCAATTATCTGTAAATATTTCAAATAAAAATGCGTTTAAAAAAGAGTTCATTGAAACAATTTGCTCAACTATAGAAAAATATGAACTCCCAGAACATTCATTACAAATTGAAATGACAGGTATTCTTGATACAAGTAAACTTGAAACATATAAATTAATGTTTGATAGATTAAAAGCACTTGGAGTAGATATTATTATTAATAACTTTGAAATAAGACAAGAATCTTTGGAGGTATTTAAAGAACTTCCAATAGATGAAGTAAAAATTAGTTCTTCTATATTATCAAGCGAAAATGTTAGTGAAAAAGTTTTTGAAGACTTGATTACTTTGTCTAAAGATTTAGGATATAAAGTAATAGTTGGAAAAATAAGTGATGATATAAAATTAGTTAAGTCTATTGTGTACAAAGCAGATAAAATTCAAGGTGATTTTCTATTCAAAAGAATGGAGGAAGACCTTGCAGAAGAAGTACTTTCAGGTTATGGAACTTATAGATTAAGAATAGAAGAAATAATAATGAATGCTAGAAAATATAAGTAAAAAATAACAAAAAAACTGTTGACAAACACATAGCAATAAGTTATAATAATACTTGTCAGCAGGAAAGTGGGCGCTTAGCTCAGTTGGGAGAGCATCTGCCTTAC
>CANRLG010000015.1 GCA_947631415.1 uncultured Clostridia bacterium
CAAGTAGATGTAGCAACTGTATCAGCAAGACTAGGTCATGCACAGATTACTACAACCTATAATTTCTATGTACATCCCTTAAAATCACATGATAAACACGCAGGAAACGTACTAGAAAATTTATTAGTGACTAACACACATTAACAATTCAATATTACTAAATCTTTTTTGTACTCTCATATTTATCAACTATGAATTTTGTTGAAATTTATAGTATTACAAAGGTCTAGTTTGAGGAGTTCATCCCCAATTTCTCCCCAAATTGACATAAGAAGCCAATTTTTAGTAATTATAGCAACCTTAAATCAAAATTAAAAAATCACTAAAACCGTTATAGTTCTAGTGATTAAACTTTTGGTTGCGGGGGCAGGACTCGAACCTGCGACCTTCGGGTTATGAGGTTTTAATTATAATTTAAAATCTCACTGTTATTTTGTTCTAGATTTTTGCTATATAATATACTTTTCTATGAATAAACAATGTTATTTAGTAAAATAACTTTGACTATTACCTAAAACGATGATATAATTATTTCCATTTTAAATATTATGTATAGGCCAAGTTAATAATTTAAAGGAGGTATTATTATGGAAGATGAAGAAAGATTTAGAGATTTATCTTTTAAGGATAAAGTACTTACTATAATTATGACTATTGTCCTTGTACTATTTTACTTAATAACATTATTAGTATTTGTATTCGTATTTATACCACTTCGGTTTTATATGTGGAATGATATTAATGTTTTTTTGTTGGTTATATGATGCATACGAAAATGTAAAAGATTATTTAAAAGAGCATATTAAAGTGCCATTTAATTGAGGGAAAGTTTAAAAAACTTTCTCTTTTTTTAGTTTATATATTTATTTTATGTAAAATGTGTGCTATAATGTTTGCGGAAAAATTAAACTTATCTGAATTTAACTAAAGGAGGGAAAAAGTATGAAGGGAAAATTAACTTCAAAAAAATTAGCTATGGCAAATGAATATATGGCAACAATTAATACCAACAAAAAAAAATTAAAATTTATTGTTGAAAAAGATGTGATTAGTATTAGTTTGAATTTTTATTTAAGGGCAAATAAAATATATAGTAGCTTTAAGCGTTTGCTTAAAAACAATGAAAACATACTAATTAAAAAAGGATGGAGTATAGGTAATACTACACTCTCATACACTAGTAAAGATATTTTTATCTATGTAGCTCCCAGTGAAGGTTTATCATGTATTGAAGTGAAAATTAAATTTAATGTTGGAAAGGATATTTTAAAAGATATACAAAGTAGGACTGAAATTATTAAAGAAACTTTAACTGTTTTTTATAATAATATAGAAGAACTTAAAATATCTATGGATGTAAATTACTATTTTCCAAAATATATTATGATTTCTAGTAGAGAAATGATGGATATATTAATTTCTTTATCTTATGAAAAAATGAATAATGTAAAGGAAAAATATAGAAAATTTGAAATCATGAATAAACGTAATATTACAAGTCAAGTAACTTTAGGACAACAAGAAAAACAAATGAATTTGGAATTAAGCATAAATGTAGAAAATATTGTGGTTGACCAAAATAATGTAGAGAAAGAAATAGAATTTTCTTTATATTATGTTATGATTGAATATTCAAAAATACATCTTAATCTATTAGAATTACTAGATAATAATTTTTTATCATCACAACGTGAATTTTATAATAAAGTAAAAGCTGAATTTTAAGTAGAAAAATAGCACTTCATAAAGAGGTGCTGTTTTTTCTTAGCATATTAATGTTTGTTCAAATTTATTTTGTTCTAAAACATTTGCATAGATATATGCATTTTCTTCACTATTAATTAGTTTCTTTACTTCCCATAAACCAAGACCAGATTTTGTTTCCTTTGAGGATTCTCCCTTTTCAAATATTTTATTTGTATCAATAACTTTTCCTTTTTCAAATGTGTTTTTAACTTTAATCATGTGAGTATTTGAGCTAGTATTATATATAAATTTTAGTTCAACTGAAGGATTATCTGATTTTTCTGCTGCTTCTATAGCATTATCTAGTAATATCCCTAAAATTCTAGATAATTTAGTGGAGTCAATGGATAATGATTTTAAGTCCTCAAATACTTCTATTCTAAATGAAATATTTTTCTTCTTAGCTTTATAATATTTTTCATTAACTATTCCATAAATTGCTGGTTGGTTAATAACTTCTGGACACATACATTCTAGATTAGATAAATCTTTTGAATTATTTATTAAGTTTTTAATATGTGCATCAAGAGAGTCATATTGTTTAGTTATAATATAACCATTTATAGATTGAAGAATATTATTATAATCATGTTTTAGTAATCTCAATGAATCTACTGTATCGTTAAGTATTTTATTATGCATCTTTTCTTGTTTTAAATCACTCACAATAGTATTGTATTGTTTTTCTTTAAATAAAAAGGACAAGAATATAAATATAGATAAAACTATAGTAGAAATATTACTAGCAAGTAATAGTAAGTTATTGTTCTTTAGGTTATATCTATATAAAATTACATTAGGAGTAGATAATAATATGGATAAAACTACAAGAAATACTAAATTCTTTGTATTAAAATTAGCTATTATATCATTAAATTTATCCTCTTTTTTAAGTATTAATTTGAATAGTACAAAGTAAAATAACGAATAATATATTAGAAAAAATAAAAAGTTAGCAAATAGCATTGTTCTAAGGGCTATATTTTTTACTAATATAAAAATTATTTTCATTGTAAGTTTTGCACACATCTTAATATACACAAGTAAATAAGACAAAGTTGAATTTGATAAAACTATAAGTTTAAATGGATAATTTAACAAGTAATTTTGAATTAATATTAATGATATTATCAAAAATATACATGAAATTACTGTAAAATTATGACTTAATAATTCTGCTATTATACTTGAAACTACAAAAGCTATTTTAGATTTGTTATTTTGAGCTTTTGATACTTGTGTAGAACACCTAACATTTATGCTATGAAAATATGAAGTGAAAACAACTAACTCCATACTTATTCTCATAGCAACTTGTAATAAATTCATTGTTAAATCCCTTCTAAAACACAAGCAGAAAATAATCTACCTCAATTTTAATTAAATGTCAAACCATATTTGTACTTTTTTACATTTTTTGACATTATTTATTATAAATAAAAATCTATATAAAAAATTTTATAGTCAAGTAATTTCTACTTTTGTCGATAATATCCCAAAGAAAAATATTAGTTGTATAATCAAACATAGTTTTGGAGGGGTATATATGGGAAAGATAGAAGATATTTATGAGTTTATTCTAAAAACTAAGTTTGAATATTGGCTTGAAGATACAATTAAAGATATAAAGATTATTGAGTTTGCGATACTTTGTCAAGATGTTATGTATAAGACAAATGTATACAATAAAATGTTAGATAAATATGCGTATTATTTAGATAAAATAGGATATGGAAAAGCTACGGATATAATGTCTAAAAATTATTCTTTAAAAAATTTAAGTGAAGAATCTCTTGTTAGAAATAGTCTTAGTATGCTTAGAAAATGGATAATTAGGTGTAGTGGATATATGTGCATACGAAAAATATCTGAGGAAAATATTTCAGATGGAGTGGACATTTATATGAAGAAATATTCGTTAAATGAAGAAGTAGCAGATGTCTATACTTTAGAGGATAAATTGGAAATTATAGACAATGAAATATTAAATTTTTTAAGAGAAAGTGTATAGGTGATAATATGAAAAATAATATAGATAAATTGTATGAAAATATTAATGAAAATGAAGAATTAAATCCTGAAATTATAATGGATATAGAATTAATAGATAATGTAATAGTAGATAAAGAAGATAAAAGAAAAAAAGAATTACTTTTTAATTTAGAAAAGAAATATGAGGAGAGTTTAAATGCAAGACAGTATTTTAAAATTAAAGGTTTGGTGGCTACTAAAACTTATATGGTTAACAACGAGAAAGAGCTAAATACATTACTTGGAAACTTGAAAGTTTGGTTGGTAAGAATTGCTTATCTTGAGAAAAAAGAAAATGATGAAATAAATAAGATATATAATAAAATTGCAGAGGAAAAAGACAAGGATAAAATATATAAATATTTAGATAAGGCTGATGGTTTAATGCTTTAGACTATTGTTCTTTTGTAAAATTCTTGGTATTATATTCTATGTAAGGAGTGATATTATGAAAGCATTAGTAACTGGTGCATCCTCAGGAATTGGTAGAGATATTGCAAAAGAATTGGCAAGTAGAGGCTATGAGGTTATACTTGTATCAAGAGATGAAGAAAAATTAAACTTAGTTAAAAATGAAATTGGAGAAAAAGCAACCATATATGTGGCAGATATTAGTGATATTTCAACATGTAAGAAAATGCATGAGGATATAGGCTATGTAGATATATTGGTAAATAATGCTGGATTTGGTCTTTTTGGAAAGTTTTATGAAACAAGTTTAGATACAGAACTTCAAATGATAAATACCAATGTTATTGGGTTACATACATTATCTAAACTGTTCTTAAAAGATATGGTACAAAAAAATAATGGTTATATTTTAAATGTATCCTCTATTGCAGGACATATGCCAGGACCACTTATGGATACATATTATGCAACTAAAGCTTATGTTTATAGATTATCTTGTTCAGTTAATGAGGAACTTAGAAGAAATAAAATTAATGTAAAAGTGGGAACATTAAATCCTGGACCTGTTGAAACTAATTTTAATAAAGTGGCGGGTGTAAAGTTTAATTTAAGTTCTCTAACTAGTGATTATGTTGCAAAATATACAGTAAATAAAATGTTAAAAGGAAAAACAGATATAACTCCTGGTGCTACAATTCGAATACTAAGATTTTTAGCTAAAATTGTACCAGAACCTACTATGAGTAAATTTGTATATAATACACAAAAAAATAGAGATAAAGCGAAGAATTAAATTGAAATTATGTAAATAATATGATATAATATTACTGTCATTTATGTAAAACTAGAATAATTAAATAATTATAATTATTGTAAGGGAGGAATTTTGAAATGAATAGTATAATATTAGACTCTTATTATTTAGTTCGGATTGTTTCATGAAAGATTCAAAGAAATTAGTTTACTTAAATTAAACGAGTTATTATTTTTAACACAACTTGAAAGTCTTGTTGAGGGATATGAGGGAGGCTTTTATCCAAAAAGTTTTACAATAAATCTTCAAGGTGTAAGTAACAAAGAAATTGAAAGCAAGTATAGACATATGCGTAAATCAATTTTAAATTCAAAAAATGAACTTGCACAAGGAAAAAATATACCTCAAGAAAAAAAGAAAGTATTATATCGTGTATATAAAAAATATGGAGGTATAAATGAATATAAATTAAATGAGATACTTCATGAATGTGAATCTCCTTTAAATGTGGATAAAAATCCAGTTATGCTTTCATATATTATGAAGTATAATATTAAATTCAATGATGAAAAACTCGAAGAATGGTATAAAAATTTTTTAGAAGAATATGAGTTTTAATATAAAAAATAGAGAAGTGAATGCTTCTCTATTTTCTATTTTACGTTTATTAGTATAAATATTGATTCTGCAATATTTGCAATTTCAGTAACAAGTAATATTATTCCACTAATTGTTGTAATAGCCATCAAAGCTGCAAGTGGATTAAATAGTATTAAAATACCAAATACTATATGTACTAAGGAATTAATTAGCATAAATGACCATGAAGGTGAAGATGCAGATTTTAAGTTGAATGCAAATTGAAATTTAATAATAAATTGTAATAATTGCCATGCACCAACTATAATTCCTAAGAACTGATTTAGTAAATCTGGTTTTAAAATTAAAAATACACCAATAACACTATATAATGTTCCTTCTATTAATTCGGTACTAACTATTTTATTTTCTTTATCTGAAGTAAAATATAATACCATGTGTACAATACCTGTTAACACAAGTGTTGCTCCAATTAATATAACCATAAAGTTTAAAGATGCTTCTGGTTTAAAAATTAGATAAAATGAAAAAATAATTAGAAGGATAGATATAGCTATAGAAAAAGTTTCATATTTTCTAATGTTTTTTTGCATTATATCGCCTCCTGAGTTATTTTCATAATATCATAAATTTGTATAATAAGCAATAATTAACGTATTATGTTTTACGTATAATATTTTTGTAAATAATATAATTATTAAAATAGATATTATTTTTTCAAAACGATAAAAAAAATTCAGTTATAACTACTTTGTAATTCTACATTTAATTGACTTTAATATGTAAATGTGATAATATATTTTCAAAATGTATGGAGGATATTTAAGTGAAAAAAATTATGTTTGTTTGCACTGGAAACATTTGTAGAAGTGCTATGGCACATCATTATATGCAAAAAAAATTATATGACTTACACAAGGAAAATGATATTGTAGTTTCATCATGTGGTACTTCAGGAATGGACGGCGAACGTGCTACAACAAATTCGATTGTCGTTATGAAGAAATATGATGTTGATTTGGAATCACATAAGGCAACAAATATGTTTAGCATAGATATTGAAAATTATGACTTAATACTTTGTATGACTGAGCAACATAAATTTAATGTGCTTGTATATTTTCCAAATTTAAAAGATAAGGTATTTACATTAAAAGAATATGTTTATGGTAAGGACACAGATAATTTAGATATAGATGACCCATGGGGCTATAGTGTTAAAATTTATGATTCTTGCTCTAAAGATATTGTTGAATGTGTGGATAAATTAGTTGAAAATATATAAAGGATGTGGATATATGGTTATTATTGGTTCTGACCATACAGGAATAGAGCTTAAAAAGCAAATAATAGCATATTTACAGCAAAAAAATATATCTGTTAAAGATGTTACAGATTATGAGGATCAAACAGGAGATGATTATCCAGATATAGCATGGACAGTATGTAAAAATGTGCTAGATAACGAATGTTTAGGTATAGCAATTTGTGGTACTGGTATAGGTATTTCGATTGCTTGTAATAAAATAAATGGAATTAGAGCTGCTGTATGTACAAATGAATACATGGCAAAAATGACAAGAGCAGATAACAATGCTAATGTTTTATGTTTAGGTTCAAGATTAGTATATGATAATATATTTAGCATAGTTGATGTTTTTCTAACTGAACAATTTAGTGGAGATAGACATCAAAGAAGACTAGATAAGATAGAAAAAATTGAGCAGTCTCAAAAGGATGGTGTAGATTATGGCGATAGTGTATAGTGTAACCGTAATTGCATTTGTATGTTGCCTAATACTTACTCCATTTGTAATTTCTATGTGTAAAAAGCGAGGATTAGTAGATATTCCAAAAGATAGTAGGAGAGTACATTCAAAACCTATGCCAAGATGTGGAGGAATAGCTATATTTACATCTTGCATGATAGCTCTTTTTGTATATTTTATAATTACAAAAAATGTTGAAACTATAGCATTTAATAAACAGTTTTATGGGTATTTGATTGGTGCAATTTTAATATTTACTATGGGAATTATAGATGATATCTTTACACTTCAAGCAAGATATAAAGCAATATTTGAATTTGCAGCAATATTTATTGTATTTTCATTTGGAATTAGAATATCTAATATAGGTAGTTTAAATCTAGGTTGGTTTTCACTACCAGCAACATTTTTATGGATTATAACTGTGTTAAATGCAATGAATTTAATTGATGGACTAGATGGACTAGCTGCTGGTATTACAAGTATTTCTGCATTATCTTTATTAATGCTCTTTATTTCAACATCACCATCTCTTGAATCAATTATTATAACTGCTGCTATAGTTGGTGCAAGTTTAGGATTTTTACCATATAACTTTAATCCAGCAAAAACATTTATGGGAGATTGTAGTTCTAATTTTTTAGGATTTACAATGGCTTGTGTTACAATTCTTGGATTTTCTAGGGGATATAGTGCTGTTGAGTTCTTATCTCCAGTATTAATACTTGGTGTACCAATTTTTGATACATTATTTGCTATGGTACGTAGAGCCATAAAAAGAAAACCGTTATTTGCTCCAGATGGAGGTCATATACATCATAGATTAATTAAAGCAGGATTTACACAAAGACAATCAGTTTTAATATTATATTCAATAACAAGTACATTATGTATAATAGCAGTTTCATTAATAACACTTGATGTGTGGAAACTAGCATTACTTGTTGGAATGGCAACACTATTTATTGTAATGTGGATAATTTCAATGATTAGAACAAGAGATGTTAAAGATGATGCAACAGTAAATAGTAATTTTAAATAAAATAATACATAAATATTTTTTGGAAGGAGATAATATATAATGAAAGAACAACTATTACAAGATTTAAAAGAAGCAATGAAAGAAAAGGATGTATTAAAAAAAGATACAATAACTATGCTTAGAGCTGCTATATTACAAGTTGAAAAAGATTCACAAAAAGTTTTAAATGATGATGAAATTTGTGGTATTGTTGCTAAAGAAGTTAAAAAAAGAAAAGAGTCAGTTAAAGAGTATGAAGATGCAGGTAGACAAGATATTGCAGATGATTTAAAAAGAGAAATTGAAATATTGTCTAAATATTTACCAGAACAATTAACAGAAGAAGAAATTAGTAAAATGGTTGAAGAAGCAATAGTAGAGTCTGGTGCACAAGGACCTAGAGATATGGGAAAAGTTATGGGAATACTTAGACCAAAAACTCAAGGAAAAGCTGATGGGAAAATAGTAAGTGATATTGTTAAAGAAAAACTTGCTAATATATAATTAATACGAAAAGGCCAAGTTTGCACTTGGCTTTGTTTTTTGAGAGGAGATTAAATGGAAGTATACAAATATAGTGATGAAAAATTTAAAAGCATAAATATATCATATAATTTTACTACACAGGTAGAAGACAATTCTATCTATTCACAATTTTCTGTACTTGGAGCATTACTTGCTAAAGGTTCAAATAGATTTAAAAACCAAAAAGAAATTGAAAAGTATTTATCTAAATTATATGGTGCAAATTTTCATATTGATGTCGAAAAAATAGCGGACCTATATAATATGGAGTTTACATTTGAATTTGTAAATAAAGAATTTTTACCAAATAAAGAAGAATTACTAGATAAAATAATTGAATTTATTGATGAAATTATATATAAACCTGCAGACTGGAATGAAGAAAATATTGAACGTGAAAAGGAATTTATACTTGAACGCATAAAAGAAAGAAAAGATGAAAAGTTAAGATACGGTGTGCAAAGAATGGAAGAACTTTTATGTGTTGGAGAACCATTTGGCAATTTCCTACATGGAGATGTGGAAACTGTTGAAAAAATAGATAAAGAACAATTAAAAAGTGCATATACTAAATTGCTAAATTGCCCTGTTACTGTGCTTGTATCAGGAAATCTAAAAGGCTATGAAGATATAGATAAAATTATTATGCAAAAATTATCTAAGTATACAATAAATACTTCTATTACTTCATTAAGTCCAAATGTTAAGAGTAATTGTGAAAGAAAATATGAAGAAATAAAAGAATATGTTGAAACTTCACAAAGTGTTGTATCTTTAGGTTATAGAATAAATGGTGCAACTAGTCAAGATTTCTATGCTTTAACAGTGTATAATGCAATACTTGGAACAACACCATCATCTAAATTATTCCAAAATGTTAGAGAGAAAAATTCACTTTGTTATACTGTAAGGTCTAAGTATTATAGGTTAAAAAATCTTTTAATTGTATTTGCTGGAATTAATAATGATAATTATGAAAAAGCTGTAAATACAATAAATGAGCAAGTTGAGGATATGAAGAAAGGTAATATTTCACAAATTGAATTTACTACTGCAAAAGACAGTATACTTGCAGATTTTAGCGAAATGAATGATTTAAAATTTGGAGTTGTTAAACTAATATTTACAAATCTTATTGCACAAAAAAATTCAAACTCATCTATTGAAGAATTAAAAGAAAAAATTAGAAATGTTACTATTGAAGATGTAATTCGTGTTGCTAATATGATAACTTTAGAAAAAGTATTATTGCTAGGAGGTGGAGAGAATGCATAAAATGGGTGCTTCATATTCAGAAGAATTAGGAGAAACTACTTTTAGTACAACTTTATCTAATGGTTTAGAGATATATATTTGTAAGAAAAAAGGATTTTCTAAAAAAATAGGGTTATTTGGAACAAAGTATGGGTCAGTTACAAATGATTTTATAGATATAACCACTAATAAGAGGGTAAAAGTACCAGATGGAATAGCACATTTTCTTGAGCATAAGTTATTTGAAAAAGAGGGAGCAAATGCTTTAGATTTATTTTCTAAAATGGGTGTTTCATCTAATGCATATACTTCATTTGACCAAACTGTTTTTTACTTTGAAACTGTAGAAAAATTTGATGAATCAATTCAAATGTTAGTAAAACTAATAAAAGAACCATATTTTACTCCTGAAAATGTAGAAAAAGAACAAGGAATAATTGGGCAAGAAATTAGCATGTATGATGATGACCAAAACTTTATGGTATATTTTAATGCATTACGAGCTATGTATCAAAAAAATCCTGTTAGAATAGATATAGCTGGTACAATAGAATCAATATCACATATAACAGCAGATATGCTATATACTTGTTATAACACTTTCTATAGTCCACAAAATATGTTTTTAGTAGTTGTTGGAGATGTAGATATAGAAAAAACTATAGATTTAATTGAGGATAGTATTAATAAGTATGAAGTGAAGAGCAATTCAAAAATAGAAAAGTTCTCAGAAGAAGAACCACGAGAAATTGCCAAAAAAGAGATTGTTCAAAAAATGGATATTTATATGCCTGGATTATGTATTGGATATAAATTAGATTTATGTAGTGGTAAAGACATAATTAAAAACGAATGTATTGCAGATATAATATCAGATATGTACTTTTCAAGGTTATCAGATTTTTATGATATTGAATACAAAAAAGGATATATAAATGATACAATAGATTTTATATATGAAGGAAGTGAAACTTTCTCACATTTAGTAATGAGTGCAACTTCTACTAATATAGATGAATTAGAAAAAGATATATTAGAGTATGTAGATAAAATAAAATTTGAACCAATAGATGAAGAATTATTTGAAACAATAAAAAGGAAGAAAATAGGAGAAAATATTTTAAGTTCAGATAGTCTTGGAACAAGTTATAGGAGAGTTATAGATTCAATAATTAATGGTGTAAACACATATTATGATGTTGAAGTATATAACAATGTAACATCAGAAGATATAAAAGAATTTTTAAATAATTTAGATGAAAAATATAGAGTAACCTCAAAAATAATATCAAAATAGTAAAAATAAAGTCTATAATTTCAAGTTTAGTATTAATATACATAGAATAGTTAATGCAAAAAGGTGGGAATGTTTGTCGAGTATTGTCAAATACGTTGACGGATAACTACTTAAGTGATATATATGAAAAAAAGAGGTGTCTATATGAAGGTAGAAAAAATCGAAATATTAAAAAATAAGTTGAATAATGAAATTGAGAGAGGTTGTCCTTACGAACAAATACTTAAAACTAGCAAAGAGATTGATGAAATGTTAGTTAAGTATTATTTAGAAGAAATTAAGGATATCACCTAAATTTATATTTAGAAGCAATAGACCAAGTACAATTATTAATAGCATATTGTCTTCAGATTCAATAAAAAGTAGGATTATTATGCCCATTATTAGTAGGTCATCTGTTTGCAAAGTTATATTGCCAATAGATATTTCTTGTTTATTAAAATTAAAAAATCTTGAATTAGTATTATTGTTATTTTGAGCTTTAGTTTCATGATTTGAATTATAATAGTTTTCAAAAGGTATTGTATCATTTACAATATCTTTTTTTTCATTATCTGCCCCTTCTTTTATTTCTTCTACATTATCTTTTTGAACATTAGAAGTAGTATTTGGTTTTGTATATGAGTTATATGTATTATAATAACTATTATTTGGATATGAATAAAATGGATAATAATTTGGAAACATACTAATCCCTACCTTTTTTAAATGAGTCTAGTGCAGAAATAATATTTAAAATATTAATATATTCATTTATTTTGTCTTGTCTAGTTTTTCTAAGAAATGGTTTAAGTGAGAGTAACAAGTTCTTTTTATCATTGTTGCCATTCATAGCCCCCATAATTTTTTGTATTTTAAGAAGCATATCTGGGTCAAAAGAGTTGCTATTATTTACATTAGTATTAGTGTTTGAATTATCGTTATTATCCTTTTTTTCTTCATTTAATGTTTCAGATATATTTGTGTTACTCTCGTTCATTTTTTCTTTTATACTAGATATTAGATTGTTTAAGGCATCACTTGTGCTGTCATCCATTATTTTTCTTATTTACACCTAACATTTTGGCAATATTATTCAAATCTTCACTAGACATATTTTGCACCATTTTAGATATTTGCTCTATCTTATTTTTATCTAAAGAACCAAGTGTCGAAAGTATTTGTTTATTTAAGTTATCTCCCATAAAATCACTCCTTTTAATTTCATTATATGTCGCAATATATACTTTTGTTACTATTGTCAAAACTTGCGATGAAAAGTTTATCATTTTCTATTGACAACGTTGTTAAAAAGTAGTAAAACTCTACACTGTAAAAAGGAGGGATGAGTAATTAGGTATGATAATATAAACAAGATTTTTAATTTTATGGACATTACAGATAAGTATATTCTTTTAAAAGATAATGAAAATATTAAAAAAGTATATGTCTATGAAATTGAACCAATTACATTTTTAAATTTTTCTATAGAAACTCAATCTAATATTTTAAATCTATATAGTGAATTTCTTCACGAACTTAATTTTAACTTTCAAATATATATTTCAAATAAAAAGATAAACATAGAAAATTATATTAAAACAATACAAAATTCTATTGATACTGATGGAGATAAATCGTATAAAGAACTTGTAGAAAAATATCTAGTAAGTATTGAAGAACAATTAAAAGAAGAAAGTGTATATAAAACTAGGTATTATATAATTGTGTCTTTTAATAGGGAAGATAGTATAGATATTAGTGAGTTAGACTCAGTAATATATAAATTAGAAAACATAGGTTGTATTGTTAAAAGAGTAAAAAATAAAATGTGTTTAAAAAGAATTTTATTTGAAAGTATAAACAAAGAGGTGGTAATATAGATTTCTTTCCAAGTGTAATAGATAACACTAGTTATAAATATATACAGGTAGATAATAAATATATCTTTTCTTTTAATGTTATTTCACTTCCAGAATATATATATTTTCTAGATATAATAAAAGACATAGACAAGACTATTGAATATGACCTTTCTATATTTCTAAATAAACTAAATCCTCTAAATCTTTTATCTAAATTAACATATACTCTTGCAGTAAATCAAAGTGAGCTATCTACAATAAAGAAAACTCAAAGAAACATAGATGTAATTACTAAATCATCTACACAAATAGAAGAATTAAGAAGAAAAATACAAATAGATAATGAAGAAGTATATAGTATAAACATAGTTATTTCTTTTTATTCAAGCGATTATTCTAAGATAAAAAATTTATTCTCTAGTTATCGTGCAAAACTTTATTCAAAAGGTATAGGTGTCAATGTAACTAATTTCAGACACTTAGAGTTTTATCTTTCAAATTTACCTTTAAATATTAAAAATGATTTTTTTCAAAATAATTTAATCTTAACAACTAAATCCGTTAGTAATATTTTTCCATTTTTTACAGATAGTATCGTAGATGTTGAGGGTATACCTTTAGGTAATACCAAGATAAACAAGAGAATGTGTATGATTAATATTTTTTCAAATAAATATGAAAATAGCAATATGTGTGTATTAGGTTCTAGTGGAAGTGGTAAATCGTATTTTATTAAACTATGTATTTTAAGAAATTATTTTAAAGATAGAGTGCAAATAGTATTAGATATAGAAGATGAATATAGCAAGTTATGTTCTAATCTTCAAGGAGTAAACGTGTTTAAAGATACTGGATTTAATATATTCCAAATAACCCCAAATGATTTATTAGAAGAAGACTATTTAACTGCAAAAATAAATAGAATAATAGATTTTTTATACAGAGTATTAGAGATAAAAATAGATAAAGAATCATTATTTAAAGAAATAGAACAATTATATAAATCGTTTGGTATAACATCAGATATTAATTCGGTAATGAAAAAACAGGATGAAAACGCTCTTTCAATATATGATGAGATTATAGATGAAGATAAATTTCCAACTATCAATGACTATATTTCTAAAACTAAATATAAAACATTAAAAAAGAAATTATCTGAAAGCCTAAATTCGACTTTAAAACCATTTTTACTTCAAAATAAATATAATTCTAATTCAAAACTATTTGTTTTAAATTTGACACCTTTTAGAGAAAATGAGACTATGATTGAACAAATATTAGAATACATTAAAAGGCAATTAACTTTAGAAAAAGAGATAATAATATATATAGATGAATTATTTAAGTACATAAGATTTGAAAAAATACTAGATATCGTTTGTGATATGTATAAAAGTATTAGGAAAAGGAGAGCTTCAATTATTTGTGTAACACAGGATATTACAGATTTTTTTAGATATAAAGAGGGATATTATGCAAATAGTATAATAAATAACTCAAGTTTTAAAGTTATATTTAAAACAGAATTTGAAGATAGCCAAGTATTAAATAAGGTAATAAAGGTAGAAAATGAAGTGCTTAGTGCTTTAAAAAAAGGTGAAGCTTTTCTTGTAATAAATAAAAATAATGTACATATTCAAATACACGCAAATAACTTTGAAAGGATAATCTTAAATGAAGATGATTTTAGCAATTAATAATAAAAAAGTTGAAGATGCATTAACTCAAATATATATAGGAAAATATGAACTATTTATTGTAAATAGTAAAGAATTGATACTAGATAAAATAATAGATAAAAGTGAAGCTATTGTTGTATTAAGAGAAGACTTGAGAGGAACAAGTGATATATTTGAACTATTAGATGAAATAAGGATAAAAAATAGTAGAACAAATATAGTAATTATAGTCAAAAAAATAAATAAAAAGCTTAAAGAAGAATTATATTCAAGAGAAATATTTAATATTATTGAAGGAAAAAACTTTAAATTAAAAGAATTAACACAAGCTATAGAAACACCTAAAAGAATTGAAAATTCAAAGTTAAAAGATAATATAAAAGAAAAGATAATATTTATTCTTGGGGATAATGGTGTTGGAAAAACTGTATTTTCTAAAGTACTTGCATATAACATAGCAAAAAGTAGTAATAAAAAAGTACTGGTTATAGATATGGATTTTTTAAAACCAACATTAGATTTGTATGTTAAGAGTAATAAAAATTATTCACTTGTAGATTATATTAAAGATGTAATTAATTTTAATGTGAAAGAAATAACAAATTATGAAACGGCAGACAGTAGCTGTCAAAATATAAAATATTTACTAAATCAAAAAAGCATTGGAATACCAAATGATGAAATTACACTACAAATATTTCAAATGCTTAAAGGCTATTATGATTATATTATTGTTGATACGTCAGCATATCTAATAGATAGAATGTATAAAATAGCCTTAATTTTAAATGCAAATATTATATACATGATAGAGCCTACTGTTTGTCTTTTAAAAAACTTAAATAGGAAAATAATGGTAAATTCTATTGTAGTTGTAAATAACTATAGAAAAGATAAAGATATTTTAAAGTATATTAAAAAAGATATGGAATTTACTATATGTGAAAATATACATAAGCATAATAATATATTAAATAATGTGTTAAATGGAAAAATAAAGATTAATATGAGGAAAATATTAACTGAAATTGGGATTATAAAATATAACAAATTTCAAAAATTAGTTAAGAAATTAGTATTAAAGGAGGAACTAGTATGACTAATGATAATGTTATTTTAAATGAAGAAATAGAATTAAATAAAGAAGAAATAAGTAATGTTCTTATGGGAATATTAGATAAAGGAGCTAATTATAGTATAAAATCTATGTCTGTTAGCGACCATATTAAAGAAATGCTTTTGGATGTGAAAAATACATTTATAAATAATGATTTTAAGAAGATAATGAAAAATGCTATTAATGGTGCTATAAAAGATGGCGAAGAAATTAATAACAAAGAATATAATAAGACAGATATTAATACAGTTACAGATAAAGCATTTGAAGGGGGATTACCTCATTTTATTAATTTAGGACTAGAAATGGTTACATCAGTAAAAAAAGCAGGAAATATATTTTCTAACTTTATAGATGATTTTGTAAATAGAATTAAAAGCTATGTTCTTAGTGCAGAATTTAAAAATAAAGTTAAAAATGGTGTATCAAGAAGTCTAAATAAAGTTGAAAAATTCAAAGGACTATGTGCTGCATGGTATAATGCGTATGATTTATTAAATACTGAAGAAATTAAAGAAATTGCAAATCAGTTAAAAGAAATGAAGAATAAAGTAAAATTTGATAATGAATGTCTAAACGAAAATGAAATTATTCAAAATGTAACAGATATTATAGCTAAAAGAGGGGAAAAAATTTCAAAAGCTAAAGTAGATATATATGAGAATTTACGTGAAATTTAATCTTGAAGTTTAAAAATAATATAATTTGTAGTATAATACCTCATAGGAAGGATGATTACTATGAATTTTTATGATAATATAAATAATCTTGTTTCTGCCTTTAAAAATACTGAGGAGTATACAAGTTATATGAAACTAAAAGAAGAAATTAAGAAAGATGAAAAAGCATATAATACTTTAAAAAAATTTAAAGATAAACAAAGCGAGGTTCAAATAGAATATATAAACGGCAGAGAAATTACTAAACAAGTACAAGAAGAAATGCAAAATTTATATTCTATTGTAATTCAAGATGATAACTCAAGAAAACTACTTGAACTTGAAATGAAAATAAATAGAATACTCGCAGATATTCAGAAATCTCTTGGTAATGCAGTAGAAGATATAGTTAAATTTTAGGGGTAGAATTATGTGGGTAAAAGAAATTCGTTTATTTAATATTGAAGTATATAAAGAGGGAGAATTAGTATACAAAGGTAAAGTAGAAGATGCTCCTGAAGATATAAAAAATGCTGAAACAAAAAATATGACATTTGAAAAAAAGTTTATAAAAATTGAAATATAATACAAATGTTACATAGTTATGGAATACGGTTATGTAAATAAATTTACTAAAAATAGTTGAAAATAATGTAAAAGTATGATATAATTCAATCCAATGGAAAATGAAAATGTTTTTCATTGGATTTTTTTTATACTTTTGAGGTGTTTTAGAAATGGATTATAGAGAGTCTTTAAATAAATTCATAGATGATATGAATTATTTGAAAAATGATGAAGTAGAAGGAATAGTCTTCTATGGAAGTTACCATACTGGAACAAACAATGAGTTTTCAGATATTGATTTAATGATACTTTTTGATGATGACTCAGATATTAACCAAGTAAAAGGATACAAAAAAGTAAAAGGAATTACAGTAGAATATTTTGAAAGGACAATATCTAAAGTATACGAAAGAGCAAATTCAGATTATATGAAATGTGAAGACTCATTATTATCAATAATAGGATATGGTGAAATTATTTTTGATAGAAATGGAAAAGTACAAGATTTAGTTGACTATGTTAAGGAAAAATATTCAAGACCATTACCAACATATACAAAACATGAGGCTTTGTATCAAATTCTATCAGTTAAAAGAGCTGTAGATGCATGTGAAGAATTAAGAATACAAAATGACCCATATTTTGAAAACTATTTCTTTATTACAGTAGAAAGAATAAGACTTTTTTATCATAGATTAAATGGATTATCTAATTTACCACAAACAAAAGTATGTAAGTTATATACAAATGAAAGATTAAGAGAGGTTCAACATAAGAGAATTCCCGAGCAAAAATTTATAGATTTATATTTTAGAGCAATTGAATATGGTATTTCTAAAGAAGAAAAAATTGCAAGAATTAATGAATTGCTTAATTATTCAATTAGAAAATATGATATTAATTTTGATGATGTAAGAATAGATTTAGGTAAAAAAAGATATTAATATTAATGAAAGTGAGGAAAGAATTTAAAATGTTACAGTTACCAAAAAATGAATTTAGAATCTCTATTACTTCAGGATGCAATATGAAATGTGTATATTGCCATAATGAAGGAAACAAGGTTATTAGTCAGTTATCTAAGGATGATATAGAGAACCTAATAAAAAGTTCTTATGACTTGGGATTAGAACAAGTTAGAATTACAGGAGGAGAACCTTTAATACATAAAGAAATATATGATATTTGTCAAATGCTTTCTGAAAAATATCATTTAAAAGTAGGTATTAATACTAATATAATTGAAATTGACAAATTAATGTATATGATAGAAAAAGGATGGATTTATAGAGTTGTAGTTGGAATAGACTATTTTGATGGAGAAATATCTAAACAATCTCCAGTAGGAATTAGCTCAAAGCAAGCATTAGCTAATGTTTTGAGAGTAAAAGAAAGTGGAGTAAATGTTACTATTTCAACAGTATTTAATGGAGATTATGAAAATTTATACAATTTAGTTAATTGGTGCAAAGAACATAAAATAAGAATTAAAATATTAGAAGAAGTAGATAGTGAAGTTGCATTAGCACCTCATCCAGAATATCTTGTTATGAAAGATAGAATATATAGAGATTTTAATTTAAGACCTATGTTTGATGAAAAATTTAGAGAATGGCATGGAATTGATGAGGATGGATTTACTGCTGTAACATTTTTCCATTCACATTGCAGAATTAGAGAATGTGATGTTTGTAAAAAAATGCATTTGAGAGTAACTAGTTGTGGTGGTTTAAAACAATGTATACAATCTGGAGAACAAGACATAGACTACAGAGATGGAGATATAAGGGATAACGTAATAAAAGCATTAAAACAACCAGTTAGTATAAATATGCAACAAGCAAGATATATTAATACTAGTTTAATATAAGGAAAAAAATGAAAGACATTGAAATAAAAAATAATAATGTGAAATTTAAGTATAGGGTTTCTGGCTTATTAATAAAAGATAATAAATTACTAGTAGTTAAGATTAATGATAATTCTTTCTACTGCTTGCCAGGTGGACACGTTGAACTTCTTGAAAACTCTAATGATGCTATCATACGAGAATTTAAAGAAGAAACTGGTTTTGATGTTCAAGTAGAAAAATTATTGTTTGTAACAGAAAACTTTTTTAAAAGTGGTACTTTTGATTGTCATGAGTTAGGAATGTATTATTTATTGAAATCAGATAATATACCTATAAAAGATTTTAATAAAAATGAAGATGAAGGAGATAAAATAACAAGATTATCTTTTAAATGGATAGATGTGGATAATATTAGTTGTGTTAAACCTGAGTTTCTTAAAGAAAAAATAGACGTAGATAATATTAAGCATTTAATAATTAAAGATGATAAGATAGTAAATGAGTAAAAAATATACCTTTAAGTGTAGAGAATACATTTAAAGGTTTTTTCTTATTAATTTTATTATTGAATATATTTATTTTTAATTTTGTGTTAAAATAATTTAAAAGGAGAGAAGATATATGAAGAAAAAAATAATAGGTGTATTTTTAATTTTGTTCCTGAGTTTAGTTGGCATTAAATTATATGTTAATGCAGATGTAGGCGATTTTGAAACTTATGATTCGTGGGATAGTTCAGATTACGATTATGATTATGATGACGACGATGATGATTACAGTTATAGTTATGGAAGTTCAAGTAGCTCTGGTAGTCCAGCTACTCCAGCTGAAGCTATCTTTATTATAGTTTTGGTTTTAGGATTTATGACTTTTTCATTTGTTTTCTTAGGTAAACATGTATTAATGGATTTAAATAGAACAGTAAATTCAAATAATTTAAGAAATGCTAATACTACTAGAGTTGTAAATACTACGGTTACACCACTTGTTAATGAAGAAGAAATTACACAAAAAATAATAGCAATAGATGAAAACTTCAATCTAGAAGAATTTAAGTCTTGGTGTAGAGATTTATTCATTAAACTACAATATGCATGGTCAGATAGAGATTGGTCTGCAATTAGATACTTTGAAACAAATCAACTATTTGAACAACATTCTACACAATTACAAAGATATATTCAGAATAAGCAAATTAATGTTTTACAAGGTGTTTCAGTAAATTCAGTAAAATTACTTAAATTTGAACAAACAGAAGACCAAGATATACTATCAGTGATACTTAACTCAAAAATGATAGATTACATTATTGATGAAGAAACAAGAAATATTATTAAAGGAAATTCTAGTGAATATCATTTTAATAGTTATAAATTAGTATTTGTTAGGAAAAAAGGTGTAAAAACAAAAATTGGAGAAAGTACAGTAAATACAACAAATTGTCCAAATTGTGGTGCACCAACTAAAATTACTTCATCTGGACAATGTGAATATTGTGGAAGTATTATAACAACAGGTGAATTTAATTGGGTTCTTTCAAGTCTTGAAAGAGTGTAATATTTAATTAATGAGGGTAATTTTTATCCTCATTTTCATATTTTAATAATATATACAATATAATGTATTATGAAGAAAAGAATAATCAATAGCGTTATATTACTTAGTATAATTATTATATTTGGAATTATTGTATATAGAGCTAATTTTAATAGAAAAAAACAAAATGTAGTTAGTGTTAGTGCTACACCGTTAACTTCTCACGTTGTTTTAATTGATGCAGGACATGGTCAGCCAGATAGTGGTGCCGAAGGACTGTATGGCACAACAGAAGAAGCTATTAATTTAAAGATTACTTTAATTTTGCAAAAGTTAATTGAACAAAGTGGAGGAATTGTATATTTAACTCGTAGTGATGAAAATGGTATATATTCAAACTCTGCCTCAACAATCAAAGAGAAAAAAGTAAGCGATATACATAATAGGGCAAATATTGCAAATAATGAAGACATTGAAATTTGTGTATCTATACACTTAAATAAATTTGAAGATAGTAAATATGATGGATGGCAGACTTTTTACCAAGAAAAAAGTGAAGAAAGTAAATTACTTGCAAATTTTATACAAGATAATTTGAATATTACTATTTCGAAAGAGAATAATAGAGTACCTTTAGTGCTAAAAGGAATATATCTAATGGATAATGTAGATAAGCCAACTGTTACTGTTGAATGTGGTTTCTTATCTAACGAAACAGAAGCAAAACTATTGCAAACAGAAGATTATCAAAATAAAATTGCATGGGGAATTTATAGAGGAATTCAAGAATATTTTAAAAAAAATTGAAGGAGAATTATTCTCCTTCTTCATCTACTACTTCATCACTCTCATCTAATGAGTCATATAAATAAATTTTGTCTACATTTATCTTTTCTTTTTTATATAAATCATCCCATGATTTGAATTTATGAGTAGCAATATTATATTTTTTACATTCGTTTGCAGTTAAATATAAGTCTTTTCCCTCTTTGGTTACGATATTTAATTTTTCAACTGGAATTGTTGCTCCGTTAGAAGTAATATACTTTAAATAAATATCAAGGTCTCTCTTATATAGTGCGGTAGAATCAATTATTTTAGAGTAATTTAAGTTCTTCACTCCACCAGGCGTATATGGTTGGTGAATCATATATGAAATATCTTCACCTATATATCTATGTTGCCCACATGAGAAAATCATAGCAGCAGCACTTATACAAGCTCCTAACGCTACAGTTATTATAGGGTTATTTACAGATTTTAGTAAATTAACAATGGCTACAGTATCTGGAAGTAGTCCGACCTAAAGAGTTAATTAATACTATGATTGGTTCATTTTCATCTTTAAGTTCTGATATAGCTTGTTCTACTACGTAAGATGTTTTTGGGCCAATTGTGCCCCATATCTTTAACTTAATCATAATCTTGTACCTCCTTAATATTAATTTTTTCCTAGAGTATTAATTAGTTGTGGATGTGATTATACCATTTTTTTATATTTTTGACAATAAAAAATATAATATACACTTATATTATATGCTATTTAAGTAGTTGTCTAGTAATTCTTTAAGGTTTATTGTTTGAATATAATCAAGTATTTCACTAAATAGCTCACTTTTCTCATACCTAGATTTATCAAAAAGATAAAATATATCTGATGCTTTTGTAATTCCTTTGTCAATCATCTTTTTTATATCCTCATTTTTATACACAGGACTGTCAGAATTCTTATCAATTCTAATTAATCCAGAGTCATCATAGAGTTTCATTTGGATATCAAAATCTAGCTTATCACATAAATATGCAAATATAGCTTCAGGAGTTTTGATAGCATTAAATTCATCAGTAAGAGATAGATATTCTTCTTTATCTTGTATATCTCCTAAAATAGAGATAACAGCTTTTCTTCCTATTTCATTTTTTTCTTCTAAAGTAATTCCATCAAATGGAGTTATATCTCCAATTATTATTTCTTCAAGTTCGTGTATTATCAACATTTTTAACACTTTATTTAGATTAATGTTGACTTCAAATTCTGAATATATCGAAATTGCTAATATGCAAGTATCGTATACGTGTTCTGCAACACTTTCTCGCCTATCACTTTCTACATTCCAGTAAATATAACCTTGTCGTATTTTATGTTTAAGACTAGTAGCAAGTAAATAAAATCTAAGAAAATTTTCAGTTTTCTCCATCTTAATCTACCTCCTTAAATAAAGTTTTATTTAATTAAAATAATATTTTTTTGAATTATATCACGGTATTGAATGTAAAACAATAAAAAAAGCCATTTTTAAAGTAATTATGTACCTTTGTAAGACTTATGTTCATTGACTTTTTGGGAAATTATTATATAATATATATTGTCAAAAATAGTATTTTTGAGGTGAGATTAAATGAAAAATAAATTACATGTTGGACTAGATGTAGGTTCAACTACTGTAAAAATTGTAGTAATGAATAACAAATTGGAAAATGTTTATACAAATTATACTAGACATCATTCAGATACAAAAAATACTATTTGTATGGTTCTAGAAAAACTTGTTAAAGACTTTCCAAACTCAACTTATACAATGGCTTTAACAGGTTCAGGAGCATTGGAAATATCTAAAATATTAAATATACCTTTTATACAAGAGGTTATTTCTTGTAAAAGGGCTGTTGAGAAATATATTCCTCAAACTGATGTGGTAATTGAGCTTGGTGGAGAAGATGCTAAAATTATTTATTTTGATAAATTTATTGAACAAAGAATGAACGGAACTTGTGCAGGAGGTACAGGAGCTTTTCTCGACCAAATGGCAGCACTTTTAAATACAGATACAAATGGGTTAAATGAATTATCTAAAAAACATGAAATTATTTATCCTATAGCATCTCGTTGTGGAGTATTTGCAAAAACAGATATTCAACCATTAATAAACGAAGGTGCAAGAAAAGAAGATATTGCTACATCTATATTCCAGGCTGTTGTTAACCAAACAATATCTGGACTTGCTTGTGGTAGACCAATAAAGGGAAAAGTTGCATTTCTTGGTGGTCCATTAAATTATCTTTCTGAACTTAGACAAAGATTTATTGAAACTTTAAAATTAAAAGATGATGAGATAATAGTACCTCAAGAAGCACATCTACTTGTTGCAAAAGGTGCAGCTCTTGTTTCTTTAGATTCTGTAGAAATAACTACAAAACAACTTAAAGAAAAAATAGAAGATTTAAAAGGTGCAACATATTATGAAACAAAACCTTTAGAACCACTATTTATAGATGAAGATGATTATAACGAATTTAAGTTGCGTCATGAAAAAGATAAAGTAAAAAAAGGTGAGCTAAAAGATGCTGTTTCAGATGTATTTGTAGGTATTGATGCAGGTTCTACAACAACTAAACTAGTTGCAATAGATAAAGATGGAACTTTGTTATATTCTCTTTATGGAAGTAATGGTGGAAATCCATTAACAAGTGTAATTTCTATGGTTAAAAAGTTTTACTTAGAACTTCCAGAAAGTGCAAAACTTAGATATGTTGGAGTAACAGGATATGGTGAAAAACTAATACAAACAGCTTTAAATATAGATTTGAGTGAGATAGAAACTATTGCACACTATACTGCTGCAAAAGAGTTTATGCCTAAAGTAAATAGTATCATTGATATCGGTGGACAAGATATGAAATACATTAAATTAAAAAATGATGCTATAGATAATATTATGCTTAATGAAGCTTGTTCTTCTGGTTGTGGTTCATTTATAGAAACTTTTGCAAATAGTCTTGGAGTAACAATTCAAGAGTTTGTAGATGAGGCTATCAAATCTAAAGCGCCAGTAGACTTGGGTTCTAGATGTACTGTATTTATGAATTCAAGAATTAAACAAGCTCAAAAAGAAGGAGCAACTGTAGGAGATATTTCAAGTGGCTTGTCATATTCTGTTGTAAAAAATGCTATACAAAAAGTTATGAAGATACGTGATGTTAGAAAACTTGGAAAAAATATTGTTGTTCAAGGTGGTACTTTCTATAATGATGCTGTACTTCGTGCTTTTGAAAAAGTTACAGGTAGAGAAGTAATTAGACCAGATATTGCTGGACTTATGGGAGCGTATGGTGTTGCTTTACTTGCAAAAGAACAATTTATTGCAAATGAAGATGATTATTACACATCTACAATGCTAAAAACAGATGAAATAGATAACTTAGATATAAAAATTACGCATGCAAGATGTGGAAAGTGTGAAAATAATTGTCGTTTAACAATAAATAAATTTGGTGATGGAAAGAAAATATTTGTTTCTGGTAATAGATGTGAAAAAGGTTCTGGAAATGTAACTTCTAATGTTGACCTTCCAAATATGTATAAATATAAGAACGAAAGGTTATTTAGTTATGAGCCTTTAAGTGAGGAAAAAGCAACTCGTGGTACTATTGGTATTCCTAGAGTTCTTAATATGTATGAAGATTATCCTTTTTGGTTTACTTTCTTAACAAATTTGGGATTTAGAGTAATTATCTCAGAGAAAAGTAATAGAAAGACTTATGAAAAAGGAATGGAATCAATGCCATCAGAATCTGTATGTTATCCTGCAAAACTTGCACATGGACATATTATGAGTTTAATAGACCAAGGAATAAAAACTATATTCTATCCATGTGTTTCTAATTCAAGAAAAGAGTTTGAAGGTGCAGATAACTCATATAATTGCCCAATCGTTGCTTCTTATTCTGAGGTTATAAAAAATAATGTTGAAGAACTTAAAGACATAAAATATATTAATCCATTTTTACCTTTTGATGCGAAAAAGCTTACAGAAGTAGTAATGGAATCTGAATGTTTTAAAGAATATAATTTTAGAAAGAGTGAAGTTTTAAAAGCAGCTACAAAAGCAGAAGAAGAATATCAAAAATATAGAGATGATGTACATAAGAAAGGTCAAGAAATTGTAGATTATATTAAAGAAAATAATCTTCGTGGTATTGTTCTTGCAGGTAGACCATATCATGTTGACCCTGAAATAAATCACGGAATAGATACATTAATAACTAGTCTTGGACTTTGTGTTTTATCTGAAGATAGTGTATCAGATAAAGCAGAGGTAAGACGTCCAATTAGAGTAGTAGACCAGTGGGTATATCATTCAAGATTATATGCTGCAGCAGAGTATGTTGGAAAACATGATTTTCTAGAAATGATACAACTTAATTCTTTTGGCTGTGGTGTTGATGCAGTAACTACAGATGAAGTAGAAGAAATTTTAACAAGTTACGATAATATGTATACTTTAATTAAAATAGATGAGATTAATAATTTAGGTGCAGTTAGAATACGTGTAAGGTCTTTACTTGCTAGTATGAATAAACGTATGCAATTAAAAAAGGAAAAAGGAATTACAGGAGAAAATATTCCAAAGGATATTGGTAGCTATGAAGTAGAAAAAGTTAAATTTACTAAGGATATGAAAGAAGCTGGGTACACAATTCTTTGCCCTCAAATGTCACCAATACATTTTGAACTTTTAGAGGCAGCTTTAAAAGCAGAAGGATATAAACTTAAGGTACTTAAAGAATGTACAGAAAAAACAATAGAAACAGGACTTAAGTACGTAAATAATGATGCTTGTTATCCGTCTATTATTACAACTGGACAAATGATTGAGGCTCTTGAGTCTGGTAAATATGATTTAGATAAAACAGCTTTAATCATGTCTCAAACTGGTGGTGGATGTAGAGCAACAAATTATATAGGATTTATTAGAAAAGCATTAAAAGATGCAGGATATTCAAATATCCCTATTATCTCATTTAATGTTAAAGGCATGGAAAAAGCATCTGGCTTTAAAATAACTGCAAGTTTGGCTGTTAGATTAATTAAAGCTGTTGTTTATGGAGATTTACTTCAAAAATTACTACTAAAAAATAGAGCTTATGAAGTAAAAAAAGGTGCAAGTCAAAAGTTATATGAAAAATGGAATGAAAGAAGTAAAGATATAATAACAAATGGAAATCTAAAACAATTTAAACAAGGCATTTACGATATGGTTGAAGACTTTGAAAAAATTCAAATAGATAAAAAAGTTAAAAAACCAAAAGTTGGTGTTGTTGGAGAAATCTTAATTAAATATCATCCTTATGGTAATAATTATGTTATAGATGTTTTAGAAAATGAAGGTGCCGAAGTTGTTATGCCAGATTTTATGGGATTTGTAAAATATATGGGAACTCATGCAGTTACAACAAATAAATTACTAAAGTCTAGTAAGTTGATGGCAGATATTTCAAAAATGGCTATAAAATTATTTGATTCTTTTGAAAAAGATGAAGTTAAAGCTCTTAAAAATTCTAAAAAAGGATATCTACTTCCTGCAAGTATTTGGGAGCTAGAAGATAAAGTAAATGAAATTTTGTCTATTGGAAATCAAACAGGAGAAGGTTGGTTTTTAACAGCTGAAATGATTGAATATATAGAAAATGATGTACCAAATATTGTATGTGTTCAACCATTTGCTTGTCTACCAAATCATGTTGTAGGAAAGGGTGTTATTAAGACAATTAGAAAGAAATTTCCTGATGCTAATATTTCACCTATAGATTATGACCCAGGCGCTAGTCAAACAAATCAAATAAATAGAATTAAACTTTTAATGACTGTTGCAAAAGACAATATTAAGAGAAAAGAAGAAAATGTAAAATATAAACTTGGAAACAAAAAGGTTAAGTCTAAGTAATAGAAAAGTACTCTAGTATTAGGGTACTTTTTTAATAAATAAAACATTGAAAATTATGTAAAATTATGATATAATATTTGCTGTAGATATCATATTTACTTTAGAAAAATTTTGAAAAAGGAGAAAAAGGTATGAGAGTTAGTGTTAATGAAGATGAAATGTTTAGGAAAGCAGCTCATTGGTGGGCGAAAAATGCAGAAGGAATAAGAATATCAGTCCTTTTTTTTGAACCAATTGTTAAAACTATAGAGGTTCCTGAAAAAAATTTAGTATATTTTGAAAATTGTCTTGCTGAAGAACTTAAGGAAAAATTTCAAGAATTTGGTTTTTTAATAGTTTCTGTAGACTATAAACCTGATGCTTTATTATCAAAAGTTGCATTAGAAACAGGAATACCTATGGAGGTGTTTCCATGGAAATCAAAAATGTGGATTTATCCAAATGAAGTAAGAGCTAGAATTCGGTAATCATGGTAAAGAAGATATAGTTTATTCCGAAGCACATAATTAATATTTATCTACAAAAAATCTAAAAAATAAAAATCTAAGTAATAAGAAGTACTCTAATAATAGGGTACTTTTTTGATATACAAATCAAATATTGATAATTATGTAAACTTATGGTATAATATATAGTATAGTTAATAATTTTTTGCTTAAAAAATAATTTTAAAAAAGAAAAGGAGAAAAAAAATGAAAATTGAAAAAAAATTTATTATAGCAGCTCATTGGTGGGCAGAAGAAATAAGAAGGATAAATATAGGATCCTTTGATAATGGCACAGAAATTGGATGTTGCCATTATATGGCAGCATTGCTTGCTGCTAAAATGAAACCTAAAGAAGAAGATTTAGCAAAGTTTGAAAAAACTCTTGCTAAAGAATTGAAAAGGAGAGCAAAGGGTAAAAAGTTCCCATGCGATCCTGTGGTAGTCCATGTAGACTACCATCCAGTTGATTTTCTAGCTGAAATAGCTAGAAAATCTGGGATTTCTGACAAGGTTTTCCCTTGGAAAACCTTGATGTGGATTTATCCACATGAGATTAGAGTACGTAGGGGATACTCTAATGAAGTGGAGACCATCTACTCAGAATAAAAATTAGCACACATAATATTTTATGTGTGCTGATTTTTTGGTGCTCCTGAGACGAATCGAACGTCCGACCAACGACTTAGGAGGTCGCTGCTCTATCCACTGAGCTACAGAAGCATATATAAATTATATCATTTTTTAATATTTTTTCAAGATGTAAGATGGTCCATTACATTAATTGCTGTAGGTTTGTCAATGATGTGAAACAAGTTTATTCTAAGTCATAGAATAAATTTGTTTCTTTTTTATATTGCTAATTCTAATTTATTATATACTTCATTAGGTGTAAGATAATTTAATACTTTCATAGGAATATTATTACTTCTTCTTAAATATTTTTTTCCTTTTTCTAATAATTCTTCAAAAGAGTTAAACTGTAGAAAACTATAAAATCTTTCATTGTCATTTCTATGGCTTCTTTCTACTTTACCATTATGTTCAGGTGTTCTAGGTCTTATTTTATGATGTGTTATATTTAGACTATCAAGTAGTTGATCCATTGGATGTATTTTGTTTATCTTAGGAGAATTGTATGTAAATTCATTTCCATTATCTGTTTGTATTTCTTTTGGTTTAAATTCATAAAAATTTATACATCTATTTACAAAATCTACAGTATTCTCAGGTGTATGTTCCATATACCAGAATAAATATCTTTTTCTACTAGCTTCATCTATACAAGTATACTGATAAAAATTCATATCATTTGGAATGTTTTTACCTTTGCAGCATTTAGGTACATATTTAACATCTATTTGCCATTTAGCGCACTTTTTCTCAGGAGTATTGTATTTTTTATTATGCTTTTTACTAGTACCTTTAATTGTACTCTTTTGGTAATATCCTAATTTCCTTAATATTCTATACAATGAAGTAATATTTCTTTTATATTCTTTTTTGCGATTTAGCTTATACCAAATTTCATTTAAAGTTATATGTGGATTTCTTCTTAAGATATTTTTTATCCAGTTAATTTCCTCATCTGTATGAGCATTAGGATGAGTTGAAATTGGTCTATGTGATCTATCTATTAAACTTTCAGAAGTTCCATCATATCTTTTATTCCATCTCCATAAAGATTGTCTTGATATCTTATATTTTCTACAGACATAGCTTATATCTCCGTGATTTCTATAAGTTTTTACTGCATTTTCTCTAGTTTTTAGTTCATGTGGTAGATATCTTTTATCTTTTTGTGTTATAATATTCATAGTGATTCAAGTCCTTTCTATAAATTGTTGGTAAATTTATTATACGACTTGAATCACTTTTTTTCTATATTTTTGTTTCACATCAATTGTAACACTACATAAGATGGTCCATTACATTAATTGCAGTACATTAAAATGTTAATTGCAAGGTATTTAATTATTTTAGATTTATTTTTATACTATTGTGTTGTATAATATGAGAGGTGAATATTGTGAATAAATTTATGAATGAAGCTCTTAAAGAAGCAAAAAAGGCATATAAAATAAATGAAGTTCCAGTTGGATGTATTATAGTTAAGGATGGAAAAATCATTTCTAGGGGGTATAATAAGCGTGAAAAAACACAAAATCCTTTAGCACATGCAGAAATAATTTGTATAAATAAAGCTTGTAAAAAACTTAATAATTGGAGATTAGATGGCTGTGACTTATATGTTACTCTACAGCCTTGTCAAATGTGCTTGGGAGCAATTAAACAGGCTAGAATTTCAAATGTATATTATGGAGCAAAAACAGAGGATGTACCAGATGATATTAGTACATATATTGAATGTAGAGAATGTTCAGAAATATTAAGTGATTTTTTTAAATATCTAAGAAATAAATAATAGCTAATCTTGAAAAGTACCAAAGATTGTTGTATAATATTTATGTTAGCACCAGTAGCTCAACTGGATAGAGTATTCGGCTACGAACCGAACGGTTGGGGGTTCGAAT
>CANRLG010000016.1 GCA_947631415.1 uncultured Clostridia bacterium
TGGTTAGTTGAATATGCTAGAAAAAGAAATGAACATAGCATGGAAGAAAAACTAGCAGGAGAAATAATGGATGCTATTAATAGCCAAGGTCAAGCTTTCAAAAAGAAAGAAGACACTCACAAAATGGCAGAAGCAAACAAAGCATTTGCACACTACAGATGGTAGTATACAATATATTATAATTAATAAAAAGGAGGTTAATTTTTCATGGCTGGAAGAGAATATCCTCTTGAGAGGACAAGAAATATCGGTATCATGGCTCACATAGATGCTGGTAAAACAACAACCACTGAAAGAATACTATTTTATACAGGTAAAACTCATAAAATAGGTGAAGTTCATGATGGTGAAGCTACAATGGACTGGATGGCTCAAGAACAAGAAAGAGGTATAACAATTACTTCAGCTGCAACAACTTGTTTCTGGAAAAACAATAGAATAAACATAATTGATACTCCAGGACACGTTGATTTTACAATTGAAGTTCAAAGATCTCTTAGAGTTCTTGATGGAGCTGTTACAGTTTTAGCTGCAAAAGGTGGTGTACAACCACAAACTGAAACTGTTTGGAGACAAGCAGATAAATATAATGTACCTAGAATGGTATATGTAAATAAAATGGATGTTACAGGAGCAGATTTCATGCTTTGTGTACGTCAATTAAGAGAAAGATTAAAAGCTAATGCAATTCCTATCGCACTTCCAATAGGTGCAGAAGATAACTTCAGAGGAATTGTAGATTTAATAAAAATGCAAGCTTATGTTCATTACGATGAATTAGGAAAAGATGTAAGAACAGAAGCTATTCCAGAAGATATGAAAGCTGATGCTGAAAAGTACAGAACTGAACTTGTTGAACATTTAGCTGAAATTGATGATACTCTTATGGAAAAATACTTAAATGGTGAAGAATTTACTGAAGATGAAATTAGAGCTGCAATTAGAAAATCTACTATTGCTAACACTCTAGTTCCAGTTACTTGCGGAAGTTCATATAAAAACAAAGGTGTACAAGAATTACTAGATGATATAGTAGACTTTATGCCTGCTCCAACAGATATTCCACATATCAGAGGAGTTTTACCAGATGGAACTGAAGCTGAAAGAAAATCTTCAGATGAAGAACCATTTGCCGCTCTTGCATTTAAAATAATGACTGACCCATTTGTTGGTAAGTTAACATTCTTTAGAGTTTATTCTGGAACTCTAGAAAAAGGTTCTTATGTATTAAATGCAAGTAAAGGTAAAAAAGAAAGAATAGGAAGACTTATTCAAATGCACTCAAATGCTCGTCAAGATATAGATAAAGTATATTCTGGAGACATTGCTTGTGCTGTTGGTTTAAAAGATGTATCTACAGGTGATTCATTAACAGATGAACAACATCCTATTATACTTGAATCAATTGAGTTCCCAGAACCAGTTATAGATATTTCTATTGAACCAAAAACTAAAGCTGACCAAGAAAAGATGGCAATCGCTTTACAAAAACTTGCTGAAGAAGATCCATCATTCAAAACATATACAAACCAAGAAACAGGTCAAACTATCATTGCTGGTATGGGTGAATTACACCTAGATATCATTGTTGATAGATTAAGAAGAGAATTTAACGTAGATGCTAATGTTGGTAAACCTCAAGTTGCTTACAAAGAAACAATTAAGAGACCAGTTAGAGTTGAAGGTAAATTCATTAGACAATCTGGTGGTAAAGGTCAATACGGTCATGTTTGGTTGGAAGTTGAGCCAAACGAACAAGGTAAAGGATACTCATTTGAATCTAAAATCGTTGGTGGTGTTGTTCCTAAGGAATACGTTAAACCAGTAGATGAAGGTGTTCAAGATGCAATGAGAGCAGGTATCTTAGCTGGATATCCAGTTGTAGATGTAAAAGTTGCTCTTGTTGATGGTTCTTACCATGAAGTTGACTCATCTGAAGCTGCATTCCATATTGCAGGTTCTATGGCATTTAAAGAAGCTTGTCGTCAAGGTGGAGCTGCTTTATTAGAGCCAATAATGAAAGTAGATATCGTTATCCCAGAAGAATATATGGGTGACGTTATAGGTGACGTAAGTTCAAGACGTGGAAGACTTGAAGGAATGGATACAGAGCAAGGAACTACAACAGTTCATGCATTTATTCCATTATCTGAAATGTTTGGATACGCAACAGATTTAAGATCAAAAACTCAAGGTAGAGGTACATATTCTATGGAACCATCACACTATGAGGAAGTTCCTAAATCTATATTAGACACAATAGTTGCTCAAAGAAGTAAATCAGAAGAGTAACACTATTGTCAAAAAAAGTTTATTACATTATTTCCTATTGCAAAAATAGGAAAAGTGTAGTACAATAACAGTGATTAGCACCTCTTCGGTGCATGTTAGTTGAAAAATTTAAGGAGGAAATTAAAATGGCAAAAGCTAAGTTTGAAAGAACTAAACCACACGTTAACATTGGTACAATCGGACATGTTGACCATGGTAAAACTACTTTAACTGCTGCAATTACTAAATATTGTAGCTTATTAGGCGAAGCTGAATTTAAAGCTTATGACCAAATCGACGGAGCTCCTGAAGAAAGACAAAGAGGTATCACTATCTCTACAGCTCACGTTGAATACGAAACTGAACATAGACACTATGCTCACGTTGACTGCCCAGGACATGCTGACTATGTTAAAAACATGATTACTGGTGCTGCACAAATGGATGGAGCAATCCTAGTTGTTTCTGCAGCTGATGGTCCTATGCCACAAACAAGAGAACATATCCTACTTGCAAGACAAGTTGGTGTTCCTTACATTGTTGTATTTATGAACAAATGCGATATGGTAGATGACCCAGAACTATTAGAATTAGTTGAAATGGATATTAGAGATCTATTATCTAAGTATGACTTTCCAGGAGACACTACTCCAATCATTAAAGGTTCTGCATTACAAGTACTAGAATCTACTTCTACAGATCCTAATGACGCTGTATATGCTCCAATCAAAGAATTACTTGATACAGTAGATACTTATATTCCAAACCCAGAAAGAGATATAGATAAACCTTTCTTAATGCCTGTTGAAGATGTATTCACTATTACAGGACGTGGAACAGTTGCTACAGGAAGAATTGAAAGAGGAACTCTTAAAATTAACGAAGAAGTTGAAATTGTTGGTCTTTCAACAGAAAAGAGAAAAACAGTTGCAACTGGTATCGAAATGTTCAGAAAATCTCTAGATCAATGTGAAGCTGGAGATAACGCTGGTGTACTTCTAAGAGGTGTTCAAAGAAGTGAAATTGAAAGAGGTCAAGTTATTGCTAAACCTGGTTCAATTCATCCACATACTGAATTCTCTGCAGAAGTTTATATCCTAACTAAAGAAGAAGGTGGAAGACATACTCCATTCTTTAACGGATACAGACCACAATTCTATTTCAGAACTACAGACGTTACAGGTGTTATTGAACTACCTGCTGGAACTGAAATGGTAATGCCAGGAGATAACGTAACTATGGAAATCAAACTTATCACTCCAATCGCTATAGAAAAAGGATTAAAATTCGCTATTCGTGAAGGTGGTAAAACTGTTGGTGCTGGTTCAGTTGCTGACATTAGAGCATAGTTGAATAAATAAAAACTCAAAAGGGAAGTTAGAGATAACTTCTCTTTTTTTTTTCTAAATAATAAAAAAATATAAAATTGCATAAAATGAGGCATTTTTCCTTGACATTCTGTCATATTTATTAGATAATAAAGTTATGTTTAGAATATTTTTATGTGAAGATTCATATAAAGTTTAAAAAGTACCTTAAGGAGGTGTATTAAGATGGATACAGTTTTAGAAAAAGTAAAAGAAGTAATTGGTGAACAACTAGGAATTGATGATTTAGAAACTATTAAGCCTGAAACTACTTTTATTGATGACTTAGGAGCTGATTCACTAGATATCGTTGAATTAATTATGGCTTTAGAAGAAGAATTTGATATGGAAATTCCAGAAGAAGAAGCTGAAAAAATTACATCTGTAGGAGATGTTGTTAAATATATCGAAGAAAATAAATAATTCAATTTTATGTATTTAGTACCTTAGATTGCTAAGGTGCTTTTTATATACTTTTAACTAATCTTTAGAAAACCTTTACTTCTTGCAATTTAACATAAAATTAGATATAATGTAAATGTTAGGAGAATTATTATGGAAGAATCAAATAAATTACTGAATTTACAAGCAAAATTAAAATATATGTTTAATGATGATAGCTTATTAAAAATGGCATTAACACATAAATCCTTTGCTTATGAAAAAGATAATCCAAATTATGATATGTATAATGAAAGAATTGAATTTTTGGGAGATGCAATTCTTGAACATATAATTTCAGATTTATTATTTTCACAAACTCCAGAATTATCTGAGGGAGAAATGACAAAAAAGAGAGCAGCTATTGTTTGCGAGGCTTCTCTTAGTCACGCATTAAAAAGAATTAATGGTCAGGAATATATTTATCTTGGAAAATGTGAAAGAAACTCAAATGGAATGATGAAGGATGCAATTATTGCGGATGCATTTGAAGCAATTCTTGGTGCTATATATATTGATGGTGGATATAATATAGCTAAGACTATATGTTTAGAATTACTTGAAGAAGAAATTAAAATGGTACTTTCAGGTCATATGATTAGTACAGATTATAAAACAAGACTACAAGAAATTTTACAAAAAAATGGTAATGTAAAAATTGAATATAATTTAATTAAAGAAGAAGGTCCAGAACACGAAAAGTTATTTACTATTGAAGTATTATTTAATGGTAGAAAAATTGGGGAAGGAACTGGAAAAAGTAAAAAGATTGCTGAGCAAGATGCTGCTCATCAAGCATTATTGTCTGGGGTAGATAATATTGAGAATTAAATTAGATTTAAAATACGAACTAAAAAACTTTCTAAATAAAGACATACAGTACACTATACCAATATTTATACCACATAAAGGATGTCCTAATGATTGTGTATTTTGTAACCAAAAAAGAATTAGTGGACAAATTAAAGATGTTGAACCTAATGATGTAAAAAATATAATAGAAGAATATTTAGGATATTATACTAAAGAAAGAAAAATTGAAGTTGCATTTTTTGGTGGAAGTTTTACAGGAATAGATATTTCTTTACAAAGAGCATACTTAGATGTTGCAAGTTATTATTTGAAAAAAGGTGCAATAAACAGTATAAGATTATCTACTAGACCAGATTATATTAATGATGAAATTTTAACTATGCTAAAAGAATATGGTGTTGGAACTATAGAACTAGGAGTACAGTCTTTAAATGATGAGGTCTTGCAAAAATCTAAGAGAGGTCATAGTGCATATGATGTTGAAAGAGCTTCTAAATTAATTAAAAAATATGGTATTACTTTAGGTCATCAAATAATGATTGGACTTCCTGGTAGTACATTAGAAATGGAACTTGATACTATAAAAAAATCTCTTGAAATGCAACCTAAACAATTAAGATTATATCCTGTATATGTAATACAAGATAGTGAGTTATATTATATGTATAAAAAGAATGCTTATACTCCACTTTCTATACAGGAAGCAGTAATGAGATGTAAAAAGATAATTAATGAATGTCAAAAAACAGATGTTGCTATTATTAGATTAGGATTACAGTCTACAAGTGAGATAACAGCATCAAATGAGAATATATATGGACCTGTATCAGATAACTTTGCAGAATATGTAATGTCTGCTTTAGTTAGAGATAAAATAGAAAGTGAGATTAAAGACCATAATTTAGAAGGAATACTAGAAATTTTTGTACCAAAGAAATATGTGTCAGTAACTGTTGGACCTAAGAAAATTAATAAAATATATTTTGAGAATAAATATAATGTTAAATATATTGTAAAAGGGGAGAACTAATGAAAAAAGTTATATTTGCAGCAAGTTCTGGAGGACATTTAAGTGAATTACTTAAACTAGAAGAATTATTTCCAGAATATGATTATTTGTTATGTACAGAAAAAACAGATATTACAAGTCAACTACAAGATAAATATAATATGAAATACGTTAAATATGGACCTTGTAAGAATAAGTTTAAATATGTAATAACAATTATCCAAAATCTATATTCTACAATAAAAATAGTTAGAAAATTCAAACCAGATACTGTTGTTTCAACAGGAGCACAGGTGGGAGGTTTCTTTTGCTATATTGGAAAATTTTTTGGTGCTAAAGTTATATATATTGATACTCTAGCAAAGATAAAGGAACTTTCAGGCACAGGACATAATGTATATAAAATAGCAGATAAATTCTATGTTCAATGGAAAGGACTTGCTAAAAAATATGAAAAAGCAGAATATATAGGAAGGTTGATTTAATATGGTATTTTTATCAGTGGGAACACAGAAACAACAATTTACAAGATTATTTGAATTAGTATTAAATTGTAAAGAAATAGAAAATGAGAAAATTGTTGCTCAAAGTGGTTATACTAAGTATGATAGTGATAGAATAGAGAGTTTCGATTTCACTTCTTTTGAAAATATGGAAGAATATATTAAAAATGCAGATTTAATTATATGTCATGGTGGAGTTGGTACTATTTTTTCTGCTTTAAAAGAAGGAAAGAAAGTAATTGCTATTCCAAGACTTTCTAAATATGGAGAACATATTAATGACCATCAAATTGAAATATGTGAAGAACTAGAAAATGAAGGATATATATTGTATTATAAAGAGGGAGAAAGTACATTAGATGAATTAGTAAAAAAATCTAGAAACACCGAATTTAATCAATACAAATCAGACAAAAGTTACTTAGATATATTAAGAAAAGAAATATAGGAGGAGTATATGGAAATAGAGGAATTAAATAAAATTGCAAAAGGTATAAGGAGAGATATTGTAGAAATGGTACATGAAGCAAAATCTGGACATCCTGGTGGAGCACTTTCGTGTACAGATATATTAGTTGCATTGTACCATGAAAAAATGAATTTAGGCTTAGATGAAAACGGAAATAGAATAGATAAATTTGTATTATCTAAAGGTCATGCATCAGCTGTATATTATGCTGTACTTTCAAGTAAAGGATTTATACCTCATGAAGATTTAAAAACTTTTAGAAAAATAGATAGTTATTTAGAGGGACATCCAAGTAATAAAATAAATGGTGTAGATGTTTCAAGTGGTTCACTTGGTCAAGGATTATCTGTTGCAAATGGTATGGCTCTAGCAAAGAAAATAGATAATAAAGAGGGAGTAGTATATTGTCTATTAGGTGATGGAGAAATAGAAGAAGGACAAATTTGGGAAGCGTGTATGACTGCAAATAAGTACAAATTAAATAATCTAGTAGCCTTTTTAGATTATAATGGATTACAAATAGATGGTAACATTAAAGATGTTAAAAGTGTGGATAAAATACATGAAAAATTTGAAGCTTTTGGATGGTATGTTCAAGAATGTGACGGAAATGACATTGAGCAAATTTGTGAAGCAATAGATAATACTAAAAATTCTACTAAACCTAATATAATAATTGCACATACAATAAAAGGAAAAGGTGTATCATTCATGGAAAATATGGTAGGATGGCATGGAAAAGCACCAAATGATGAAGAATATGAAAAGGCGATTTCTGAACTTTCTTAGTTAATGAGGTGAAAGAATAATGGATAATTTAACTAAAGAAGAAATAGATTTAAGATTGGACAAATTAAAGTCTAGAGTAAGCGATATTAATTCTAAATATAAAAAATATAATGAAGAATTAGATACTAGATATGAATTTGCAAAAGAGTTAGGTATAAAGAAAAATGAAGATAAATCTAAAGAAGAAATAACTGAAAAATTAGATTTATATATAAAAAAAGCTAATGAAATTCAAGAAGAATTAAAAAATAATAGTGATAATGAAAATACTGAGAAAATAGAAATTCTAAATAATATACTATATTTAGATGATTTAAGATTTGGCAGTATAAATGAGCTTATAGAGGAAAGTAAAGAATTATCTAATAAAGAATATATTAATAGAATTGTTGAAAGAGCTAATCAGTTAATAAGAGAAGAAGAATTGAATGAAATTGATAGTAACATATATAAGTTATCTAAAAAGGGAAATTTCATAGATAAAATCACAGGTAGAGATAAGGTAAAAAAGGTATTATTAGAGAATTATTCATTGAAAAGAAATGAGGTAATGAATAAAAAATATATTCCAAATGATAAAAGTATCCTTGAAATAGTTAATATAACAAAAAATTGTGGATATAATTCACAAGATATTTCAGATTTCATTCAAAAATTATCTACTAAATTTGATATTGAAGATTTAACAGAAAAAGCTCTTACAGTAATAGATAAAAAGGCAAAAATTCCTTTTTTCTATAATAAAGAATTTGTAGAGAAAATTAGTGCAGAAAATGAGAATATGTTAGAAAAAATACAAGATAATAGAAGTAAAACAAAAGTATATAAAGAATTTGAATTTTCAGATGAGGCTTTAAAAAATGGAATTTCAAGTTTGGAACTTTTTGAATACAATAATTTAATTAATGAGGTGATATAATGAATTCAACAAGAAAAGCGTATGGAGAATTTTTAGTAAGCATAGGAGATAATAAAGATGTAGTAGTTTTAGATGCAGATTTAGCAGAGGCAACAAAAACAAATATGTTTAAAAAAGAATATCCTCAAAGACATATTGATGTAGGTATTTCTGAAGCAGATTTAGTAGGAACTGCTTGTGGTCTTGCTCTTAGTGGAAAAACTGTATTTGCGTCAACTTTTGCAATGTTTATGGCAGGTCGTGCTTTTGAACAAATACGTAATACAGCAGTTTACTCACATGTAAATGTTAATTTATGTGCAACTCATGCAGGAGTAATGGTAGGAGAAGATGGACCTACACATCAATGTGTAGAAGATGTAGCTTTAATGAACGTAATACCAACTATGACTGTTTTATCTCCAGCAGATGATATTAGTACAAAAAAAATATTGTTTGAATGTTTACATTATGAAGGACCAAAATATATAAGACTTGGAAGAAGTGATGTAGAAGATATTTATACACAAGATAGCATATTTAAAATAGGTGGTTCTAATACCTTTGGTGATGGAACAGATGGGACTATATTTGCTTATGGTCCTACAGTTTCTATTGCACTTAATGCTAAAAAAGAGCTTGAAGAAAAAGGAGTATATGTAAGGGTAGTAGACCTATATAGTATAAAACCTGTAGATAGAGATACTATAATAAAATGTGCTAAAGAAACAGATAAATTAGTGTCTATTGAAGACCATAGTATAATTGGTGGAATAGGTAGTATAATTTCAAATGTACTTTGTGAAGAGTATCCTAAAAAACTTGAAAAAATAGGAATAAATGATACTTTTGGAAAATCTGGAAATTGGAAAGAAGTATATAAATATTTTGGCTTAACAGCTGAAAATATAGTAAGTAAATTTAAAGAGGATTAAATTAATAAAAAAGTAGTTACTAATTATTGCATGGTAACTACTTTTTATATTTTTAAATCTATATTATTAAATGCTTCATCTGAGAAAAATTCTTCTAGACTTATTTCTAATCCATAACATACCCTAGATATTGTTAGTAATTTTGGATTATTACTTTCACCAATAATTATTGATTGAAGTGTAGACTGTGTTAAAAAACTCATATTAGCTAATTTATTTATACTTATATTTTTCTCTTTGCATAAATTTAATATACGTGTAGAGATTGCTTTAGAAATTGTCATTTTAAAAACTCCTCTTAGACAATTATATCAATTAAATAATTAGTGCATATAACGATATATCGTTATATTGAAAATGACAAGATATACTATAATATTTGTATGAAAGGAGTACGTGTAAATATATGTTTTGTTATAATTGTGGAAAGGAAATTGATGATAATGCTGTTGTTTGTATTCATTGTGGAGTGGAAACAAAAAATATGAGAAACAAAGAAGATAAGAATGTTATTATAAATAACTCAGCTAGTTCTTCATCATCATCTTCCAATAATATAGGAAGAATAAAAAGGCATCACTCTTTGTTGTTAGATATAATAATGATTTTCATAACTGGTGGTCTATGGATTATATGGATGATCGTAAGACCAAAATATTATTAAAATATAAGATAATAAGAAAAGGTATAAATTTAATTTAACTAAATTTATACCTTATATATTAAGCTAAAATCTAATTTTTATGTTTTTGTAGTCATTTATTAATGTCTTTTTTCCCACTTTACAACTAATTATCATTTACACATGGAAGTTTTTATTAATAATATAATACTCTTGTTTGAAATTATCGTCAAATTGTCAGTTATACGATAATTTAAAGGAATATGAATAAAAAATCATATTCCTTTTTATATTTTTTAATTAATAGTTAATAACTTCACTTGCTATTATTGTCTTATGTTAAATAATCCTTGATAATATGCAAGTTTTATTATATAATGTTCTAGAAATAGGAGAATGTTTATATAGTATGGAACCATTAGCTTATAGAATGAAACCAACGAAACTTGAAGATTTCTATGGACAAGAAGACATTGTTGGAAAAGATAAATTACTGTATAGATTAATTAAAGCAGATAAGTTAACTTCTGCAATATTTTGGGGACCACCAGGATGTGGAAAAACATCACTTGCAAGAGTAATTGCAAGTACTACAAAGAATAAATTTGTAACACTTAATGCTACTACAGCAGGAGTGTCAGACATAAAAAATGTAGTAGAAAGTGCTCAGAATATTTTTACTAATCCTACAGGAAAAGTTATATTATTTATAGATGAAATACATAGATTTAATAAATTGCAACAAGATGCTTTACTTCCTCATGTAGAGAAAGGTACTGTTATTCTAATTGGTGCAACTACAGAAAATCCATATTTTTCTGTAAATAAAGCTTTAATATCTAGGTCAACCGTCTTTAAGTTTAAGGAATTACAAGAAAAAGATATAATTAAAATATTAAATAATTGCATTAAAGACAAGGAAAATGGACTTGGAGAATATAACCTAAATGTAGAAGATGAGGCAATAAAATATATGTCAATGTGTTCTAATGGAGATGTTAGGACAGCACTTAATGCTTTAGAACTTGCTGTACTTAGCACAGATATGGATACACAGGGTGTAATTAATATAACTAAGCAAGTAGCTATTGATTGTGTACAGCAAAAGAAAGCTATTTATGATAAAACAGATGATTCACATTATGATGTAATTTCTGCATTTATTAAGTCAATGAGAGGTTCTGACCCTGATGCTACATTACATTATTTAGCTAGAATGCTTGATGCTGGAGAAGATCCAATGTTTATTGCAAGAAGAATTGTTATACAATCTTCAGAAGATGTAGGACTAGCTAATAGTGATGCTTTAAAAGTGGCTGTATCTGCAATGAATGCAGTTCATCAGATAGGAATGCCAGAAGCAAGAATAATACTTGCACAAGCTGCACTTACAGTAGCACTTAGTCCAAAATCTAATACTTCATATAGAGGAATAAATAAGGCTATGGAAGATGTAGCAACTAAAGATGTTGGACAAGTACCTATGCATATTAGAAATGCAACTGCAAGTGGTATGGAGCAATTTGGATATGGTGAAGGCTATAAATATCCTCATGACTATTACAAGGGTAAAGTTGAACAACAATATTTACCAGATAAATTAAAAGATGTAAAATATTACGAACCTAGAGAATGGGAGAATTTTTATGAAGAAAAGGAAGAACAATAAAAATTCATCTATATTTTTAGAAGAAGAAATAAATCAAGCAGAGGCTGAATTAAATGAAGACATAAACCAAAGTATAGATATAGTAAATAGAAATAGAGAGGAATTAGATAATCAAAGACAAGATAGAATAAATGGAAAATTTGAAAGAAATGCTGGAGGAATGATGCTAGTTAAACCAAAAGCAAGGTATAGTATAAAATTAAAAAATATACTTATTGCTATGGTAGTAATCATTATTCTTGTATTTGCTGTTATTTATTTTGGTCCATATTTTAATATAAATATAACTGAGAAAAATTACGATTTAGAAAGTAACAAAGTAGAGTTAGTTACCAAAGAGAGTGATATATATGGAATGTATGATGAAGATTTCTATGTATTCTCAAATAATAGCATAACGGTATATAATTCAAAATGTGAAGTCGTTTGGAACCATATATTTACAGAAGGGTTTGTTCCATCAATAACAACTAATGGAAACTATATGCTAGTTACAAATGATTCTACGGGTACTATGTATCTATTTGAAAATAGAAAAGAAATATTAAATAAAAAAATTGATGGTAAGATTAAAAACACATTTTTAGATAAGTACGGAAATATGGCAATAGAATATACAGTAGATTCAAGCCATACAGATTTAATTTCTGTATTTAATAAAAATGGTGAAGAAAAACTTAATTTCTACCATAATAATATAGTATCAATGGAAATGCTAAATGATGCAAGTAAAATTGTGTTTATGCAGACAAATACAGATTCTTCTACTATAGGAACAAAATTTGAAATAATAGATATTTCTAAAAAAGAGGATGAGAGATTACGTGAAATAACTACTTTGAATAATCAATTTGTATATAACTTTAAGGTTAATGGAAAATATATTTATGCATTGACTGATGATAAGATTATCTCTATTAATGTAGATAATGGAAATATTCAGGAACTTAAAAAATTTGATTCTGCTCAAATGTTATTTGTAGCTTTAAATGATAAGTATTACACGTACCTTGAAAGAGATATAGAAAATGGTAATTATAAAATAGAGAATATAAATTATAATAACACAGTAGTTAGCACGACAGTTCTTGATTCTGTTCCTAAAAGTATGGCAAGTAGTAATTACATAAATTATTACATTTATCAAGAACATATATATATACAAAATAAATGGGGAGTAGAACTAAAGCAAAGAGATATTGGATTTACTCCTAAGCAATCAGTAATTTTTAATAATTGTAAGAGCATTGCTCTAATTTATACAAACAAGATATACATTTTAAATATATAAAAGGAGGTAGAATATGGTATTATTAGATGTAATTGTTATAGCTCTAATAGCATTAGGTGCATATTCAGGGCATAAAAAAGGACTAGTTGGAATTCTAGTAGGTTTTGCTTCATTAATATTATCTATAGTTTTAGCATTTGCATTACAATCTGTTGTAGCAGAAGCATTATACAATTCTAGTCTTGGAAAATCATTAAACACTACTATTAGTAGTTCAATTCAAGATAAGTTAGATGACGGTGAAGATATAAATAATATACAGTATGTAAAATTATTAAACTTAGAATTTTCGCAAGAACAAGAAATTTCAAATATTTCACAAGCAGTAACTAAATTTATATTAAAAGGTGCAAGTTTTATAATTATATTTTTAGTTGTAAAGATAATATGTTACATATTGCAGATGATATTAAATTTAGTATTTAATTTACCAATACTAAATCAAATAAATGGAATTGGTGGTACAGCAGTTGGTGCATTATCTATGATTTTAAAAATATGTATTGTACTTGCTATAATTTCATTTGTAAGTCCTTTACCTGTTTTTGAACCTGTAGTAGCATATTTAGATAAGACAATATTAATTAAATTTTTATATAATAATAACTTCTTAGTATCACTATTAAAAATAGGTTTAAAAATTTAAGGTTATATTAAAAGGGAGGTTATATAGAAATAACCTCCCAGTATTTTTTTTGAAAGGGGAAATTTTTATTCATAATTTATTTAATTCAATTAAAAGTTTTTGTTCTAAATACAAGTCATATATAATAGTTGTAGTAATTATATTTTTTTCTATACTCTCTATTATAATTGAAAATATTAATTCTAAATCTAAAATTCAAATTAATAATCAGAAAATAAGTTTAAATGAAAAAGAGGGAAAAATAGCAGTATATATTACAGGAGAAGTTTTAAATCCTGGTGTATATTATGTAGATAGTGGTTCAAGAATAGTAGATATACTAGAAGAATGTGGTGGAGCAAAAGAAACAGCAGATTTAGAGGAAATTAACTTAGCTCAGTTATTAGAAGATTCAGATAAAATAGATATTCCAAAAAAGGTCGAACAAAGTGATGAAGAAAATGAAGTAGAAGAAGAAAGTAGTTCTTCACAAACAAAAGTAAATATTAATACTGCATCAAAAGATGAACTTAAAACATTAAAAGGTATAGGGGATACTCTTGCTCAAAACATAATAGACTACAGAAAAGAAAGTAAATTTGAAGAAATTGAAGATATACTAAATGTAAATGGAATAGGCGAGTCTAAATATGAAGCTATAAAAGAATATATTTGTGTAGATTAAATAAAATATATTGTATGAGATTGTATTTATACATAGATAAGGAACTAATTAAAAAGTTAGCTGCTAAAATTCCTAACATACATTTTGATATAGATTTTTTTGAATACTCAGAAAAGCGAGGATACACAGTAAGAAATGACTCTAGTGTTAGACCAGATTTAGAAAGAAAAGCAGAAGAAAAAGATAAGTGCAGACTTCGTGTTGGAGTTGCTCAAGAACAAGGGTATTTATCTAGTTTGGAAGTTTATAGAAGATATATAAATATTGAAGATGTTTCGAGTATTAAAAATAATAGCTTTTATTATTCTGTTATAGAAACTTTAAAAGAGGATAACAGAATTAAAAAAATAAATGGAAAAATTGTAGATATAAATGAAAAATGTTTTTGTGTTGGAGAAGATAAATTTATATTAGATTTAAACAGCCAAAATGAGCTTAATATGCTATTAGAATATAATTGCGATTTAACATTCTTGGGATATAAAATAAATAGTTTAAAAGCTAAATATGACGTTTTAAAAACAATAGCAATCTATATAGATTAAGAGCCTAAAAAATAATTTTTAGACTCTTAAAATTCAGTATATATTTTATCTATATATTCTCTATTATTATTGACCATTGTAATAAATTTTGGAGCAAGTTCTGGGTCAAATTGTGTTCCGTTGCCCTTTTCTATTTCAGTAAGTGCAAACTCAATGGTAGCACCTTCTTTATATGTTCTTTTTGATACAATAGCATCAAAAGAATCGCATATAGTAAGGATACGAGCAAGAAAAGGAATTTCTTTTCCTTTTATTCCTGTTGGATATCCATTTCCTTCATATCTTTCATGATGATAGTACATTATAGGGTATATATCTTTATATATATCTGATACTGAAAAGATATTTGCTGCAATTACAGGATGTGTCTTAATAATTTGGTATTCATCATCAGTAAGTCTAGTTGTTTTTAGTAAAATACTATCTGGTATACCAATTTTTCCAATATCATGGAACGCAGCAGCAATTTGCAAATCTGATATTTCTTTTTTAGATATATTCAAGTAATTAGCAAATGCAATGCAAAGAAGGGTAACCCTCCTAGAGTGTTCTTCTGTGTAATGGTCTTTAGCTCCTATTGTTTGTAAGAGTATTTTTGCAAAATCAACAATATAATGTTCAAGTTGCAAATTCATACTTTTAATCTTTTTAATTTGCTCTATATATTTTATGCCACCTTGAACTAGCATAATTAAGTTATCAAAACGATTACTTTTTTCATAGTATGCTTGTATATCAAGTTGTTGCATAACTTCTATAGAAGGTGCTAAATCTTTATGAATAGACATTAGAATTATATATATTTCTTTATTAAATTCTCTGACTGTTTCTACAATTTTATCGCCTTTTACTGGTGTCATCAAATAGTTGACTATCAAAATATCATAGGTGTTTTTCTTCAATTCTTCAATGGCAGATAATGGATCTGTATATGTCTTTACAGTGTGGCCATATCTTCGAAGTATTACTGAGAGTACATCCATCATGTTAATGTCATCATCGATAACTAGTATTTTGGCGTTTACTAATTTATCGTTATCCATATATGTTCACCTTTGCTATAGTATATCAAACTATATGCAAATAATCAAGAAAAATCGACTTTATACTTCTTTAAAATATAAAAAATTATGTAAAATTTAACTTTTTTTAAGGTTTGGTATTGACAAAAATAAAAAAAGTTATATACTAATAACTGTTGCAAATTTTATAACGCTAACAAATTTTATTATTTTATTTATTTTTTATCTATAAAATTATTTAATCTTATTTAATTTTTTAATCTAAAATATATTTTTTTCTAAAACGGTTAAAAAAATAACCAGATGTTAATCTGATTATTATATTTTTCTTAACTTTTGTAATGCTCTATTTTTTATAACTATATCTGATTTTTCAATTATAGCTGTATAAAATAAATCGTAAGAAAAGTATCTGCTCGAATATTCTGTTAACATAGTATAAGTTTTTAAAAACTTTTTATTCTTTATGCAAGTATCTGCAAATAGAATGTAATACCTATCTTCGTATTTATATAAAGAGTTAGTGCCAAAATATAAATTTTCATCTTTAACTTTATCGCAAAATTCAAGTATCATATCAAGAGATGAAAATTCAAATAATTGTGAGTCTAACCTAGTGCAAAGCATGGCGTCGGAAACTTTTTTATAACTACTTATATCTGGTATATCTTCTATTTTAGTTACTGTTAGTATAAATGTGTTATTAGCGTCAGCGGATGCTTCGATTAGCAACTGAGAATCTTCAAATTCGAAGCAATCATCTACATTAGATTCTTCTATTAAATCAGTAAAAAAGTCTTTAGCTATTGTGCTATTTACTTCTATGTCATGTAAAGTAATATTTCTTTTTTCTAATTCTTCAAAAGAAACAGTTATTTTAACTTTATTATCTGCAATTTTTTCTATTTTCATATTATCGGCCTCCTTTAAAAAGGTATCAATATTATTTTATGTATTATATTATGAATAGGTGATAAAGTCAACAGGTGTTTTATGTAGAAAAAATCAATATTATTAGTTGCAAATTACATAATTTTGTGTTATAATAGCAACTGTAAATTTTCCTTACTATGCGTTTGTGCATAGTCTGAAGTCCATGAGGAGGTGAGTTAAGTCATGAATAGATATGAATCAGTTATAATACTTTCAGCTAATGCATCAGAAGAAGCTATGGCAGCTTTTGGTGAAAAAATGAAAGAATTAATTTCAGCTAATGGCGAACTTACAAATGTTGAAGAATGGGGTAAAAAAACATTCGCTTATGATATTAAAAAAGAAAAAGAAGGTTTTTATACTTTATTCACATTTGAAGCAAAACCAGAATTTATTGCTGAACTTGATAGAGTTCTAAGACTAGATGAAATCGTATTGAAACACATGGTTGTAAAATTAGAAGACTAATATTTAAGGGGGTAATTATATGAACAAATTTCAATTTTTAGGGAGATTAACAAGAGACCCAGAATCAAGAGTTACACCAAATACAAATACTCAAGTTACAACATTTTCTATTGCTGTAAACAGAAGATTTGCAGATGCAAACGGTGAGAGAAAAACAGATTTCTTCAATTTAACTGCATTTGGTAAAATTGCTGAATTCTGTGCTAAGTATTATAGTAAAGGACAACAAGTATTAGTCGAAGGAAGAATACAAAATAGAAGCTGGGATGACCAAAATGGTCAAAAAAGATATGCAACAGATTTTATTGTTGAAAATGCATATTTTGCTGACTCAAGGAGAGACCAAGCTACTAATGATAGTGTTCCTTCATCTAGTATGGATGGTGAGTTTATTACAGTAGATGATACTGAAGATTTACCATTTTAATTTAAAATTAGTTGAATAGGAGGAAATAAAAAATGGCTGATAATAAAAGAAGAAGCGCCAAAGGAGATAAACCATACAGAAGACCAAGAAAAAAAGTTTGCGTATTCTGTGCTGAAAAAATCGATACAATAGATTATAAAGACGCTGAAAAATTAAGAAAATATGTTAGCGACAAAGGTAAAATTCTACCAAGAAGAGTAACTGGAGCTTGTGCTAAACATCAAAGAAAAATTACAGAAGCTGTTAAGAGAGCTAGAACAATAGCTTTATTACCATATACTGTTAAATAGTAAATTAAGAGCAACTAGATTTCTAGTTGCTTATTTTTTTTACTTTTTTGAACAGAAATATTTTTATCTTCATTAATTTCTGTTATATATTTTTCTGTATCATTATTAACATTTTCTCTTAATGAACTAAGAAAGTTACTTTTTTCATCTGTCTCGTTTTTTTCTTTAGTTTTAAAACTATAGTTATAAAATTCATCTAATAAATTTTCATCATGACTTTTAGTAGGTGTTGGTTTATTTGGATTTAGTTTTTTATATTTTTCCATTAGTAACTTAAATACATCTAAAGCTGAATCTTTACCATCTACTGTTATTTTTTGTAACTTATCTTTTGAAATTCCTTTTCCAGAAATTGTATGCATATTACTAATTGGATGTATTGTTTCACTTTCTTCGTTTATGTCATCAAGTAAATAATCTATGTTGGCCTTTTGTTCTTCTGACATTTTTTCATATTCATCTTTTGTACTTTTATTTATATTGCATTTATAAAATATCGCTCTTTTTAAATATTCTTTCATAAGCTCAAAAGAAATTTTCTTTTTATCTCCTTTTATATCATTATTTTGCATACATTTATTATATACATCCGAAAAATAACTATAAACACCTTCTGAGTAATCTTCTATTTCGTTTTGCTCAACTATGTCGTTAAAGATACACACACCTCTATTCAAATACATTAATGTCCCATCTATACTTTTAGTAAAAAATACTTTAGCAGTTTTTTCATTTCCTAAATTACCTTTACTATTTTCTCCTATTTGAGGAATTAAGCCGTTCTCATCTATGCCAGGCTCATAACTTTTTTTAGATAAGTGTAATATTAAATCTTTATCTGAAAAATCAATAGAATTTATATCTATATTTGGTATTTTTTTCATATAGGTCACCACCTAAATATTAACATATAGTATAACATTATTCAACAATCACTAAATTTGTATAAAAACATATAATATTTTGAGGTGATATTATTGCCAAATTTTAGAATAGGGGATATTGTTGCTAGAAAATCATATAATTATGATGTGCTGTTTAAGATAGTTGGTTTTAATTCAAATGGGTTGATTGATTTAATGGGAATTAATGTGAGAATAACAGCTGATGCTTATGATTATGACCTAAGACTTATAGAAAAAGAGGAACTACAATTAAAACTCAAAAATATAGAGATGAATAGAAGAAATAGAATTAATAGGTCAATTGATTCTATAAATAGAAGACATAACGGATATAATATGCACAATAATTATAGGGAAAATATTGCCCCAGAAATATATACAAAAGAAAAATTATATAAAAGACCTGGTAGAGTATTACATATAGATGGTGATGAAGAATATACTGTAAAATGCAGAGAAATGTATAAAAAACTTGGAATTAATGCGTATGTTCTAAATATAAATGAAAGAGAACAATATAGACAAGTCTATGCATTATTAAAAAAGGTAAATCCAGATATTTTAGTATTAACAGGTCATGATGCTTTTATTAAAAGAAAAAATGATATATATAATATAGAAAATTATAAAAACTCAAAATACTTTGTTCAATCCGTTATTGAAGCTAGAAAATACGAACATAGTTTAGATGATTTAGTTATATATGCAGGAGCTTGCCAAAGCTTTTACGAAGCCATAATGGCAGCTGGAGCTAATTTTGCTAGTGCACCTAAAAGAGTTTTAATAGATATGACTGACCCAATAATTGTAGCACAAACTATAGCATATACCCCCGTAAATGAAATAGTTTCTCTTGATAATATCTTTTACAATACTCGTGAGGGAATGAATGGAATTGGTGGAATACAAACTAAGGGACAATATAGAGTAGGGATGCCAGGATTATAATTACAAATATTGAAAAAGGTTTAGGTTTTAGCTATAATATAAATATAGGTTGGTGATTTTATGGATAGATATGTTACAGATGAAGACTTAGAAGAACTTCAAGAATGTTTAACAAAAAGAGAAAAAAATAGAATTGATGGAAAAGGTTTTTTTGGTAAAATATTAAAAAGATTTAGAGATGAAAGACAAGCAAATAACATAGAAAAATATGAAGCAATGATTAATGATATTGAAAATAGAGATATTTCCAATATTATACCAGACGAATACAAAAAATAAAAAGCCGTTCTTAATTGAACGACTTTTTTAAATTCTATATATAAATTATTTATTTAACATTTTTGCAAGTTGTGCTTTTTTTCTAGATGCAGTGTTTCTTGCTAAAACTCCCTTAGACCAAGCTTTATCAATTTTGCTTACTGCTTCATTATATAATTCTTGTGTGTTTTTAGCATTTCCTTCTACAGCAGATTCAAAAGCTTTAACAGCTTCTTTATATGCTTTTTTTGTAGCTTTATTTTGAAGAGTTTTTGTTTCTATTATTTTAACTCTTTTTTTTGCTGATTTAATATTTGGCATTAAATTGCACCTCCCTTATGTTCACGTTAACAATTTACTTAACTATTCTAACATAAAAGAAAATAAAAATCAAGATATTTGTTTAAAAATAATAAAAAACTACCCTCTTGTTAACATATCTCTATAATTAGATGCTAAATATAATGAACCTGTTATTACAATTATATCTACGTTTTCTTTAGCACTAACATAGTCGTAAGCCTCTTGTAATGAATCAAATGCAATAGCATTAATTTCTAGTTTTTTAGCTAAGTCTAGTAATTTTTGAGTATCTTCACCTTTTTTATATTCATTATTATATTTTACAAAAACTATTTCTGTAAAAGATGATTGAATTTCTTTTAGAAAATCTTCATAATTCTTTCCTTGTGTAAATCCCATTATAGCATAAGATTTTTTACCTTTATATTCGTGCATAAAATCTTCAAGTGCTATTGCACCTGCTTTATTATGAGAACCATCTACATAAACTAGTGGTGTATCAGACACTTTTTCAAGTCTAGCAGGTATATTAGAATTTAGTAATCCATTTGTAATAGCTGAAAATGATATTTTATATCCAACAGATATAAGTACATTTGCACAAAGGATAGCTACTAAAGCATTATATATTTGATATTCACCAATAAGATTTAGTTTATAATATGTTCCTTTATAGCTAAAGTAATTTATATTATGATTACTTTTAATAATATCTAAATTTTTTAAATTTGGAACATATAATTTATTATTATATTTAGCACAATATGAACGAATAACTTGAATTGCATCTTTATTTTGTTTTGGATAAGTTATTGTAATTTTTCCATTTTTAATTATTCCACATTTTTCGGTTGCAATTTCTTTTATTGTATTTCCTAAAATTTGTGTGTGGTCGAAATCAATAAGAGTAATGATAGAAACAAGAGTATTTTCAATTACGTTTGTTGGGTCTAATCTTCCACCAAGTCCTGTTTCTAAACATACTATATCACAATTTTTATCTTTATAATACATAAAAGCTATTGCTGTTATAATTTCAAATCCAATTGGTGCATTACCATTTTGTTCCATTTTATCTATTATTGGTGATAATACCTTTATATATTTTTCTAAATCTTTATCTGATATAAATTCATTATTTACTTGTATTCTTTCGTTAAAAGATATGATATAAGGTGAAACATATTTTCCTACAGTATAACCACTTTGTTTTAATATGTTTGCTATCATAGTTGTAGTAGAACCTTTACCGTTAGTTCCAGCTATGTGTACAAATTTTAAACTTTTCTCAGGATTTCCAACCTCCTTTAGAAATTCTTTCATTCTGGATAAGTCATTTGTATTTTTTTCACTTTTTCTTTCTTTATATATATATTTAACTATTTCCTCGTTTGTCATATTCAACCTCCAATTAGAACTAAGATGATTATTAAAAATCTAGTATTTCTCTAATTTTAGATTTTATTTCATTTTCATCTCCATCATTTGCCACTTTATATACCTTAATATTTGGGTAATTGTGAGCAATTTCATCTGCCATTTTTAGATATTCATTTTGTTGATTAATGCTACTACTTACATCAAATTTAGCATAATCTGTTATTGCTTTTCCATCTCTTGAGAGTCTTTTTGCAAATAAAGTTGTATCTTCTAAATATAATGTAATATAGTAAATATCAAAGTCTAATTTACTGAACTTTTCAACAATTTCTTTATATGCAGGTGCAAAATCATATTGTTTGAATTTTAATCTGCTATAAATTTCCTCAGTAAAAAAAGTTCTATCAAATAGTAAATTAATGCTTTTATTTTGAAGTTTCTCCAAATATTCTAGTAAATCTATGTACATATCTTTAGCTTTTTGAAAACCAGTCGGAGAACTATCTGATGTTCCACATAATCTGTAGAGATTTGTATATTTTAAGCTATGTCTTATATAGTCTGTTACTGTTGTTTTTCCAGCACCTTGAGCACCTTCAATAACAATTAATTTTGAATTTGCCATATATCATCAACCCTTTCTAGTAGTATTGCAAATTACAAAAAATACTATAAGTATGATACTATAAAACGACAAAATATTCAATGTGAAACCACTATATAACGAGTAATGTAAAAAAATGCATTAAAAATGTTACATTTTTTTTACATAATTTCTTATAAAAAGCTTGATTTTTTATATACCATAATGTATAATATTGATGTTGATTTGCGTTGAAGTAGGATGTGGCTACCCAAAGAGGTAGGGAACTCCTATGGAGCATGTCTGATTTTAAATCGGGCGGCAAGTATAGATTGACGTGTATTTGCCAAATTCCTACATTTGTAGAATTTGGTTTTAATATATGTAAAATATGAAACACACGGGGTGGTGTAAAACTTGTTAAGCCGAAAATTATAAGAAAAGGAGTGTTTTATATATGTCAAAAGAACAAAGCAAAAAAATGAGAATAAGATTAAAAGCTTATGACCATGTTGTACTTGAACAAGCTGCAACAAAAATAGTTGAAGTAGCTAGAAAAACTGGTTCTGAAGTTTCAGGTCCAATTCCACTACCAACTGAAAAAGAAATAATTACTATTTTACGTTCTCCACACAAAGATAAAGATTCAAGAGAACAATTTGAAATGAGAACACATAAAAGAGTAATTGATGTTCTAGCACCTAACCAAGCAACTGTTGATGCATTAATGTCAATGGATATGCCTGCTGGTGTAGAAATCGAAGTTAAATTATAATACTTCTTTGAAAATTTTGATAGGTTATCCTGATAACAGGCAATGACATACCCTGATATCAAAATTTGATGAAGTGAAATCGTAAATTAAAGGGAGGAAAGAAAAATGCAAAAAGTAGTTTACGGAAAGAAAATTGGTATGACTCAAATTTTTGATGAAAATGGAGTTGCAATACCAGTAACAGCAATCGAAGTTGAACCATTAACTGTTGTTGCTAAAAAAACAGCAGATAAAGATGGATACAACGCAATAGTTGTAAGTTTTGGTTCAATAAAAGAAAAAAATGCAAACAAACCTCAAAAAGGTGTATTTGCAAAAGCAGGTGTTGAAGTTCAAAAATACCTAAAAGAAATTAAAGTTGAAAATGTTGATGAATACGAAATAGGAAGCAAAATCTCTGTTGATGTATTTTCAGCAGAAGACAAAGTAGATGTACAAGGTACTTCTAAAGGTAAAGGATTCCAAGGTGTTATCAAAAGACATGGACAACACAGAGGACCTATGGGACATGGTTCAATGTATCACAGAAGACCAGGTTCAATGGGATCTACAACTACACCAGGTAGAGTATTCAAAGGTAAAAAACTTCCAGGACACATGGGAAGTCAAACATCTACAATCTTAAATCTAGATGTTGTTAAAGTTGACACTGACAAAAATGTAATTTTAGTTAAAGGGTCTGTTCCAGGAGCTAAAAAATCAATTGTTAGAGTAAGACAAAGTGTAAAGTAGTAGGAAGGAGGAGAAAATAGATGCTAAAAGTTGACGTTTTAAATATGGATGGTAAAAAAGTAGAAGATTTAGAGTTAAACGAAAACGTTTTTGGAATTGAAGTTAATGAAGTTGCTGTTCACACTGCATTAGTTAACTACCAAGCAAACCAAAGACAAGGTACTCAATCTACTAAAACAAGAGCAGAAGTTCGTGGTGGCGGAAGAAAACCATGGAGACAAAAAGAAACTGGTAGAGCTAGACAAGGTTCTATAAGAGCAACTCAATGGATTAAAGGTGGTATTGCTTTAGGACCAAAACCTAGATCATATACTTATTCAATTCCTAGAAAAGTTAAACAACTTGCTTTCAAATCTGTACTTACTTCTAAAGTACAAGAAGGAAAATTAGTAGTTGTTGATAAACTAGAACTTAAAGAAATTAAAACTAAAGAAATGGTAAATGTTTTAAATAACCTTAAAGCAAACAATGCTTTAGTAATGTTAAATGAGAAAAACTTAAATGTTCAAGCTTCAGCTAGAAACATTGAAGGAGTTAAAACTACATTAGTTAATACAATGAACATATATGATTTATTAAAATATGATTCTCTAGTACTAACAGTAGATGCAGTTAAGAAATTAGAGGAGGTGTACGCATAATGAGACACGCAGAAGACGTTATAATCAAACCTATAATGACAGAAAAAAGTTATAGCGAAATAGCAAACGGAAAATACACTTTTGAAGTTGCTTTAAATTCTTCAAAGGTTGAAATTAAAAATGCTGTTGAAGAGCTTTTTGGTGTTAAAGTATTAAAAGTAAATACTTTAAGATATGATGGAAAAGCTAAAAGACTTGGAGTACACCAAGGTAAAACAAAAGCTTGGAAAAAAGCTATTGTTTCAATAGATACAAATCCAGCTGATGTTAAATATCTTGCAAAAGGTGGAAAAGAAACAAAAGTTAATAAAAAATATAAAACTGAAATAGAAGAAATTAGTTCAGCATTTGGAAATAACTAGGAGGGAATAAAAGATGGCTATAAAAACATTTAAACCTGTTACTCCATCATTAAGAAACACTACTACATTATCAAATGATGAAATTACAAAATCAACTCCAGAAAAAAGTTTACTTACTTCATTAAAGAAAAATGCAGGAAGAAACAATACTGGTAAAATAACTGTAAGACATCAAGGTGGTGGAAACAGAAGAAAATATAGAATAATCGATTTTAAAAGAAATAAAGTTGATATGGAAGCTACTGTTATTGGAATTGAATATGATCCAAACAGAACAGCTAACATAGCTTTAATTGAATATGAAGATGGCGAAAGAGCTTATATAATTGCTCCACTTGGATTAACAGATGGAGACAAAGTAATGTCATCTGATAAAGCTGATATCAAACCAGGTAACTGTTTACCAATCAGCTCAATACCAGTTGGTACTATGATATATAATATAGAACTTAACAAAGGTAAAGGAGCTCAACTTGTAAGAAGTGCTGGAATGTCTGCACAACTTATGGCTAAAGAAGGAAAATATGCACATGTTAGAATGCCTTCTGGTGAAATGAGACTTAAAAGTGTTGATTGTAGAGCTTGTATTGGTCAAGTTGGTAACGTTGAATCTGAAATTGTTAAACTTGGTAAAGCTGGTAGAACTAGATATAAAGGTATAAGACCTACAGTTAGAGGTTCTGCTATGAACCCTGTAGACCATCCACACGGTGGTGGTGAAGGTAAAGCACCAGTTGGACATACTGGACCAAGAACTCCTTGGGGTAAACCAGCTCACGGATACAAAACAAGAAAAAATCACAATAGAACTGATAAGTATATTGTTAAGAGAAGAAATAAATAGTATTTGGAGGTATAGAAGATGTCAAGATCACTTAAAAAAGGACCTTATGTTGATGAAAGATTATTAGCAAAGGTTGAAAAAATGAACGAAGAAGATAGAAAAGAAGCTATAAAAACTTGGTCAAGATCCTCTACTATATATCCTCAAATGATAGGTCACACTATTGCAGTACATGATGGAAGAAAACACGTTCCAGTATATGTAACTGAAGAAATGGTAGGACATAAGTTAGGAGAATTTGCTCCTACAAGATTATTCAGAGGACATGCAGGAGATAAAAAGACTAAAGTTAAATAATAAACTTTATAATAAGGAGGAGCTTAAAAATGGAAGAAAAACAAGCAAGAGCTGAGTTACGCCATGCAAGAATAAGTGCTAGAAAAGTTAAAATAGTAATAGATACTATTAGAGGAAAAAGTGCTAAAGAAGCAATAGCTATATTAAAATATACAAATAAAGCTGCTGCTCCAGTAGTTGAAAAACTAGTTAAATCTGCAATGGCTAATGCAGTTAATAATCATAATATGGATGAATCAAAATTATATATTTCTGAAATATATGCTAACCAAGGAACAACAATGAAGAGAGTTATGCCTAGAGCTAAAGGTAGTGCAGATAGAATAAGAAAAAGAACAAGTCACATTACAGTTGTGTTAAAAGAAGCATAAGGAGGTAACTTAAGATGGGACAAAAAGTTAGTCCACACGGACTTAGAGTTGGAATAATTAAAGACTGGTCTTCAAAATGGTATGCTAATAAACAAGAATATTCTGATAAACTAGTAGAAGACTACAACATTCGTACATATCTTAAAGACTTATTAAAAACAGCTGGTATAAATAAAATTGATATAGCTAGAAAAGGAGATAAAGTTTTTGTAGATATATATGCAGCTAAACCTGGTATGATTATCGGTAAAGGTGGAGCAGCAATCGAAGAAATCAAAGCAAAATTAAATAAAAAATTTGGAAAAGATATCTCATTAAATATTGTAGAAGTTAAAGATGTTGATATGGCTGCACAACTTGTAGCTGAAAACATTGCTTTACAACTTGAAAAGAGAATATCTTTCAGAAAAGCTATGAAACAAGCTATTCAAAAAACTATGAAAGCAGGAGCTCTAGGAATTAAAACTGCTTGCTCAGGTAGACTAGGTGGAGCAGAAATAGCTAGAACTGAATCTTATCATGAAGGAACAATTCCTTTACAAACTTTAAGAGCTGATATAGATTACGGATTTGCTGAAGCTTTAACTACATACGGAATTATCGGTGTTAAAGTTTGGATATACAAGGGTGAAGTACTTCCTGCTAAAAAGACAGAAGGAGGTAATCAATAATGTTATCACCAAAAAGAACAAAATATAGAAAAATTCAAAAAGGTATCTTAAAAGGTAAAGCTAGTAGAGGTACTAAAGTAACAAGTGGAGAATATGGAATTCAAGCTCAAGAACCAGCTTGGATTACAGCTAACCAAATAGAAGCTGTCAGAGTTACATTATCAAGATATACTAAAAAAGTTGGTAAATCTTGGATAAAAATATTTCCAGACAAAGCTATAACTAAACACCCAGCTGAGTCTCGTATGGGTTCTGGAAAAGGAAATCCTGAATATTTCGTAGCTCCAGTTAAAGCAGGTAGAGTTTTATTTGAAGTAGCTGGTCTTGATGAAGCAACTGCTAAAGAAGCTTTAACAAAGGCTATGCACAAACTTCCTGTTAAATGTAAAATAATTAAGAGAGAACAAGGAGGAGAAGAATAATGAAATCTAGTAAAATTAATGAATACAGAGAAATGTCTGTTGAACAATTACAAAAAGAATTAAAAGAACTTAAAAATGAACTTTTTAAATTAAGATTTCAACACTCTTTAAAAGGCCTTGATAACCCTAAATCTATGACTTTAGTTAAAAAACAAATTGCTAGAGTTGAAACTGTTTTAACAGAAAAGGAAAGTAATTAGTGGTAAAGGAGGATAAGAACGTGGATAGAAATTTAAGAAAAACTAAACAAGGTAAAGTTGTAAGTAATAAAATGGATAAAACTATCGTTGTTGCTATTGACACAAAAGTTAAAGACCCACTTTATGGAAAAATTAGAAATCATACTTTAAAAATTAAAGCTCATGATGAAAACAACGAATGTGATATCGGAGATATCGTAGAAGTAATGGAAACTAGACCACTAAGTAAAGATAAAAGATATAGACTTATAAGAATTGTGGAAAAAGTTAAATAGTAAATAGGTAATTGAAGGGAGGACTAATCCATGATACAACAACAAACATTATTAAAAGTTGCAGATAACACAGGTGCAAAAGAATTAATGTGTATTAGAGTACTTGGTGGTTCATACAGAAAATGGGGTAACATTGGAGATGTTATCGTAGCTTCTGTTAAAAAAGCTGCACCAAACTCTGCTGTAAAAAAAGGCGATGTTGTAAAAGCTGTTATTGTAAGAAGTAAAAGAGGCATTAGAAGAGAAGACGGTTCATATATCAGATTTGATGAGAATGCTGCGGTTTTAATCAAAGATGATAAAACTCCAAGAGGAACTCGTATCTTTGGGCCAGTAGCAAGAGAACTAAGAGATGGAGATTATATGAAAATCTTATCTCTAGCACCAGAAGTTCTATAATATACGGAGGTGAAATAAAAAATGTTATCAAAGATTAAATTAAAGAAAGGCGATACTGTAATTGTAAATACAGGAGCTGAAAAAGGTAAAAAAGGTACAATACTTGATATTGACAGAAAAACAGGAAAAGTAACTGTTAAAGGAGTAAACGTTAGAACTAAACATATTAAAGCTAAAGCTCAAGGTCAAGAATCAGGAAGAATAGAAATGGAATGTCCAGTTGATGCATCTAAAGTAAGCTATTATTGTGATAAATGCGAAAAAGGTGTAAGACTTGGAATTAAAGTAAATGAAGACGGAACAAAAACAAGATTCTGTAAAAAATGTAATGAAATTAAGTAGTAAGGAGGGAAATGTTTAAATGAACCTTAAAGAAAGATATAAAGCTGAAGTAGTTCCTGCTCTTAAAGAAAAATTTGGATATAAATCAGTTATGGAAGTACCAAAGCTAGAAAAAATAGTTATAAACATGGGTGTTTCAGAAGTTAAAGAAAATTCAAAAGCTTTAGACGCTGCAATGAACGAATTAACTTTAATTGCTGGACAAAGACCAATAGTTACTAAAGCTAAAAAATCAATTGCTGCTTTCAAATTAAGAGAAGGTATGAATATTGGATGTAAAGTAACTTTAAGAAGCAATAAAATGTATGATTTTGCTACAAAATTCTTTAATGTAGCACTTCCACGTGTAAGAGACTTTAGAGGAGTAAATCCAAATGGTTTTGATGGAAGAGGAAACTATAACATGGGAGTTAAAGAACAAATAATTTTCCCTGAAATAGAATATGATAAAATTGACAAAGTAAGAGGAATGGACATAGTTTTTGTTACAACTGCAAAAACTGATGAAGAAGCTTATGAATTATTAAAATTATTAGGCTTACCATTCGCTGAAAAGTAAGGGAGGTCTAAAAATGGCAAAGAAATCTATGATAGCTAAACAAAAAAGAGAACCAAAGTTTAGCACAAGATATTATAATAGATGTAAAATATGTGGTAGACCACATGCTTATATGAGAAAATATGGAATATGCCGTTTATGCTTTAGAAAACTAGCATATCAAG
>CANRLG010000017.1 GCA_947631415.1 uncultured Clostridia bacterium
AGTTGAGATTCGGAAAACTTTAATAGGCTCTTTTTTCGCATATAAGTATCGTTAAGGAGCCATAAGGAAAATCCTAGAAAGCTTAACATATAAGCAATCTAGGATTTTATTATTTTTAATGCAATAGTATTCAATATTTTTAATTTTTCTTTTAAATCATTTATGGACGAAAGAAAACTAATTTTAAACTAAATCTAGGTAAAAACATTGAAATTTACCTAGATTTAGTTTAAAATATAATTGGGGCGAAAAATATGATATACAAATATAAAGAATTAAAAAATAGTGGAGTAGTTATGTTTAACATAACTAATGATAAAAGACGAGCGACTGCTGACGTTTTGCATTTGTTTTTTCAGTCCATTCATTCACACTAATTTTATAATTATTGAGACTTGTTTGACTTTTAATTATGGCAAATTCGCCATAATTAAAATTAGGATTATGAATTTCTTCCCAAATTCCTAAAAATTCAACAGTATTTCTGTTTCTTAACCAGTCCGAAACAAAAAAATCACCATCTTTTGATTTTAACATATCAGTAATTGATATATAGTCTTCATTATCGATTTTTATGTAAGATATTTTTTGATTTAATACATTTAATTCAGACATATATTACCTCCTTGATTACATAGTCTTAATTATTATACAGAACATTTGTTTTAAAATCAAGTGATATTAATAATTTTATTTAAAATTTATTAGATAATTCTTAAAAAAATATGAGTCTTATTCTAAATTAAAATTAACTTAAAATACTTTGAATAATTAAATTCAAGGTCTTATTTTTTATATTAAAAAACAGCTATTTCTAGCTGTTTATTTATATTCTACTACTATTTTATATATAGGTCCAAAGGGTGAAAATTTCTTTTCATACTCTGTTTCTACATTAAAAATATCTGTTTGATGTAAGTCTAAATATACTTCATTAAACTTTAATCCATAGTTTTGCATACTAACTAAACTATACTCAAACAATCCTCTATTATCTGTTTTAAATTCTATTTGTCCATTTGGTCTTAAAACCACTTCATATTCTTTTAAAAATCTTTCATTAGTAAGTCTTCTCTTAGTATGCTTTTTCTTAGGCCATGGGTCGCTAAAATTCAAGTATATTTTCTCTATTTGGTTTTTCTCAAAATATTGAGTTATATCTATTGCATCAAAAGACATAAAGTACAAATTATTAATTCTTCCATTTTCTTCTTCATATCTTTTTAGCTTTTTTACAGCTAATGCTAGTATAGGTGGTGAAATCTCTACTCCAATATATATATTTTCTTTATCTAAAGTTGCCATTTGAGTAATGAACTCACCTTTTCCCATTCCAATTTCTAAAAATATTTTTTTATCTTTATTGTCTAGTATTATTTTTTGTATATCCTCTTTTTGTGTAATGTACCTGTCAAAAACATTTAACTCCTCTATTGCTTTAGGATTAAATCGTGCCCTCATGTTTCCTCCTTATATTTTAGAAATTAATAATCCAATTATTTGAAAAATAAAACCTACAGCTCCTATTACACTTAGTTTTAAATATGGAATTTTTATATTATTTTTCTCTGCCTCTTTAGCTTTTTTTAGCTTTTTATTTTCCATTTCTTTTATCTTTTCTTCATTATTTCTAATTTGGTATAGTTGCATTTTAACATCATCCATTCCAAAATCTGAAGCATTATAATATTTTCTTTTTTTAGTTGTTAAATAGCATAGATAAAATCCTGTGGAAATACATATAGCAATTCCAATACTCGCTATTAATCCACCAATAAATAATGAAATAGGACTACTAATACCATAGTTGTATCTAGTTCCAAAATCTCCCATCAAAGCAATAACTTCTGCTATTCCTCCAAAAGATATAAAAAAGTATGGAACAAGTCCTGCAAGTATTACAACTACACTAAACGCGAGCATATTCTTTATTTGTGTCATTAAAGGCTCTACTTGTGTTGATACCATTGCACCTGTGCCTCCAAAAGACATAACAAAGCTAATTATATACACCACAATTACAACAATAGTAGTTATTATACTTAATAATCTATATTTATTGTACACATCTATTACTGATTCTTCATCTGGATTATTATTTTCTAATTTTAAATTGATTTTTTTAATTTTCTCCTTATTATTTACTGTTTTTTTAGTATTATTTTTCTGTTTTTCCATAATCGCACCTCTCATGATATTATATCATTATATCATTTCAAAATCTATCTGTTTTGTTAAAACATCTGATTTTATTAATCTAACTTTAATTTCATCCCCTATTTTAAATTGTTTTGAAGTTCTTTTGCCTACTACAGTTCGTGTAGACTCATTATACATATAATAATCTCCTGGCATTGATTCAAAACCTACAAAACCTTCTATTGTATTTTCAAGTCTTACAAATATTCCAAAAGAAGTTACTGAAACAATTTTTGCACTAAATTCCTCTCCAATAAATTGTTTCATATATATACATGAGTATAATGTATCGAAATCTCTTTCTATTTTAGTTGCATTTTTCTCCATTTCAGATGAACTTTTAGCATATTTTTCTGCTTGTTTTTCGTATCTTATTATTTCATTTTCGCTAAAAGAATAATTATTTTCTATTGCTTTTGATATTATTCTATGAATGAATAAATCTGGATATCTTCTAATTGGAGAAGTAAAATGGCAATAATATTTTGCATTAAGTCCAAAATGACCCAAACACTCATTACTGTATTTTGCAAGTTTAAGTGACCTTAACATATATGCAGAGATTATCTCCTTAGCATTTTTGTCTTCCACTTCATCTAAAATACTAGATAATGCTTTAGGATGAATATTATTAATTCCCTTTATTCGTAATTTATAATTTTGCAATACAGAGTTTAAATCCCTTAACTTTTCTTCATCTGGTTGTTCATGTATACGATAAATAAATGGAAATTCATAAAAGTAATATTTTTCCGCAATTACCATATTTGTTACTAGCATAAATTCTTCTATAATCTGATTAGCAAATGTAATTGGGTATGGTTCTATAGTAACCACATCTTTATTTTCATCTAAAACTATGTGAGTTTCTGGAATATTGAAATTTATACAACCCTCTCTTGTTCTCTTTTCATTTAAAATCTTAGCCAGTTCCTCCATAAGTTTTAAATCTTCTTTATATTCACCATATTCTGCTTTTAATTCCTCATCTTCTGCATCAGATATGACATCATATACTTTATCATAAGACATTTTTTTAGTTACATTAATTATAGCTTTAAACACTTGAGAATTTAATACTTCACCTGTACTAGATATTAGTATATCTACACCTAGAGCTAATCTATCCTCACCTGCATTAAGACTACAAATTCCATTTGAAAGTTTCTTTGGAAGCATAGGAATAACAGTACCTGGTATATATATACTAGTTCCTCTAGCTCTTGCCTCTTTATCTAACGGAGTCTTTTCTTTAACATAATGACTTACATCTGCAATATATACACAAAGCAGATATGTTCCATCTTCTCTTTTACTAACATACACAGCATCATCTAAATCTTTAGCATCTGCTGCATCTATTGTATAACATCTCTGATTTGTTCTATCTACTCTATTTTTTCTTTCTTCTTTTAGTACAGTGTCTGGAATAGTTAAAAGTTCTTCATTTACTTCGTTATTAAAGTTCTCCATTTTATCTAATCCATACGAAATATATAAAGATTTAGCATCTATATGAGTATCTGATACATCCCCTATTACTTGTACTATTTTACCTTCTGCTTTATTATTACCAACAGGATATTTTTCTATCTCTACTTTTACAACTTGTCCTTCTCTGAAATTTTGACAGTTTTTCTTTGGAATATATATATCATTAATGCTATTATCTATTGGAATAACGAAACCAAAATTTCTAGATTTAGAAAATCTACCAATAACTGTGCTTGTATTTCTTGAAAGTATTTTTACTACTTTACCTTCTCTACTTTTTCCAGATGAATTTAGTATCTCTACTAATATTTCATCTTCATTCATTGCACCGTTCAAATTTTTAGATGATATATATACATCTTCACCAACTTCAACTAGTCCAAATCCAAAGTTTGCACTTTTAGCTTGATATACACATTTTACAATAGATATATTATCTATTACCTTATATCTACCATCATCTGCTAAGTATATTACTCTTTCATTTACTAAGTCTGCAAGTATTTTATCTAAATCTGATATTTCAGACTTAGGTACCTGTAGTACTGAGGCTATTTCTTTTTTTCCTAATGGTTTATACTCAGAATTTAAAAAGAAGGAAGTTAATACTTCCTTCCTTCTAGTATATTTATCTTTTTGTTCTCTATTAACTATCTTTTTCTTCTTATTCATTTTTTTCCTTTTATCCTTAATAGTTTCCTATATTATTTTATTATTGAAAATGTTGTAGCTAAGCATAGGATACAAAAAATTATAGCTAAAGCAACTGTATATTTAGATAATATACCATCTAATGTCTTAGATTTATTTGCACCATAAAAAGTATTACTTCCTGTAATTGCTGATTGTTGGTCTTTTGAATTTTGTAGCATAACAACTATTGTAAGTAAAAGTCCAACTATAATTGTTGCTATTGCTAAAGTCCAATCTATCCATCCCATATTGTATTCCTCCTATTTCACGTATTTAATTACTAGCACATTATAACATAAAATATATTAAATTACAAGTTTATGTTCTCTTTTTCTTCAATTATGTCTATCACTTGTTCAATATACTCACTATGTAATATATAATTTAACTGTGTATACTTGCTATATATTCTGTCGTAATTATCTTTAATTATTATTTTACAAGCATCATTATATGGATGTTTTTCCTCTAATTCTGCCATTTTTTCCATTACTTGTTCTAAGTAAAATTCATATCCTTCAAGTATATTAAAATCATAATTTGCCATAGCCAAATAGTCTACATATTTTATTGTTACTCGTACATAATCATCTATAGCATATTTATTATTTTCTTCATATTCTAATTCTTTGCAAACATTATTATATATTTTACTAACAATTTCTTCTCTCTTTTCTTCATTATCTTGTGAATATATCTCTTTTTTTATATCCATTATATCTAAATATGTCATACATGCTTTAGTATAGCTTTCTCTAATATCCATATCATAAGGATCAAACATTATAGCTAGTTCACATCTTTTTATTATACTCTCTTGTTGTTCAAAGGTATTATTTGCATTTTCTGTATCTTTTGGCTCTAGTATATATCCTAAACTAATCTTTATCACACCTAAGGTTATAATTGCAGACAAGATAAGAAGTATTATATGTTCACACTTTTTAATTTCTCTAGTTTCCACCTCACAAAATGCAAGTATTATACTAAATATGAATAGCATAATTGTATATGTAAAAAAGATATCAAAAAGAGAAAAGATACATAGTGTAATAAGCATTAATTTAGCATTTTTGTTTTTTCCTTTAACTAATGTATAAATTAGTAAAAATATAACGGAAAATAATCCACAAATTCCACTTTCAAGTAGCACTTGCATAAATAAGCTATGGACTTCCATTGAAATATAAAAACTATCTTGAACAGTTTCATAAAGCATTCTAAAAGCATTTCCACCTTGTCCAAAAAGTATAGTAAATATGTTTTTACTAAATATTTTAAATGCATCTTGATAGTACATAAATCTTGTTTTTGTACTGTCAAAAGATGTAAAATATTGTGCAAATCTACTTAGATTATTTAAACTACATAGTAATGCTATAACATAAAAAATTCCAATTTTTACTAAATCTTTGTATTCTTTATTTATTATCTTATATATTACACCAGAAATAATAACTAGCACTATACTCATCTTAGATTGAGTTAAGAAAGTAAGTATTACAAAGAATAAATATAATATATCTAATATTATTATTTTTAATTTATTTATTTTTTCTACTTTTTTATTATTACTAATTTTTTCTAAAACTAATAACGATGCTATAACAAATATAATTCCTGTGACATTTGCATATTGAATTACAGAAGATAATGTTCCTGTATATTCATCTAGATATCCACTCCCTATTGCTTTTAATGGTGTATCTAAAATTCTAAATGTCATTTCATCTATTCCTAGTATTCCAATTATTACACCAAAAACAATAATTGCTGTTTTAAATTTTTTCTTATCTTCTAAATTTTGGACTATACAAAAAATACTAAAGCAGGTAAATACTTTAAAAAACGCATTTAAACTACCAGAAACTGTGGCAGTATTTGAAAGTATTAATGGTATATAGTACATAAAAGATAGAAAAAGTAATATGTAGTTTTGTACATTACATTTCATTTTATCTTTTATATTAAGAATAATCTTAATTACAAAAACTATATTAATTATACAAATACCAATTAACGCATCTCGTTTATAATATCCACCTTTTGTTATTGTTATAATCAATAACATTATTATAACAAAATAGTCTAAAATACTATTTATTTTCTTTCTATCTATATTAAACATAATTTATCCTCTTTTTTATGATATTATACCATGAAAATATTATTTAACAGCTAGATTTTTGCAAAATATTAAAATATTTAATAAGTTTTACAAAAAATCTCTTGATTTTTAGCTCACCGTGTGCTATTATATTAGAGTACTTGTTAAGTACTGATGGTTCAGTAGCTCAGCTGGATAGAGCAACGGCCTTCTAAGCCGTGGGTCGGGGGTTCGAATCCCTTCTGAGCCACCATTTTTTTATATAAAAAAATTCTGGTCTTTTTAAGGACCAGTTTTTTTTAATTTATTTCATTTGTATCAATTACAATTAATGGTACTTCCATTTCTTCTTTTGTTATACCTGCGTGTCTAGCTACCATTTCAAAGCCATCTCGTTCCCACTCAATAGCAATATCTGAAATTGCTACTGCAATATAATCTCCAACAAATTCATTTATTTTTTCATTAAATTTACCTTTTCCAAAGAAACCTTTTTCAATTAGTTCTTCTCTTGTAAATAGCATAAATTTATCTTTAAATATTTTTAAAAATTCTGCTTTAAATTTTTCTTTCATTCCTTCTTTTACATAGAATGTTACAGCTCTTGACTCAATACTAATTTTTCTTTCTAGCATATCTGTAAGTTCAGGATAATCTTCCATATATACTGTTTTACAATCTATTAATCCATGGTCAGCTATAACTATTATTAAACTATCTTTTAACATTCCAGCAAGTTCACAAACCATACTATTTATATATCTAACATTTTCTTTTACATATTCATGGTCTACCCCTACTGCGTGCATAACTGAGTCTGGTTCTTCAAGATAAGTATATATATAGTCTTCTGTAGTTTTCTTAGAGATTTGAGCTACTCTTTCCATCATTTCTTCACAACTATATACAAATTCATTTGTATCTGAGAACTTAGATATATCATGTGTTGCTACTCTACCATTAGTTAAATCGCTTATTCTATCAAAAACATTATAATATCCAATATAATCTCTTGCTATATTTTTGTCTTTTATTACTTCATTACTTCCCTCAAATGTATTTCTAAATACTGTTACATTTGAATCATAGTCTTTAAAATACATATTCCATCCAAGCCACGAATGTTCAATAGGTGCTAGTCCACTTTCAACTGTTGGTATTGCACAGGCTGTTGTTGCTGGAAAAACTGAAGATATTTTGCCAACGTAATGTTGCATTAAAAAATCTGTATCTTTAAGATATTTCTTTAATATGCTATCTCCCATACCATCAAAAAGTATTAAAACTATATTATTATATTTTCTTTCTAGTTTTTTATCTAAATATTCTATTCCTTTTTGACCGTTATCATAACCATAATACTTCAATATAGAAGAAATTACAGAAAGAATACTATTATCATAATCTGGATATTTAATCATATATTCCCTACTTTCTAGAAACTTGTTTCAGTTTTCATTAATTCTTCATTTTGCTCTAAGTACTCATCATAAGTACATCTTTTATCTATAATACCCTCATCTGTTATCTCAATTATTCTATTTGCTACTGTTTGAACAAATTGGTGGTCATGAGATACAAAGATAAGTTCTGCATTTGTACGTATTAATCCTTCATTTAATGCAGTAATACTTTCAAGGTCTAAATGGTTTGTTGGTTCATCTAAACATATAAAATTAGGAGCTTCAAGCATAGCTCTTGCAAACATACATCTTGCTTTTTCTCCACCAGATAATACACTTAAATTTTTTAGAGCTTCATCTCCTGAAAATAACATTCTTCCAAGAAAGCTTCTAACTACTGTTTCATCTGTAATTGAATAATCATCTTGAAGCCATTGAGTAATGCTTTTATTTTGTTTAAAATATTCTTCATTTTCTTGTGGTACATACGATGGTGTTATTGTTTGACCAAATGAGAATGTTCCCTCATCTGGTTCTAATTGTCCCATCAATATTTTAAATAATGTAGTTTTAGCTATTCCATTTTTACCTACAAGTGCTATTTTATCTCCCTTTAATACTTTGAAAGAAACATTATTTAATACTTTTTCACCATCTACTGTTTTAGATAAATTTTCTACTGTAAGTATTTCTTTTCCTGCTTCTCTTTCAGGTTTAAAGTCTATAAAAGGATATCTTCTTGTTGATGGTTTAATTTCATCTAATTCTATTTTTTCAAGAGTTTTCTTACGTGAAGTAGCTTGTTTAGATTTTGAAGCATTAGCACTAAATCTTCTAATAAATTCTTCAAGTTCCTTAATCTTTTCCTCTTTCTTTTTATTTGCTTCTTTCATTTGTTTTAATGCAAGTTGACTTGATTCATACCAGAAATCATAATTACCTACATACATATTAATTTTTCCATAATCTATATCTAAAATATGTGTACATACTTTATTTAGGAAATATCTATCATGAGAAACAACAATTACTGTATTTTCAAAATTAATTAAAAATTCCTCTAACCAGTTAATAGCTGCCATATCCAAATGGTTTGTAGGCTCATCTAGTATTAATACATCTGGATTACCAAACAATGCTTGTGCAAGAAGTACTTTTACTTTTTGAGGTCCTGTAAGTTCACGCATAAGCACATTATGATATTGTGTATCTATTCCAAGTCCTGTTAATAACTGTGAAGCATCTGTTTCTGCCATCCAACCATTAAGCTCAGCAAATTCTGCTTCAAGTTCTCCTGCTTTAATTCCATCTTCATCACTAAAATCTGGCTTAGTATATAACGCTTCTTTTTCTTTCATAATTTTATATAATCTTTCGTTTCCACGAATAACTGTATCTAAAACTTCTACATCATCATATAGATAATGGTCTTGTTTTAACACGCCAAGCCTTTCATTTTTAGTCATATAGACTTCTCCCTCACTTGGCTCTAAATCTCCTGTAAGTACCTTTAAAAATGTAGATTTTCCTGCTCCATTTGCACCAATAATTCCATAGCAATTACCTGGTGTAAATTTAACATTTACATCTTCATAAAGTACCCTTTTTCCAAATCTTACTGTAACTCCGTTTGTTCCTATCATCTTCTTCTCCTTTTAACACCTTGATATTATATTATATATTGCCAAAAAAAGCAACTCTGTCAAGTTATAGACAAAATTCTACTTTTTTATTATATTTATCCTAGATTATTATATTTACTTGCTTTTTTGACACTTTTATTATAATATTAAATTGGTGATGAAAAATGAAGAAAGTTGACGCAAAAGAATTAAAAGAAAATTCTACAAAAAAAGCTAAACTTGCACTTGAAGACTATAAAAAATTTGCATTAAAAGGTAACGTTATGGACCTTGCTATAGGTATGGTAATGGGTTCTGCTTTTACTGCAATAGTTAATTCTATAGTTGAGTCTTTAATTTCTCCACTTATTGGTGCATTAACAAGCAATGTAGATTTATCTGACCTTTCTTTTACAATTAAAGGTGTATCATTTGGATATGGAGCAGTTTTAAATTCCATTATTAGCTTTTTAATTATCTCAATCGTGCTATTTATAGTTGTTAAAGCTTTAACAAAAGCAAACAAAAAACAAGAAATTAAAGAAGATGTTACTACAAAAGAATGTCCCTATTGTTGTAGTACTATCCCTATAAAAGCTACAAGATGTCCAAATTGTACTAGTCAATTAGAAACTGAAGAAAAATAATAAAAGAGCCATAAGAACTGTTATAGTTCCAACGGCTCATTTTTTTGGTCTTTTTAGTACAAAAAAACTCATGGATTTGGTCCATGAGTTTAAATTTCTAAATGAAATTATTTTTTATTTACTAGTTCTTTTAAAGCTTTTCCAGCTTTGAATACTGGAGCTTTAGAAGCTGGTATTTTAATTTCTTCTTTAGTTTGTGGGTTTCTACCTTTTCTAGCAGCTCTTTTTCTAACTTCGAAAGTTCCAAATCCAACTAATTGAACTTTTTCTCCTTTTGCTAGAGCACTTTCAACAGAAGTTACGAATGCGTCTAGAGCTGTTTCAGCAGCTTTTTTTGTTAATTTGCTTTCTTCAGCAATTTTAGCGATTAATTCAGCTTTATTCATTATATTTCCCTCCCTTTTCAAGTTTACACTTAGAATATACTACAAATCAAAAATCTTGTCAACACTTTTCAACTTTTTTTATTTAAAAAAGTTCTATTTTTTTGCTATATTTTAAGCATTTTACATATTTTGTTACCATAAGGTAACTGTGTTATTTCTTCTTTATTTAAAATTTTCAATGCAAATACACATAAAACATAGATTATTACTGATACTACAATAGAAATAATTGTAGAGATAGTATTGCCTAAACTAAGCATTGTACAGCCTTTATATGATAGAAATGTAAATACTCCCATAACAACACTTGCTATTGCAGGTTTTAATATAGTTTCTCGTATAGGCATTTTTTCTTTTAAGTTTTTATACAATACCACTCCTGCTATTATACAAGCTATTGCTATATAAATTATACTAGTTACTGCAGGAACAACTTCACCATAAATTGGTATAAATATCATATTCAAGATACATTTTACAGTTGCACCTACTAAAAGTGATATACCTGGTACCATCATCTTACCTATCCCCTGTAATGCTCCCACCAGTGTTTGGTCTATTACTGAGAAGAATAACATCCAACATTCAATTTGAAGTAATAATGCTCCTTGTGGTGCATTAGGAAATAACATTTTAAATATAGGTTGTGCAAGTACAAATAATCCTATTGTACAAGGTAATGCTATTAGAGATGAGATTTTTAATGAATAATTTATTTTACTTATTGCCTCATCTTTTCTATGTCTTGCAATAGCAGCAGAAATAAATGGTACAAGTGCTACTGAAAATGCAACGTTTATAGCTAAAGGAACAGATAATAGCACATCTACTTTACCAGATAGAATACCATATTTTTGATTTGCTGTTATTAAATCATAACCTTTCTTTTGTAAACCATTTACAACAGTAACAACATCTATTATTCCAGCAAGTGTAGAGATAACACTTCCTAAGGAAATAGGTATTGCATAAGAAATAAGCTTTTTTGCTATTTTTCTTCTTGATTCTTCTATAAATTTTTTAGATTTATTAATTTCAGACCAAATTTCATTTCTATTTTTCATATAATATCTACATAAATAGAAAAATGCTGTACTTGTTCCAACTGTAGTTGCAAGTGTGGAACCTGCTGCCATTACTTCTGGACTTGTATTTAATAACATTAAAACAAATATTATTGAAAATACACAATTTACAATTTGTTCTATAATCTGAGCTTTACTATATTCACTAACATTTTCCATTCCAATGAAATAGCCTCTAAGTACAGCTGACATTGATACAAATATGATTGCTGGTGAAAGTGACATTAATGTATATTTAACACCAGGATTGTGTAGTAAATTAGTAGATATAATTCCAGCACCAAAGAATAAGCATAGAGCAAAAGCAACTGCAATACTTACAAATACTAAAAATGCTGTCTTAAATATTTTATGTGCTCCTCTTTTATCTCCTACTGTTATTTTTTCTGATACAAGTTTAGAAATAGTATTAGGTATTCCCATTGTTGCTATAGCAAGTATAAACGTGTATACCTGATAACCTGAACTGTAATAACTATTTCCAACATCTGCAAATTGTGGAATATTAGTTTGTACTATCCTATATATAAATCCCAACAATTTAATTAATATTTGGGAGCCCATTATTACAAAGACCCCGTTCATAAATGTTTGTTTCTTAATAGCCAAAATGCCATTCCTCCTCTATCTTAAATAACAACCTCCACCAATAAACTCTCTAAGTATTGATGTAGATGGTATTAGTTCACTATCTATTCCAATAAAGTTCCTTAATGTATTCAAAAGTCTACGTGCTTCAGAATAATATTTACTCTCTTGTGTTACTTGCCAAAGTAATTTTTCAACTTTAGGTTTTAATGCTGCCCATTCATAAATTAGACTAGTATTGAAAATATAATCTGCTGTATCTACATAAGGGAAAATATTTTCCTCATCACCTTTACGTATCTTTTCCCATAAATCCATAGTTTTTTCTACCGTAACACCACGTGTAGAATTATCTCTTACAAATCTTCTCATTAATCTTAAATCGTTAGAAGAAAGCATAGTATAAGAGTCAAAACGAATACTTACCATTGGTGCAACATAGAGTTTAAACACTTTTTCCTTTGGAATAAACTCAGATGATTTTGGATTTAAAGCGTGTATTCCCTCTATTATTAATATATCATTTTCTCTAAGTTTAATTGGTACATTAACATATTCTTTTTGTTGTTTTTCAAAATTAAAAGTAGGTATAACCACTTTTTTTCCATGTAATAAATCTAGCATTTGTTTTTTGAATAAATCTATTTCAAGATTTTCAAAACATTCATAATCTTCTTTACCATCTTTTCCTATTGGTATATTTCCTTTATCTTTAAAATAATTATCCATACTAATTACAATAGCATTCTTTTTCTTTACCATTAGTGCATCTGCAAGTCTTTGAGCAGATGTAGTTTTTCCAGAAGATGAAGGTCCTGCAAGCATAACAATTTTAACTTTATTTTCTCTACATATTCTTCTTGTTATTTCAAATAATTCATTTATATGATATAGTTCTGCTCTTCTAATTACTACTCCGATTTCATCATTTACAATTTTTTTGTTTAAATCATTAACACTTTCAACAGATGTAACTTTGCATACCTCACTAAATTTGTCTGATAGCTCAAACATTCTATTTGTTTCAATATCATATTTAACTAAATTTACATCATTTGCTTCTGGAAGCATTAATATTACACCATTTTTATATTTTCTAAGGTCAAAACCTTTAATTTGACCTGTATACATTGCAACAGCTCCATATAAATATGTATAAAAATCTTCAGCATAATATACTGTATAATTTTCATTTAAGTTCAAATCTACAATATTTTTAATCTGCTCTCTTTCATCAAGCATACTTGCTATCCTTCTACTGCTACCTTTTTCCTTCATTATTCTAATATTTTCTGAGATAATTTTTTCCATTTCATCCTTTATCTCTTTTACAGTTTTAGAAGTTACTTCTTCATCTTTTACGAAAGCAAAATAATCTCTACCTGTCTTATTTAAAAATTTAAAATGAAGTGATATCTTTAATCTGTGCAATGCCATTAAAAACACAAATTTAAGTGTTCTACTATAAATTCTTTCACCCTCTCGTGTGTAATATGTTATATAACTTAAAGTACAGTCTTCTACCAAATGGTATAGTATAGACCTTACTTTATTATTTATACTAACAGCCAAGATATCTTCTTCATTATCTTTGCCTATTTGTCTAATTACATCTATAACTCTTGTTTCTGGTTCTACCAATACTTCTTTTCCATCTTCAAAAGTTACTTTTACTAATTTTTTTCTCATAATATAATCATCTCCAGTATAAAATTTGTCTGTAATTCTATAATATTTCTTAGTAAATTTCAACTATATTTATGTATCATGTATATGTTAATACTATAGATATATTATATCTTCATTTATGCACTTTTTCCACAGTTTTACCTAAATTTCTTTAATTATATTAACTTTAATTGTTTTTTATGCTTTTGTATATATGTTTTACTGTTATCTTCTTGTTTTAAATAATTGCATTTTACATAACTTTTGCACTATATATTGATTTTTTACCCATTTTGTAATATAATTTGACTATGAGAAAATTAACAGTAAAGAATTTAAAAGATAGTACAAAAGTGCTATACTACATTAAGGACAAATTTCCAAACCTAAATTCTTCTGTGCTACATAAAGCACTTAGAAATAAAGATATACGTATTAATTCTAAAAAAATTAATGATGGTAATTTGGAAGTAAATAATGGAGATATAGTAGATATATATATACAAGATTTCTTACTTTTTGGTTTTCCGAAAGAAGTAGATGTAGTATTTGAAGATGAAAATATACTTGTTGTAAACAAACCTCAAGGAGTTCTATCTAATAACGAAGATAAACCAATATCTGAGCCTACATTTGAAGATTTTGTAAAAGAAAAATGTGGTAATAATGTTAAAATATGTCATAGATTAGATAGAAACACTAGTGGTCTTTTAATTTTTGCTAAAAATGATAATGCATATAATACTCTTATTGAAGGTTTTAAAGAAGGGTATATACAAAAAGAGTATATTGCATACGTTTTTGACGCAAACTTTAAATGTAAGAATGCACTATATGAAAACTATATTTTAAAAGATGAAAAAAATGGATATTCAAAAATCTATGATAACTTTGTTGAAGGAAGTCAAAAGATTGTTACTCAAATATCTGTTGAAAATGTTAATAATGATGAAAATTATGCTATTCTTAGAGTTAAAATACATACAGGAAAAACTCATCAGATAAGAAGTTTACTTTCATATATCTCTCACCCAATAATTGGTGACTCAAAATATGGAAGAAATGAAATAAACAAAAAATTTAAAAAGTATAAACAACTACTATTTGCAGTAAGATATACTTTTTCTTTTCCAAGAACAAATATATTAAATTATCTTAACGATATAGAGATTAATTTAGACAAGAGTTTCTATTCAAATAAGATATAGAAAGGTGTGTTATGAGAAAAAAAAGTAGTTTTGAATTGGTAAAACTTGAGCCACATAAAGCCACTTTTGATGAAATTGTTATTATTTTTGCACTTGCCTCAATAGTTGGATATTTTATTGAAACTATTTACGTTTATCTTGTTTGTGGTAATTTTGTAAAAAGAGGAATGCTCACAGGACCATATTGTCCAATATATGGTTTTGGTACAATAATATTATATTTGAGTTTTTATAAAGTAAAACGTACAAAAGAAAATATCCCCTTGATATTTTTATTTACTTCACTGCTAATGGGTGCTTTTGAACTTATGTGCGGTTTAGGATTTAAGTATTTTTTCAATATGGAAATGTGGAATTATTCAGGAAAGTTTTTAAATATTTTAAATTATACTACAGTTCCAATTCTAATTGGTTGGGGAATACTTGGTACAATTTACGTATTCTTCCTACATCCATTAATTTTGAAAGTACTATCAGTAATTCCAAAACATATAATGCGAAGACTTGCTATAATAATTATTTGTATTTATATTATAGATAACATAGTTTCTACAAAAAGAATTCATGTAGAACCACAAATACTAGATGACTTAGTTCATCCAGAACAAATTGAAAGCATATTAAAAGAAGAGCCTAACTTTGTAAGCTCTTCTTCATTTTATTTTCTAAATCTCTAAGGGATTTAATTCCTGTATTTTCTTGTATTTTTCTCTCAATTACAGTTACTTTGCAACTTAAATAGTCCACAACAAACTCTTTGTAACTTCTATAACTTTTAGAAATATAGTATTTTACTACTTTCAATATTTTTTCTTCTTCCCTAGTTATATCGTACATAAATGGTTTGTTTTCTATTGCTTCATAAAGTATCTGTGCTACTATATAGCAAAAAACTTTGTCTAATATGTTATATTTATAATTTTTTATTGATGCTATATCTTTTGAATATACCATTATTTCCTTTGAGTTTATACCATTATACATTATTGTTTTGGTACTATTTTTACTAATTTTTTTAGATTTAGTAGTATATCTAGCAAATATCTTTACAGCATTTATATAAATATTCATATAATACTCATCTTTTGGCACTCTTGCAAGATTTAATACTGGATAAACTTCTAGTAATATACCAGATTTGGTTACTGGGTTATCTAAAAGTAATTTTGAATTACCATTAATTCTAATGGTTTTTACCCCTACTGTGTGCATATACGTATTAAATTCATTCTCAATCTCTTGTTCCCCTTTGTTATAAAAATAAATATTGGTAGTTTTTATTGAGTTATCAATACTATCAGCATATTTATTCTTAATCTCCATTGCATCAACTATAAATTGTAGTATCTCATACATTTTCATCTTTACTTCTTTTTGAGTATAATTAATTGGTGCAGGTAATTCTTTTACATTATGGAACACTCTATTCCATATTCTTTTAATAAAACACTCTTTGTGACCCATTAGTTTCACCTCCAAAATATTTTCTTATTAAAAAAGCAATATCTATTTATAAATGTTTAATTATTATATCACAAATTCATAATTATGTAAAGTAAGCAATAGTATATGGAATATTTACTTATTTATTTTATATAATTTATTGAGGTGATTTTTTATGATAAATGTTGCAATAGTAGGAGCAACAGGACTTGTTGGAAAAATGTTTTTAAAAGTACTAGAAGAAAAAGAGCTTCCAATTACTTCATATACCCTTTTAGCCTCTAAAAAATCTGTAGGAAAAAAAGTAATATTTATGGGGAAAGAATATGAAGTTGAAGAATTAAATGAACATTCTTTTGATAATAATCGTTTTAATTATGCACTTTTTAGTGCTGGAAAAGAAGTAGCATTAAAATATGGTACTATTGCTGCCAGAAATGGTTGTACTGTAATAGATAACAGTTCTTGTTTTAGAATGGATAAATCTGTTCCTTTAGTTGTACCACAAGTAAATATTAATGATGTATATGATAGTTCAAGTAAAATAATAGCTAATCCTAATTGTTCAACTATACAAGCTATTTTACCTTTAAAGAAAATAGATGAAAAATATCATTTAACTCGTGTAATTTACTCTACTTACCAAGCGGTTTCTGGTGCAGGTAAAAAAGGAATAGATGATTTTGAAAATAATACTACAACTACAATTCCATATAAAATACAAAATAATTGTATTCCACAAATTGGAGATTTTGAAGATAATGGATATTCTCAAGAAGAACTAAAAATGATAAATGAAACAAGAAAAATACTTCATAAAAATAATCTTTTTGTTAATGCTACTTGCGTACGTGTTCCTGTATTAAATAGTCACGCAGAAAGTATTACAGTAGAAACAGAATGTGATTTCAAAATTGAAGATATAAAAACTCTATTAAATAATTCAGATAACATCATTGTTCAAGATGATACTACAAGGCAAATATACCCGTTAAATACACTTGCAACAGGTACTGATGAGGTTTATGTTGGAAGAATAAGAAAAGATTTGCACGTTCCAAATACATTATCTTTTTGGTGTGTTTCAGATAATATTCGTAGAGGTGCTGCAACTAATGCAGTTGAAATACTAGAAGAAATAATAAAAAAAGAGACTAATTAGCCTCTTTACCCTAGTATTACTTCACCTGTTTCACAATTTAATTGTATCATATCTCCATTTTTTACATTATTCATTAAATCTTTTACACTAACAATACATGCAATACCATTTTCTCTAGCATTAATTGCTATATGGCATAAAGTTCCACCATATTGTGCAACTATTCCACCAATATTATTTAGTTCAATATCTTTAAAAATATCTGTATCTAAGAATTCAACAACTACAATTTCTCCACCTTTTAAGTCTTTTAAATCTTCTTTCTCCTTTACTATTTTTGCCTTTCCCTTAATCTTTGAACCACTAACTCCTATGCCATTTAGAACTTTAGCATTTTCCATATTTATTTGTGGTCTTTCTATTGGGTATATATCTCGTATTGGATTATAATTTCTAAAAGAATTAAAATATATTTTATTCTTATTTATAACAGACTTTAAGTTATTAATATTGTCGTTAATAACTTGTAGGTAGTTTAAATAAAAGATATCTTCTTCATCTTCTAAAATATAATTTGCTTTATATATTTTTCCAAGTTCAATCATATATCTTCTAAGAATACATTGAACCATTATCATAAAATTATCTAGTTCATACACATTTTTAATCTGTTCTCTAAGAAATAGAACATCTTTTTGTATATTTTTAAACACAGATTTTTTAGTATTTTTCCCAACTTTTTCGAGTGTTCTTTCATATTGACTATATTGCATACTAATATCTCTAAAAGGTTGTGCATTATCTTCAGACTCAATAAAATCTCTAAACATTTTTATTACTTTTAGCACTTCTTCTTCATAATTCTTATATATTATATCCTTTTCATTAAAAGAATGATAACCATAATTTGTAATAAAATCTGTCAAAAATTCTTTAATATTAGGATTTTCTTTATCTTTACGATAGATATAGAAAATCTCTGCATCAAGGTTATTTTCAAAAAAACTTAATTTTTCTGGATTACTTCTTATTTTTCTTGATATATCCCACATATACTTGATAGGAGCAGTTGCATACTCATTTTCTATTCCACCAAGTAAATACGAAATTTCACTATTAGTCAAAACATTTCCAAGTTCATTATTCAGATTTATTTTAAGCAACAAATTAAGCCTTTTTTGCCATGCATAAGCTGTTTTTATATTATAGTAATATGCTATTAATTTATGTATATTTTCTTTTAAAGCAATCTCGTTTGTTATTTTTCCTTTATTTTGAAATTCAGATATTTTATTTAGATATTCTTCTCTAACCTCATCAATATTTATACATTGTTTCTTTATATAATCTATTATATTTTTTCTTTGAATTACTTTAATTTTTCTTTTATTATTTCCAATATTAGATTTTCCATTATCTAAATAATCTATATTTATATTCAAATATTCATCTAAATTTCTCTCTATATAACCTGGTATATTTTCAGCAATACTTTTTAAAAGAGATAAATTCCAATAATTTCTACAATACTTTCTTACAACAACAGGTTTAATATCTAATATTTCATTTGGTAATTTTAAATTTTCCACCAAATTTTGTGCAATACTTATATCTATCTTCTCATTTATTGAGCTAATAAATGGAGATAATAGTTGTTGCTCTGTATTTACATATCTATAATATACCTCTCTATTTTCAATTTTATTAATTTGTCTAACTTGAAAAATATATAATTTTGAGTCATACACACCAAACTCTATATCTATCGGACAGCCTAACTCTTGTTGCAAAGTAAGTGATATATTTATTATCTTTCTAATTGCACTTTCTCCTAAGATGTTAATTTTAGGTTCTTCTATATATTTTTCTTCCATCCAGTCATATATAATTCTTTGAGGCTCATCCTTACCATTTACTACAGTTGCTGAACCTCTTGAAAATTCAATAACAATTTCACTATCTTTTCCATTTACAGGATTAACCGTAAAAAGTATTCCACTTGCATTGCTATCTATCATCTCTTGAATAATTATATTCATCTCTATCTTACTAATATCTACTTTATTTTTTCTATAGAATTGTAGATTATTTGCATTATATAATGACAAATAACAAGCCTTTATTTTTTCTTTAAATAATTCAACATCTCTTGCAACATTTAGATAGGTTGAAAACTTCCCTGCCAAAGATAGATTACGTGCATCATTTAAGTTTACACTACTTCTAATAGCATAAGTTTTCCCTTGAGGTATAACATCAAATATTCTTTTAATTAATTCATCTGGTATCTTAATTTCAGTAATATTTTCTATGGTTAAATTCTGTTCCTTAATTATTTTATTAAACTCGTCAAATTCTACTACTACACCTAAAGGTATATTGTATCCTCTAGATTTTAACATGGATAATAATATTGCTTTACTTCCACAATTATCTACTAGTTTATCTCCAAGTTTATACATGTTAACCTCCTTTTCTTCTTTTGGACTATTCTATCACAAATTTGCCTCAAACTCAATTACAAAAGAAAAAAGCCTGAAATTATTTTTTCAGACTTTTCAATTACCTTATATTATCTATTTTCTATTGACTTTGTATGAATACCTCTTTTTGTAAATTCTTTTAATCTAGCATCAACAAAAGTTTGTGCATATTCATTAACTACTCCAAAAGGTCTATTATTACTATAAGATGTCATCATATAAATATCTTTATATATTCTAGTTACAGCCTCATCATCTTGTTGTTCTAATGCATCATATAGTCTATCTAATTTACTTTCAATTAATTTTCTATCTACAAAGCTTTTTGCATACTCATTAATGTTCTCATTGTTGTCATTCATATATCCTGCCATATTCATTAATTCTTCAGAAATACCTTGAACTGCATTTTTATCCATACTTGCTTTTTCTTTTTCAGTATCAAAAGCTAATTTATCCATATATTTTTTAACTAGGGGATTAAAATTTTGTTCGTTAGATTTTTCTGTATATCCTGCCATAGTTCTTAAAGTTGGATTATTTAATCTGATTTCTACTGGGTCATTTTCAGATACAGTATCTCTAAGCACTTCTAAGATTTCTTTATATTCATAAAATTTTCTAGCATCTACATTATTTAATTTCTCCATCTAAACTACATCTCCTATCACATTTGCTATTATCTTTTATAATAAAAAAAACAATCACATATTTAATTATACTACTTTTTAGCCATAATTACAAGCTTTTTAGCTGTTTTTGTTTACTTTTTTATGTAAAATTATGTAGTCTATAAAAAAAGGTAAGATAATTGTGATATAACAAAGTAAAACTATATACTTTTGAATGTACAATGTAAAATATGACGTATCTTTAAATATAAAGCACGTTAAAAAATACATCACTAGAAGAACAAAAATAGGGTATATTTTAATTTTATTAGATTTAGGGAGTAACTTTACAATATAATGTAGTAAAAAGCTTAAAATCGAAATTGAGTTGAAGTAAAATTGTAATGCAAGAACATTTTCTAATCTTTCTGCCATATTTAAAAACGAAAATTGCTTTAGAGCTATATATTCTGGAAATCTAAATAATAAGACATAGTTTATTCCTTGAGTTAATATAACTGATGCAATTATTACTATTTGCATTATATTTGCAATAATATAGAATAGATTTAGTATTTTATCTATTTTGCTACCATTATCACTTATACTTTTTCTCCCAACTAAAGCACACATTAATACTCCTGCACCATTTAATCCTGCTAAGTATAAAAGTGCTTTTGAAAAGTCTTTTATGTCTGTTGCCATTACTGGTTGTGCATTGGATAAATCTATCTTATGTGCTATTCCAATAAAATCTATAAAAAGTATTCCTACACATACTATTGCCATTACTTGATTCATCTTTAATATAGTTTTTAAATCTTTACTTAATACATACCATAATGGAATTAAAATTAAAAACTTAGTAAATTGAACACTACTTTCTGAAAAATACTCTATATTAAGAAAATCTGAAATATTATATAAAAGGAAAAGAGAAATAACGAATAAACCTATAAAAAGTAATATGTTTAAGAATATTCCTATTCCTTTTATGTTTTTATTTAACTCAAATATATCTTCATACTTGTTTTTCTTAATAACATACTTGGCAATTCTAAAAAATGGATATGTAATAATTACCCCAAAAAGCATAGCAATTATGGTGTCTTGTCTGCAAATAGGATACATTATATATGAGCCAATTCCTAAAAAGAAACTAAAGAAAGCAGATATCATAATGAAACTTACTTCTACCATATATTTACAACTCCTCCTTGATTTGCAATACTAATATCTACATTTGTATTAAATTCAACATTTTGTGGATACTCTTTCTTTTTTCTATAATATAGATTTTCAAATCCAAGTATTTGTACTCCTCTTTCTATTTGATATTTTCTTACAAAATCTTCTACCCTATCTTTTACTTCATTTTCTAGTATGTTTTCTACTTCTCTTACTTTTTCTTTACTTTCAAGACTAATTGCTTTTCCTACTTCGGATATATTAACCTCCATGTTGATATCTATATTTACTTTATTATCCTTTAAACCAAATTTCACATCATTTGTTACGATTTCAACTATTATTAAATTCTCTTTTTCTCCAGTCTTTAAAATTGGACTAACGACATTTTTATCTAAAATATTGTACATTATACTTTCATCTTTACTCATATATCCTTGCATTTTCCATTCTTTAAAATATGCCATTTCCCCTATATATATTTCATCTTCATTTATTCCACAAGAATTTACACATATATCGCTTCCTACTTTCAAAATTTGTTGTATACATTGACTAAGTGTTTTAGTATTTGCATTTCCTCTATATTTTTCTGAAGATTTTAACATCTCTAACATACTAACTTCTTGCTCAGATATTTTTTCAATCACTTTACCTGCTGTCTTTTCTTTAGAAACAAATAGGTAAAAATTATTACTTGCATCATTATCTCGAATAAAGAAATCTACTATATTATCTATACCACTTTTAGCAATATCCTCTGACACAATTAAAGTTTCTAGATGTGCAAGATATAATCGCTGTGGTGTCTTATCTATAATGTTTCTAATTGCCTCTTGTATTGAATTTCCTGTTGCTTTTTCTAGTATTGTCTTTTTATTATTCTCTTTATCTCCTGCTATTATTTCAACAGTAGCAATATAATTTCCTTCTTCATCTACATCTAAACCTAAAACTGATACTATTGCAAGATTAGTTATCTCCTTTAGATTATCGAAAGCATTAAACATTACTACTACAACTAATAACGCAAAAATATATTTTTTCATTTTCTACCTTCCTTTTGTTAAATTATTTGTTAGAATTTTTTGACGAGTTTTATCTTTTGGTATTCTAATTCTTGTAAATAAATTTTTCATGCTTTCTGTAATATCTAATGGAGCTACAGGATATGTAAAAGGTAAATATGTAGAATATGTAGATACTAAACTTGCAACAAAAATTACAGTTGCAATTCCCATTCCAACTAGGCCACATAGACTTGCAAATATCATGAATATTATTCTCCATCTTCTAAAAGCATTTATAACATTAATATCTGAGAATAACATTCCAGATATAGTAGTAATTGCTACAACTATAATCATTATTGGAGAAACTATCCCTGCACTAACTGCTGCCTCTCCTAATATTAGAGCTCCTACAATAGATAATGTATTTCCAGAGATATTATTTGCTCTCATATCACTTTCCTTTAGAATTTCAAATGCAAGCATCATCATAGTTGCCTCTACAACCGCTGGAAAAGGCACACTTTCTCTTTGAGATGAAATAGAGATTAATAATTTAGTAGGTATTGTTTCTTGGTCAAAAGTTATTAAAGACAAATATAATGCAGGAACTAAGATAGTAAGTAACATTGAAATATACCTTATTATCCTTGTTATAGTAACATTTTTAGACTTTTGGTATAAATCATCAACACTATTAATAAAATCATCAAAAAAAGCAGGTAATACAAGAGCATACGGACTATTATTTACAAGTATTATTACTCTACCCTCAAGTAAATAGTACGATACTAAATCTGGTCTTTGCGTAGTAATAGTTACAGGAAAACTTGAATCATTTTCTTTTTCTATAAACTCTTGAAGATAGTTTACATCTAGTATTCCATCTATATCTATTCCATTTAATTTTTCTTCAATAAAATTTACAAGTTCTGGTTTTGCTATATCTTCAATATACATTATTGCACATTTAGTTTTAGTTCTTCTACCTATCTCTTGCTCTTTATATAATAATTTTTCATTTTTAATTCTATTTCTAATTAATGCAAGATTTTGCATTATATTTTCTACAAATGAATCTCTCGAACCTCTAACAGAACTGTCTGTACTAGGCTCCATGATAGACCTTGAATTATTTTGTTTTGCTTCAACTATATATACTTCTTGCTCATATACAATTACCACAAAACCAGAAAATATATATTTAAAAATATCTTCTTTACTTATATCTATCTTCTTAATTTTACTTATAGCTATCTCATTTTCAAAATTAATATTATCTCCATTTAATCTTTTTTCTATTTTACTTTTTAAATCTAATTCTTTATCTGTTTGAGTGTTTCTTAATATTTCATTAATACTTCTTACTACAAAATTTGATACAACCTCAGTATTTACCATAGCATCAGATAAAATTAAATACACTCTTTTATCTTTATATGCTACCTCTCTAAAAAATACATCACTACTATTTTTTGCTCTCTCTTTTATATCTTCAACGATTTTATTCATAAAAAAACTCCTAATATTGTTATGTGTGAAAAGCAAAAAAATATAACGATAATTATTTCAATTATCGTTAATAATATCTTTTTCCATTTTGACTAACATACATAAAATATTTAGATATTTTTATTGGAATTATTTTATTTAAAATATATGTTATCTTACCAAAAAATCCTGGTATAATTACTTCTTTTCCTTTTAGCATTTTATTTACTGCATATTTTGCAACTTTTTCAGATGAACTAGGTGGAATAAAGTATGATACACCTAAGTCTGCATTAAAATTTGTATCAACTGCTCCTGCACAAAGTGTTGACACAGTTACCCCTATTTTCTTCATTTTTAGTTCCATATTAATAGCACGACTCATACTTACTATGTACGCTTTACTAGCATAATATGAACTCATAAGAGGTCCTGGCATATATCCTACAACAGATGATACATTAAGTATCTTGCCACTATTTCTTTTAACCATATCTTTAAGATATAATTTTGTTAAAACATCTGTAGCAATTACATTTAGGTTTATCATGGAAAGCTCTTTTTGAGTATCTATATCATAAAACTCACCATATAATCCAACTCCTGCATTATTTACTACTACGTTAATTTCTAAATTTTTTGTCATCTGGTATAAAGTGTATACATTATCTAAAATACTTAAATCTAAGACTATTATTCTAACATTAGTAGAACACTCTTTTTTTAAGTTTTCTAAACATTCTCTCCTTCGTGCAACTACAACTAAATCATAACCTAATTTGCTAAGGTAACGAGCTATACTATATCCAATACCAGATGATGCTCCTGTAACCAAAGCTCTCATATATCCCCCAATAAAAAACATTTACGTTTTTCTTTATTATATATTGAACTGTTTGTTTTGTCAAATAACTAGAAATGTTGAAAAATAGCCATTTTTGTGATATAATTAATTTTGTAGAAAGGAGCATGAACTATGAATGCAAAGAAAAAATTTTCTGATGCGTTCAAAACAGCAATAATTATCTGCTGTTTAATTGGAATTTTGTCTAACATTATTACAACCACTTCCATTCCATCAATTTTATCTTTTTATACGATACAAAGTAACCTTTTTGTTCTTACCTTTTATTTTTTGTATAAAGTTATATCACTATTTAAAGAAGATTTGGAAAAGTCTGAAATCTATTACTTTCTAAAAGGTGGAATGACTATGGTAATTCTTTTGACATTTTTTGTTTATATAGTGGCTTTAAGCCCTACTGAATTTACCATGGATATTAACACCTCTGTTGAAAAAGTATTTAGAGTTTCTAACATATTTGTTCATTTCATAAATCCAATACTAGTATTACTTGATTACTTTCTTTTTGATGAAAAAGGTCATTTTAGTATGAAGTATCCTATGAAATGGGTAATGTTTCCATTTGTATATTTAATATATGTGTATAGCTATTCACTTTGTGGTGGAACATTCTTTGGTACAGGTGGTTCTAAGAAATATGCGTATTTCTTTCTTGATGTAGACAAAATTGGGGTTTTAGGCGTTGCCAAATACCTTGCTATAATAGCAATAGTCTACATTAGTATAAGTTATCTTTTAGTGTTTATAGACAATTTTCTTGGACGCAAAAAATCCTAGTTGAGCACCTCTAACAAGAGGTGTTCTTCTTTTTTTACTTTACATTTTATGTTAACTATGCTATAATATATACTGTATTTTTTATAATACTAAATTTTATTTCTTTACGATTGGGAGAAATAGCAAGTTATTCTTTATAATTGTAAAGAGGAAGGAGTTACCTATGAAGAAGGTTATTAGAAAAGTTTTCAAAATTATTTTAGTTTTAGTAGTAGTATTCGCACTATTTTTAGGGTATCAATATATAAAATATTTAAAACAAGAGGACAATGATGACATACGAGAAAGTCAATCAAATATTGATGTTCAGTTGCAAGAAGAAGTACTAAAAAATAATATGGAGGCGGCTAAAAACTTAGTTACAAGTATTAATAATGAAGTAGCTTTAACTATTCTTAGAACTTCTGGCAAGATTACTTTAACACATGATAAAACACCAGAGAATAATCAATGGGTAGAATGGTTAATTAATTCTGACATTAAATTTTATGCAAGTTATGAAACTGCCTTTACTATTGAATCTAATCTAATACAGACTGAAATTAATTCAGATGGAAAAGTAACTATAAAATATAGTCCAAAAGATATTAAGTTGAGCTTTATAGATATTAAAGATATATCTACAAGTAGCAATAAAAGTATCTTTGGAAGTAGTTATACACCATCACAAATTACAGCTTTTGAAAATATTGCACATGATGATATTAAAGAATACACAAATACTGATGCAAACATTAGACAAGCCTCAAGAAATCTAGAAATGTATTTTACGACTTTATCCGTAAATTACAATGTTCCAATAAATATAGTTGAAAAATAACATTTGGGAAGCATTAATTTGCTTCCCTATTTTTTTACCACTTTTGATGGAATACCAACTACTGTGACATTGTCTTCTACATCTTTTAATACGACTGACATAGCACCAATCTTTACGTTATTACCTATATGAATAGGTCCTAAAATTTTAGCACCACATCCAACCATTACATTATTTGCAAGAGTTGGATGTCTTTTAACTTTATCTTTACCTGTTCCACCAAGTGTTACTGAATGATAAATAGTACAATCATCCCCTATTTTTGCAGTTTCACCAATTACAATTCCTGCTCCATGGTCAATGAATAATCTTCTACCAATTTGTGCTCCAGGATGAATTTCAATACCTGTACAAAGTCTACCAAATTGAGATATGAATCGAGCTAAAAACTTTAATTTATGATTATATAAAAAATGAGCTATTCTATGAAAAATTAATATATGAAATCCAGGATAAAGTAATATTGCATAGAAAATATTACTACAAGCTGGGTCTTTATCTTTAATATTTTTTGCATCTTCATACAATTCTTTTATTACCATTATATTATCACCTAAAATATTATATGATTTACATTAATATATGATATAATATTCGTGGTGATATTATGAATAATGAAGAAAAAATAAACACTCTTATAGATTATATAAACAAGTGTAGAAATATTGTATTTTTTGGTGGTGCTGGTGTATCAACAGAGAGTGGAATACCAGATTTTAGAAGTGTTGATGGTATATATAATATGAAATATTCCTACCCACCTGAACAAATGCTATCTCATACTTTTTTTATTAATAAAACACAAGAATTTTATAAATTTTATAAAGATAAACTTAATTCTTTAAAATATGAGCCAAACATTACTCATCACTGTCTTGCACTTCTTGAGAAAAATAACAAACTTAAAAGTATAATAACTCAAAATATAGATGGACTTCATCAAAAAGCTGGTTCAAAAAATGTTTTAGAATTGCATGGAAGTGTATATAGGAACTATTGTATGAAATGCAATAAATTTTATGATGCAAATTATGTATTTAACTCCAAAGAATTAATACCTAAATGTGAATGTGGTGGAATAATTAAGCCAGATGTTGTACTTTATGAAGAACCTTTAAATAATGAAACAATTAGTCAAGCAATAAATGATATTTCTAATGCAGAAATGTTAATCGTAGGAGGAACTTCTCTTGCTGTATATCCTGCTGCAGGACTTGTACATTACTTTAAAGGGAAATATTTAGTAGTAATAAATAAAAGTACTACACCATTAGACCAAATGGCAACTCTTGTAATAAATGACAATATTGGAAAAGTATTTGAAAAAATAAAGAATAGTCTTTAAATTATGTAAACTTTATGATATAATTATATTATATATTTAATTTTTTACTAAAAAAAATAATTTTTGAAAGGGGTGTTTTAAGTGAAAGGAAAAGGCTATAAAGTTGTGATTGACTGGAAAGAATCAGTCCTTCACACTAGAAGTGCTTTTGCTAATATGCCAATGTCTGGCTGCGGAGCACATAAGTCTAAAAAAGACTATGATAGGAAAGCTTTGAAAAAAGCTGATAGAAAAGTCTTTATGGACTACAAATAGAGATAATTATCTCTTTTTTTTTTTGCGCAATAAAAATCCGCGTGTATAACACGCGGTTTTTCTTTGCGCCCTATAAGGGACTAACGCGAGCCACCTCTCAAGAGG
>CANRLG010000018.1 GCA_947631415.1 uncultured Clostridia bacterium
CCTTTCGGAAGTGTATTTTATCATATTTTCCTTAAACTAGTTTTTTTATTGATGTCTACTCTAAAGGATGCAGTTCAAAAAGGCAACTGCTACAACTAAAAAAACTACTGCCAAGAAAACAACAGCTAAAAAAACAACTGTAAAAGCAAAATAGTTAATATTATGGTAAAGAGGAATAGATAAAGCTATTCCTTTTACTTTTATTAGTGCAATTAATTTTAATCCTTGACTAGTGACATAATGTCATATATAATACTAATCAGGAGATGAGATTAATGCCAACACAAACATTTGATAATCTAAATGAAGTAAAGAAAAAAAGAGTTACAGATGCAATTAAAAAAGAATTTGCAAGTAAAAGTATAATAGATTATTCTGTAAAAAACATTGTAGAAAATGCTAAAATTGCAAGAGGAAGTTTTTATCAATATTTTACAACAAAGGAAGAAGTAATAGACTATATATTAGGCGAAGAATATCGTAATGAAATTGAAAAGATTAAGGAGATTTTAATTAAAAATAATGGTGATTTATTTAAGGCTTCAACTGAATATCTTATTTTAAGTCTGGAACTTTCCGAAGAAGAAACACAATTTAATATTAATATTGTTGAATACTTAAAAGATTATGCAATTTATAAAATTAAATACATAGATTTAAGATTACTTAAAGAATATATTAATTGGGATAATATCAATATTGCAAGTGATGAAGAATATTGTGCTACACTTTCTATAATCATTTCTCTAATTTGTATTACTAGACTATATATATTAAGAAAGATATATTCTAAAGAAGAAGGATTAAAATCTTTTCATCTTCAATTAGATATATTAAAAAGAGGATTACTAAAATAAGGAGCAAATAATATGGAATTAACGTTAAGAAAAATAAAGAAAGAAGATAAAGATGAGCTATTAAATATGCTTAAAGAATATGAAAAATGTGAATTATTACCAGGAATAGATAGATATGAAGGAATAAGAAATTTTGAAAAATTAAAAGATTTGGACTTTGAGCTATGGTTAGAAGAACAGATTGCAAATGAAACAGATGAAAATCTACCAGAAGACTTTTCACCTCAAACTGTATATCTTGCCGTAAATGAAAGGGATAATATTATTGGTATGACAACTCTAAGATGGAAAGAAGTTCCAGCATTAGTAAAATATGGTGGTTATATTGGATATAGTATTAGACCTAGTCAACGAGGTAAAGGATATGCAAGACAAATTTTAATGCTTGCTCTAGATAAAATGTGGGAGCAAGGAAGAAATAGGGTACTTGTATGTTGTAAAGACTTTAATACTCCATCTAAGAGCACAATAGAGTCTTGTGGTGGAAAATATGACAGCACATATTACAATGCTATTGATGGATATAATCATTTAAGGTATTGGATATATAAAGATAACTTATTAGAAGAGTAAAAACACTTGAATTTTATTTAAAATATGCTAAAATACATATATACATCTATAAGCGTTCCTAAAATAATTTTAAAGGAGGTAATAAAGATGAATTATGTATTATTAGTCATTATTTTAATAGTAGCAATGGTAATTGCTGGTTTTATAGCTAATTGTTATATAAGCATACAGAATAAAAAAATTAGAAAAATAATAGCTGTGGTATTTTATATAATATTTGCAGTTAGTATAATAGTACTATTTGCATTTTTATTCGACTTCTTTAAGATACTAGCACAGGTACAACCTATATAAAAGGTTGTACTTTTTTCTTGAACTTTTTTAATTTAAAATATAATATATTATATAGTAGGAGAATTAAAAAATGAGTTATAAAATTGGAATTATAGGTTTTGGAAATGTAGGAGTAAGTTATGCGTATTCACTTATTAATCAGGGAATTGATGTATATGAACTTGATGTTATAGATTTAGATAAAGAAGCAGCAAAGGGGAAAATAATAGATTTAGTAAATAGTAGTATATATTCAAGAAGTTATATTAATGAAATAAAAATTGCAGACTACAACGACTTAGATGATGCAGATATTATATGTATAACTGCAGGTATGCCACAAAGCAGAAAAATAGAGTCTAGGATGGATGATATAAAAGGCGCAACTAAAATAGTAGAAGATATTATGAATAACATAATAAAAACAAAGTTTTCAGGAATTATTTTAGTTGCTACAAATCCACTTGATGTAATTACATTTAAAGTTGCAAAAATGTATAAAAATTATAGTAAAGTAATTGGAACAGGAACAATGTTGGATACTACACGACTAAGATGTGAAATAGCAAATAAGCTTGGTTTTCCTTTAAAAAGTATTTCAGGATATGTATTTGGGGAACATGGAAATTCACAATTTTGTGCATGGTCAAGTGTTAAGATTAATAATACTTATAGTATTGATGACTATTTAACTGTAAAAGAAAAATTAGATATAGAGGAGAAAGTAAAACAGTTAGGACCAGAAATTGCAAAATTACAAGGATATACATGCTATGGTATTGCAAATGTGCTATCTAGGATTACAAGTGCAATAATAAATGATGAAACAAATCTTTTATTTTCTTTATGTTCGTATGATAGTGAAAACGATATTTATATTAGTTCACTTACAAGAATTGGAAAAGAGGGAGTAATAGAGAATAACTTGTATGAGTTAAGTAAAAAAGAGAAGGAACTATACAATAATTCTTGTAAAGTAGTAAAAGAAGAAAATATACTATGAAATGGTAAGTATAATTTACATAAAATATTTGACATTCAAATAATATTGTGATATAATAATGCCTGTAATGAGTAATTAATTTAAAACAGAGTGTTAATTAACTTATGTGGCTAAAAGTCATTTGTTAAAGCAGTGTTCACTTCCATAGGGATTGGAATAAAAAGGACACAGTCAGGTTCTTTTCTCTTTTCCTGATTCTTTGATTTTAAATTTAATGACTCGTTTGAAGAAACTAATCACACAGAAACTCCAGCCAGCGCTGGAGTTTTCTATTATATAATATATATAAATTATATTATATGTTAAGTACAAATAAAAAGCAAAAATAAAACAGGAATCAAATGATTCCTGTTAATGTTATTCTATAACAGAATAAATACCATCTATGGTATAAAATTGAGCATTTGTTTCTTTTAGTATTTTATCCCAATTTTTATTTATTTGAGTAACTTTATAGAATAATTCTTCTCTTGATGCATCTCTTAATTGAGTATTAGTTTTTAATGTAAAGTATTCATTTACTATATTAAAAGCTAACATTTTTTCTTTATATTCTGCATCTTTCTTTAATGCATTACCAATATTTTTTGCATATTCATATCTGTTTGGGTCTAATAATTCATCTTTTTTAATAAAAGCATAAATTGTTGGTAAGTTATGAGAAAAAGAATTTTCAATAAAATCTTGGTATTCATTGTAAAATTCATTAATTGCTCTTAAATCTTCTGAATTTGATAAGAATACTTGATAAATTCTATCTGATGAATGATAAAATTGTTGAGTATCAATATCATTTATTAGGTAGAAGAAATTTTTTGGAGTAATGTTCTTTGTAAAAAATTCAAAAGTTTCTTCTTTATCATCAATTTCTGTAAAAACTTTAATTATTGTTTCTAACGAAATGTAACTTAAAGCTATATCACACTTAATTTCTTCATTTAAGTTATTTTCCATTAAAGAAAATAATTCAAATACTTTTTTGTAACGATTACTGCTTATGACACTTTCTTCAATGCCATGTCCTTTTATTGTAACCAACCCTCTATTAGTTCCTAAATAGCTAATTTTTTGTTTCTTTTTTTGAGAAACCTCTTTTACTTCAAATTTTTTTTGTGATTGAACATTATTATTCATTCCACAATACCTCCTTATTTTTTTAAATTATTATTAAAATATTATCTTTTCCACTTAATCTAGTGGAGGCTGTCTATATCATTCGTGAGACTAAATTATATCACACTTTACATAAAAAAGCAAGAGCTTAACTATTATTTTTATGTTTTTTCTATTTTTTCTTTTAATTAGACACCATTCTTACAAGAAATATGATAGATATGTGTAAATTTTACTCATAAAGTGGTAAAGTTGTTATTATTCTTGAATAATTTTTTTCTAAATGATAAAATTAAAAATGTGAGGGAGGACGCTTAGATAATGAGCAGTGCTAAAGGTATTTTAAATAAGAAAAAAGTGTTAATAATAGGAACGATAATATTAATTATTTTGGTTATTGTTTCTTGTTGTATATATTTTGCTACTAGAAAGAAACAAGAAGAAGTAGCAGATGAGACAGATTTACTTGTTCAAGGTGCAGAAACTTATGAAGGATTAAATTATATATCCAAGAAAGAAACTATTCTTTCTCAAAGCTATTTTTACGACTTAGATAGGGGAATTGATGGAAGTAAAATAGATATTTCGTATTTAAGTGTAGATGGGTTAAAAAATAATGAATTAGAAAATAAGATTAACAATTCATTAAAGGAAACTGCACAAAGTTTATATGATGAAACAAGCCTTGAAAATCCACAAGTATTATATGACCATGTATACAATTATACTGATGTATATATCTTCAATAATGTATTATCTACTATGTTTTGTAGAGAACTATGCGATATAGAGGGAAATATTACTTACGAATATAAAGGGTTAAATATTAATTTAAAAGCATTTGAGCCTTTTAATTTCAAAGACATATTTATTAACACAACAAATTATAATGAAATACTTTCACAAGATATGAGAGCTAAAGTGGATGACGGAACTGTAATTTTCTCAGTATCTCCTAAAGAAATTTATGTATATAATGAGCAAGATAAAAGAATAGAAAAGATTAACTTGTATAAAAATAGAGAATATGTAGCTATTTATAAGAGATTTTCTCAAAATAATAAATTATTTGATAAAACATATAATGCTAAACCATATATATTTACTACTAAAAAGTTTTATGAAACAGATAGTTATGGTTTAGTAGATAATAATATATTTATAGATACAGTAAATAAATATGCAACAGGTTCTAAGTATAATGAAAAGGTTATTGACTCTTTAGATACATTATACAAAAGTGCAGTTAGTGCTTCTAAGAATAAAGCATATTCAAACCCATCAAAAAGATTTTTAGTTCAAATAGTACCAAATATTGAAGAAAAAGAGGATGGATATTTGAATTTAAGTATTATATATACGGTATTTGAAGTTCAAAAAGACTTCTTTAATGATAAAATTGAAGAATTTGTAATTGCTTCTGAAAATAGGTCAGAGGAGGAAATAGTTAGAGCAGAATATTTTAATAAGCCTATAATGGAGGCAGATGATTACTTGATAAAAACAGAAACAGAGATAATAGAAAAAATAGTTGATACCAATGGCAATGAAAAAGTAGATAATAGTATCCTTATACAAGGGGAGAGTTAATAGTTTTAAAGTCTATTCTTTACAATTTTTTTCTAATGGTATATACTTTATTTGTAGATTAATATCATCTAAAATAATTATGAAAGGGTGGCAATATATGAAAGATGTGTGGGACGCGTTAGTAGATTCTACAAGGAGAGAAATACTGAAACTATTGAAGAAAAGAGACATGAGTGCAGGAGAGATTTTTAATTATTTTGATATTACAAAACCTTCACTTAGTCATCACTTATCTATATTAAAGGAAGCAAATTTAGTTGAGTATAAAAAGAGAGGACAAAGCATTATATATTCTCTAAATCTTAAAGGACTAAATGAAGTTTCAGATTATCTTAGATGGCTTAGAAAATAATTTTTTGAGGGGGAGAAAAAATGTTAAATAGAAAAAAGAAGAATTATACAATACTTGGTGCAGCAATAATAAATTTAATTGCAACTATATATGTTTTAACTAAAATTATTACTAAGGTTAGTGTACCTATAAATATATTTGCAACTGACCTTGTTGGAAAAATGCAATCTAAGTATGTATTATTAATTGCACCAATCATTGTTTTGCTAATTAGTATAGTACAAGTTATGTACAGAAAAAAGACAATGTTTAAAACTGTTACAACAGGAAAATTAATAGAAGATGCTTTATTTGCATTTATAGATGGATTATTAATAATTGCAAACTGGGTATTTGTAATAATTGGATATAATTTTGTAAAAACATCTTTAATTTCATCTATTGGAATAAATCCTGCTTTTTTAGTTATAATATTGATTGGTCTAATAATACTTGCAATTTCTAGTACATTTCCTATTAATAGGACAGGAAGTATTCTTGGACTTAGAACTAAAGAAACAATGGAAGATGATAAAATTTGGAGAAGTGCTAATAGATTTAATGGATTTACAATGTTTATATCTGCTATAATTATAATACTACTTGGTTTTGATTTTATTATTAAAGGATTTAATCTAGCATTATTGATAGGGGCAATTCTTTTAAGTGTTGTACTTATAGTTATTGTTCCAAGAATTTATGTAAAAATATATGCTAAACATAAAGTAGAAGAAATAATAGAATAAAATTAATAGTCCTGAGGTAAACTTAGGACTTTAATTTATATGTAGCAAGAGGTGAGATAAATGTATGAATATAAAGAAGGAGAAATTTTATATATAAAGTATATGAAATTTGCAGATGATAATTCAGTAGATTATAGAGTAAATGGGAGACCATATCTAGTATATAGAGTAGAGGAGGACAAGATATATCTTTTTAAAGTAGGAAGTCACATGTTTGAGCCTAAGTATTTCTTTTCTAAGGTTAATATAATTAGAAAAGATAAAAAAGTAACAAGAGAAAGTTATGTGGATATGAGATATTATTTTGTTGTAGATCCAGAACTTTTAAGTGTAGAGATAGATTCTATGTTTAATGAGCTAAGACCCCATTATAAAAAGTCTAAACATAGTTCTAAAATTTCAGATAAAGAATTAGAGGAGATAAGAAATCAAGTAAATATTCTTGAAAATATGAAAGAGATAAAATATGCAAAATTAGATAATAAATTTGCTTATTCTAAAAAATTGAAGTCATAAATTTGACTTCTTTTTTGCGGTTAAATGTATATAAGGGAGTTTAAAATTAACTTTTGTTGATTATTTTACTTGCTATATTTAATATTTTAATGTATAATTTAGATGGAGTTATGTTTATTGTAATGCTAGGTAGAAAAAATTACATAAATATACTCTGAGGTGAGGGATAAGTACATATAATTTTAATAATGTTATATATACAGACACTTATACAATGAATTGTACATTGACAAATAAATATGAAGGAGGATAGTCAAATGCTAGTAGCAATCGTAGGTGCTGCTTGCTTTATTGTAGGTGCTATCGCATTCTTTTTTATAGGAATTAGTTATAGAAAAAGAATAGCAGAGGCTACAATAGGGTCAGCAGAGGAACAAGCAGAAAAAATTTTAAACGATAGTAAGTTAGATGCTGATAGACTAAAAAAAGAAGTTGTACTACAAGCTAAGGATGATATGATGAAGAAAAAAGATGAATTTGAAGCTGAAGTAAAACTTAGAAAAAAAGAAATGCAAGACTTGGAAAATAGAATAAATCAAAGACAAGACTTAGTAGATAAGAGAGCAGCATTAATTGAAGAAAAAGAAAACAACATTACAAAAAGAAGTGAAGAACTTAAAAAGAGAGAGCAAGAACTTGAAAATGCTAAAGAAAGAGAAATTGAAGCATTAGGAAAAATTGCAAAGATGAGTGTTGATGAAGCCAAAGAAGCAATTATGAAGGAACTTAAAAATGATATGACTAAAGAAATGGCTGAATACATTAGACAAGAAGAAGAAAATGCTAAGGAAGAAGTAGATAAGAAAGCAAAGGAATTGTTAGTTAGTACTATTCAAAGATATGCAACAGACCATACTTCTGAGGCAACTGTTACTACTGTGTCTTTACCAAATGATGACTTAAAAGGAAGAATTATTGGTAGAGAGGGTAGAAACATAAAAACTATTGAAACTTTAACTGGTATTGATTTAATAATCGACGATACACCAGATGTAATCGTTTTATCAAGCTTTGATCCAATAAGAAGAGAGGTAGCAAGAATAGCTATTGAAAGACTTATTGCAGATGGAAGAATTCATCCAGGCAAGATTGAAGAAATGATAGATAAAGCTAAAGTAGAAGTAGAAAACACTATCAAAGAAGAAGGAGAGAGAGCTCAATATGAAACAGGTGTAATGAATTTACATCCAGATTTAGTAAAAATCCTTGGAAAACTTAAATATAGAACAAGTTATGGCCAAAATGTATTAAATCATTCTATTGAAGTTTCAAACCTTTGTGGTTTACTAGCAGAGGAGCTAGGACTAAACGTTACAATAGCAAAACGTGCTGGACTTTTACATGATATTGGTAAATCATTTGACCAAGATGTTGAAGGAACACACGTATCACTTGGAGTAGAATTACTTAAAAAGTATAAAGAAAAACAAGAGATTATAGATTGTGTTGAAGCACACCATGGTGATGCTGAACATAAGTCTTTAGAGTCAGTACTAGTTCAAATAGCAGATACAATTTCTGCGGCGCGTCCAGGAGCTAGACGTGAGACTGTAAGCACATATATTAAGAGATTACAAAAATTAGAAGAAATATGTAATTCATATAAAGGTGTAGATAAGTCTTATGCAATACAAGCAGGACGTGAAGTAAGAATATTAGTAAAACCAGAGCAAGTAGATGATGATGCAATAGTTGTAATGGCTAGAGATATAGCAAATCAAATCGAAAAAGAAATGATTTATCCAGGACAAATTAAAGTTAACGTTGTCCGTGAAACAAGAGCTATAGATGTAGCAAAATAAAAAAATGCCCGTTAGAAATAACGGGTTTTTTTGTTGCAAAAATATTCAAGCCATAAAACTTAAATAACAAATAATATATATAATATGTAAAATACAAACTATGGTTTAAAAAACGTGAAAAATAATAGGTAAAGAAAAATCTTTCACAATATTTTTACAGTATATACATATACTTTTTTTATTTAGATTATAAACTATAGGAGAACCGATTGTTGATATGTCCTATCAAATAATTATTTAAGGAGGAAAATCATGCTACAAGATTATTATTTAGTTGAAGCAGGATGGAACTACTGTCTAACTCGGAAGAGAGATATCAAAGACTTACACAACAAGGTTAAAAAACATTGCTTAAAGAGCGAGATACTCAAGTTGCATTGGGAATGCTTTAAATTATGGATATCCAAAAAGACAGACTTTAGGGTTGTATATGTAGATGCAACAGACAAATTATGGATGAAAACTCGTCTATGTACGGGAGAGGACTACACTTATGGAGAAGGTCCAATTATATCCACCAATATTTGTGATATCTATATTATGAAGCCAGACCAAACATTACAACTAAAGTATAGCGTTAATGAGCATGAGATTGAGCATTGGTTTGTAAGATACGATAGACTTTGATATTCTTAGATGAAAGAAGGGATAGGAGTGAAATTCCCTAGCTTTACCAAACATCTCGGTTGACAGGCACGGTTAAAATAACTGTGTCTGTCTTTTTTTGTTTAAAAAATAGTATGTATGATATATTATATGTGAAATACAATTATATTGAGCTAAAAAAGGAAAATAAACTTAAGGCAGTAATTAAGTAGTTAACTTTACGTTTAATATGATAAAATGGAAATTTAGTATGTTTTTGCTAAAAATAAGAGGTAGTATTAAAATAAAGTAAGTTTAAAAAAGTATAACCATTATTTTATGAAATAGTAAAAATCAATATATAATATACATTATTTGTGAAATACAATAAAATAAAAAATTAAAAAAACCACTCCGTGGTATATACTTAAGCATTGACAGGCTCTTTATGTCATGATATAATGAAGTCCGTAATTGTGAAACTATTATTTTTTTTACGATTGGAAAAAAATTTATTTGGAGGTGCATAATTATGGACGAAAGAGATTATGATGATGAAAGAAGGGTAGTGCAGAGAGAAAAACATGTTGTTTTGCATGACGGTAGAGAATTTTCACATAAGCAAATATTTAATGAGTTCCTAAAAAATGGCTTTAGCAAGGATTATATGAAAGAAGCAATGTATAGAATAATAGTGAGCACACCAATATCTATTGTTTTTGAAACAGGTGAAAAAAACGGACAAGAAATAGATATAGAAAGATATTTTAGGAAAGCAAATATGGATGAAAGAGATAAATATACTCCTGCATCATTTACTTTAAATGGTATTTCAAGTGATGATATACAATTTCACGAAGAATTGAAAAAAACAGGAAAAGTATTTATTTTGTAATAAAATAGGATAGCAAAGCTATCTTATTTTTTTTCTTGCAATTATATTTTTTTTAGTATATAATACTTGCTTAGGAGGAAAACTTATGAAAGTTTTAATAGTAGGAGACATTGTTGGAAGAGCAGGTTTAAATAGACTAGGTGCTGAGCTTAGAACAAGAAAAGATATAGATTTTTGTATTGTAAATGGTGAAAATTCAGCAAGTGGTAGAGGAATAAGAGATAAGGAATATAATGAGATATTAGGCTATGGTGCAGATGTAATCACTATGGGAAACCATATGTATTATAGGAAAGAAATGGCATCAGAATATGCTAAATTAGAAAAACTTGCTATACCAGCAAATATTACTAATCTAAATGGTAATAAGCATGTTATAGTAGAAAAAAATGGTAAAAAGTTTGGAGTTATAAATTTAATTGGTTCTTTTGCAATGGGAGAGATAATTGAAAAAAATATAACTAATCCATTTGTTATGGCAGATGAACAAATTAAACTTTTGAAAGCAGAAAATGTAGATTATATATTTATAGATTTTCATGCAGAAGCAACTGCTGAAAAAATAGCAATGGGATATTATCTAAAAAATAAAGTAAATGCAGTATATGGAACACATACTCATGTCCAAACAGCAGATGAAAAGATACTTGATACTGGAATGGCATATATAACTGATGTTGGAATGACTGGACCAAAAGATAGTGTGTTAGGACTTAAAACTGAAATTGCTATTGCAAGATTTACAACAGGACATTATCTACATTATGAATGTTCACAAAATGAAGCTATGTTTAATGCAATAGAAATAGAATTTGATGATAATACTAAAAAAGCTATTAGTATAAAGAGAATAAATGAATAAGGAGCTATATTGCTCCTTATTTCTATTTATGATATGTTTCGTTATTTATTATTTTAAAAGCTCTAAAAATCTGTTCTAGTAAAAATACTCTAATAAGTTGATGTGGAAAAGTCATCTTAGAAAAACATAATTTATTCTTAGAATAGTTTAGTAATTCTTGACTCATTCCTAAACTTCCACCAATAACGAATATAATATTAGAAGATGAGTAAGTTGAAATATTTTCAATCTCTTTAGAAAATTCTATTGAATTTAATTCTTTACCATCTAAAGTTAATAATATTATGTGACTATTTGGATATTTATTAAGCCTATCTATTATTTTATTAGACTCAGTTATTTTCACTTGATTTTCTATTGCTTCTGAACTATTATTAGGTATTTTTTCATCATCCAGTTCAATTATTTCAAGTTTTGCGTATTTAGATATTCTTTTAGAATATTCATCACATAAGTCTTTTAATGACTTTTCTCGTATTTTTCCAATACAAAGTATTTTTATATTTAACATATTGTATACCCCTCATTAGATAAAGTTTTTGAAGCAAGGTTTATCTCAATGTTTTGTGGATTTAGCCCTTTTTCAGTTAATATACTCTCAACAGTTTGCAAAGCAAGTTCTTGAGTATTGTTATTTTCACTAAGGTGGGCAAGAAGAAAGCGAGAATGTCCTTCACTTGCAAGTTTTGCAATAGTTTGTCCACAAATATCATTAGATAAATGACCTTGTTGACCTTTAATTCTGCGTTTTAGTAGATATGGATATTTTCCAAATTCAAGCATAGTATTATCATAATTTGACTCTAAAATAGTAAAGTCTGAATCTGCTAAATTAGAGTATACTTCATTTGAAACATATCCTAAATCTGTAGCTATAGTTAATGTTTTATCTTCGGTTTTTATTCTATATCCACATGGCATAATTGCATCATGTGATGTTTCAAAAGCATATATCTCCATGTCTTTTATTTTAATAGGGGTATCATATTTAATAGGTAAGATATTGCACATAATATTTTTTTGAGTTAGTGTTTCAATTATATAATTTGCAGTTTTTCCAACAGCATAAATAGGTTTGTCTGTATTTTTTCTGCAAAGTAGAGGAAGGCCTTTAATATGGTCAGAATGTTCATGCGTAATGAATATTGCATCAATATCATCTAATGTAAGACCAATACTTTTTAGTCCCTCATTTATAGCTTTGTAACTTACACCAACATCAATTAAAATATTTGCATTACAAGAGGCAATATGAAACATATTGCCCGAACTAGAACTATATAATGGATGTACTGTAAGCATCTTTATTCATCATCCTCAGTTTTAACGTAATCTATTTTAGCTCCAAGATTTGCAAATTTACCTATAATATTTTCATATCCTCTTTGAATGTGGTGTATATCGTATACTTCTGTATCACCTTCTGCCACAAGTCCAGCTATAATCATTGCAGCACCAGCACGTAAATCATGTGCTTTAACAGGTGCTCCGTATAATTTTTCTACACCTCTAAATATTGCAGTTGAACCATGTGCTGTAATATCTGCACCCATTTTGGCAAGTTCATCTGTATATTGAAATCTAGATTCCCAAATTGTTTCAACTATTGTACCTGTAGAATCTCCTATAGAAAGTAGTATAGACATTTGAGGTTGCATATCAGTTGGAAAACCAGGATATGGCATAGTTTTAATACTAATTGAAGTTGGTCTTTTATCCATTGAAACTCTTATATCTGATTCAAATTCTTCAACTGTTGCACCTGCCTCAATTAATTTTGCTGTAATAGGTTCCATGTGCTTTGGTATACAATTTCTAATTAATACATTTCCTCTTGTTGCAGCTGCGGCAACCATAAATGTACCTGTTTCAATTTGGTCTGGTATTATAGAATAACTAGATTTTTGTGATAGTTCTTTAACACCAGTAATTTTAATTGTATCAGTACCAGCACCTTTAATTTTAGCTCCCATAGAGTTAAGAAAATTAGCAAGGTCTACAATATGAGGTTCTTTTGCAACATTTTCAATGGTAGTTACACCCTCAGATAGTGTAGCAGCAAGTATTGCATTCATTGTTGAACCAACTGATACAACATCAAAAAATATATTAGCACCTTTTAAGCTCTCAGTTTTTGAAGCATATACATTACCATTTCGTACTATAACTTTTGCACCTAGTTTCTTAAAAGCTTTTATATGCTGATCTATTGGTCTTGCACCTAGTTTACAACCACCAGGTAAACCAATTTGAACTTTATCAAAACGACCAATTAAAGCTCCAATTAAATAGTATGATGCTCTAAATTTACTTGTAAGTTCATAAGAAGCAATAGCACTATTAACATCTGTATTATCTATAATAAGCTCATTATCAGATATGTATTCTATTTTAGAACCAAGTGATTCTAGTATTTTACAATAAGCACGGATGTCACTAATGTTTGGAACATTTTCAAGATGACATTTCCCTTTAACAAGTAGGGTAGCAGGTAAAATAGCTACTGCTGCATTTTTAGCACCGCTAATGGTAACTTCACCCTCTAAACGACATGGACCGTGGACAATAAATTTTTCCATATATTTTCCTCCAATCTATATTTATTTGATAAATTTAAAAGTCAACAATGAGTATATCATACAAATGCAAAAAAAACAATATTTTTTTACTTCCCATATTTCTTCTTAATGTTGCAAAGTTTACAGCAAAAATTAGATGTAAGACATGAAAGAGTGTTTTCAACACAGGCAAAATTTGAAAATAGCAAAAGATTTTTACCCGTTATATAGTGGTTATTTGACAGAGGTAGTTTGGGATTACAAGAACAAAGAAATCCTTTAAGAATATTTTGGGGTATATTTTTGTTCAAACTTAAAATCACCTCCTCAAAATATTATATGAAAAAGTAGTAAAAAAAGAGCATAATATTGTAAACAAAAACATAATAATAAGGTCAAAAATCAACTTTTTAATAAAAATATAGTAAAAAATAATAAAAAAACTTGTAATTTTAAAATATGTGTGTTAAAATATTCGAGTAACTAACGAAAAAACTAGTGATAGGGAAGGTGAAAGAAAAATGAAAAAAGATTTACAACCAAATTATGGAAAAGCAACTATAAGATGTGTTTGTGGAAATGTTATAGAAACAGGTTCTGTTAAAGAAGAAATGAGAGTTGATACATGTAGTGCATGTCATCCTTTCTTCACTGGACAAAAACAAGCAATATCTAATCAAGGTAGAGCTGCTAAATTCATGGAAAAATACGGAATTAAATCAAAATAATTATGATAAATTGAGTACCTTACGGGTGCTCTTTTTTTATTGCAAAAATTTATTTATTCATATATAATGAAATGTATAATTTAAGGAGATTATATGAAGAAAAATAAAAAAATTAAAACAGGTGGAGTAGCACTTGCAGATGGTATTGTATTTACCTCACAAATAAGGCAAGTTGTTATTGAACAGAAAAAAGATAGACTTGTTGGTAAAACAAATCCTGTATTTAAAGATAATTCACTAATAAGTAAAATACCTATTATTAGAGGAATACATGGACTAAAAAATCAAATATCAAATGCTGCAAGAAAATATACTGCATCAGTTACAAAGGATAAATCATATAATGGTAGCTATATTTTAGGTATATACATAATGTTAATCATCCTAATTATAACTATACCAATTCTAATTTCAGCTTTATTTTCAAATGAATATAGAAATTTAGTACAATTTATAGTTCTTTCTTTAGAAACATTATTCTTTGCAATAATGCTTAAAAATATAAAAGAAATGAATATTGTATTTCAATATCATGGAGCAGAACATAAAGCTGTAAATGCTTATGAAAATTGTAAAGATATAAATGAATTGACATTAGAAAAAATAAAAACATCATCTAAAATACATAAAAGATGTGGTGGAAACCTTGTTATGTATATCATTATGTTCATAATGCTTTCTATATTATTTCCAATAAATAACTTAATAATTAAGTATTTTGCAATGATTATTTTTGCTTTAGTGAGTGTAGGAATATCTTATGAATTAATAGGATTGCTATCTTTACTACCTAAACCATTAGATATTTTAAATTATCCAGCTTGTCTTATTCAGCTTATTACAACTAAAGAACCAACAGATGAAATGCTTGAACTTGCAAGAATAGGAATTATATCTAGTGTAAGAAAAACAGGAAAAACTGTTCAAGAGGTAATAACTCAAATTAAAGAAAAATATCCAAAGATAGATACTCAAGATATATATACAATACTTGAAAGTATAGATAATAGAGATAGAAATGATTTAATGATAAATAAAGACACATATACTGTTGATTTGTCTAAAGAATTAGACCTTGAATATGAAGTTAAAAGATATATTGAACAAGATTATCCATTACAATATATAACTCATAAGCAGTATTTTTATAACGAAGAATACTATGTAGATGAAAATGTGTTAATACCTCGTTCTGACACAGAAATACTTGTAGAAAAAGCAATTTCATATATTAATGAAGAACCAGATATTTTAAAAGTAATAGATTTATGCACAGGAAGTGGAGCTATTGGTATTTCTATTGCAAAAAATGTAGAAAAAGATATAGATGTTGAATTAATAGATGTATCTCATGGTGCTTTAAGTGTTGCTAGAAGAAATATATATAAAAACGGGGTAGAAAAGAAAGTCCATACGTTATATTCAGATTTATTATCTAAAAAAATAGAAGAAATAGCACAAGAGGATAATAAAAAAGTAGATATGATTGTTTCAAATCCACCATATATTAAGAGTAAAGATATGGCCTCTTTAGATAAAAATGTTCTAAAAGAGCCACATATTGCACTTGACGGAGGAGAAGATGGAATGGTATTTTATACCAAAATAGTAGAACAAGCAAAAAGTGTTTTACGAACAAATGGATTATTAATATTTGAAATTGGATATGATGAACTTGAACAAATGAGAAAATTAATATATAATAATCAAGAATTTAAAATCATAGAGGAAGTAAAAGACTATGGTGGAAATGATAGGGTGGTAATATGTCGTTTTCAACAGAAATAAGAGATGAGATATTCGAAGCATTTTCTAAGAAAAAAGACTTGTATTTGGTAAAAGCAGAAAGATTTGGAGAATATCTAACACAAGCAAACTTTAAAAATGATTTAATGGCAGATTTTAAAGATTATTTTGAAATATCTAATTTATCTGAAGATGAGATAAAAGCAGTAGTAAAAGGAGTATTTCTTTCAACTGGATGTATAGTAGACCCGAATACAGATTATAGATATGAGGCAAGTTTTAAAAATAAATCTTGTGCAGAGTATTATATAGATTTGTTATCATTATTAGATTTTACACCAAAGCTAATAAAAAGAGAAAAAGCAGGAGTATATATAGTATATTTTAAAGAATCAGAACAAATCTCATATATGCTAGGATTACTTGAAGCAAATAGAAGTATGTTACAATTTGAAAATATACGAGTTGAAAAAGAAGTACGAAACTTAAAGAATAGAACAAATAACTGTGAACTTGCAAATTATGTTAAATCAATTAATAGTGCACGAGAGCAACTTGATGCAATAGATATAATATACAAACATAATAAGTTTTCTACATTAACAGAAAAATTAAAATATACTGCAATTCTTAGAAAAGAAAATCCAACTGCCTCTTTAGATGAAATATCTAAATTAACAGAGGGAAAAAATAAAGTGTCAAAATCTGGTTTAAAGCATAGACTAGATAAATTAATACAAATTGCAAAAGAGATAGAAAGTAAGTAAAATAGGAGGAGAAAGATAATATGAATAAAACAACTAAAATAGTAATAGCAATTATTGTAATAGTAGTGCTTGTTGTAGCAGGAGTATTAATATTTGGAAAAAATAAAGGTAGTAACAGCAAAGATATAGACAAAATAAATGAATTATTGCAAGATGAAGCTGTACAAAATGATTTACTAGAAAGAGTTATAACAGACTGTAAAAAAGATATGAAATTAGATGCAGAAGGTGAATATAGACTAATAGTACAAGCTGACCGTATACTAAATATGTTACTAAAAGAAATACTATTAGATACTAGTTTTGTAGATAAAGTAGAAGAAAATTCAGATAATCCATCAGATGTATATTTATTAGGATATGAATATGATGAAACAAGTGCTACATTAAAGATTAATGTAAGAGGAATACTTAAGAATTTAGATACTAAAGAAAATACATATTCATTGTATATAAAAAATGGTGAAATTGAATATGATAAAGAAAGTTCTCAAACAATACCTTATGAGCAAGAACAAAGTATTGAAACATCAGGTGGAGTAGAATAAATATAAAAAAACAAAAATGGCTTGTGTAAATTCACAAGCTATTTTTTCTATTTTCTTTTGTATAAGAAATTATATTAATTTAAACACTAATAGTAATAGTACTTAGTCAGTCTTAAATTATTTAGCTAAGAAAAGCCAAAATTCTGGTTTACCTAATTTTTTGATAGATGTTTCAAGTTGTAAAATGTTATCTTTGTTATTTTCAAAGTCTTTGGATAAAGATTTTACAGTATCATAAGAACTTAACTGTGGTATTGTACTAGCAAAAGCATAATAATATCCATTTCCTTCTTTTTCTTCTTCAGAAAAAGTGAAATTTTCATCTGGATTTTGAGAGATATAATTTTTAATTATACCTTTTAAATTATGCTCTATATTGATATTACTTTGCGTACAATTTTCAACATCTTTTTTTAAAAAATATTTATGCCAAAAACATAAAATTGAAATGAGCAATAGTGTTATCAATATAAATTTGATAATGTAAATTGTGTTAATAACAGCTTTACTAGACTTATCCGAGCAAAATAACAATAAAACATTCATGCTTAACCAAAGAATAGTTAACATTTTTTTCACCTCCTTAAAATTATTTCAGGAAATATTAAAGTAAAAATTCAGTTTATTATAACATATTTTGAACTGATAGTCAACATAATATTAAACATAAATTAAATTATATATATAGTCAAAATTTCCTTGATTTGAAATTTTCTTTATGATAGAATAAACTTTGAAAATATCAAGTAAAAAGGGGAAAATTATGAATAATGATTTAGGTATATACATACATATACCATTTTGTCTAAAAAAGTGTTATTATTGTGATTTTGTTTCTTACAGTAATAAAGAAGAAATGATAGAAAAATATATATTTGCTCTTTGTAAAGAAATTTTGCAAAATGCAGATATATTAAGTGAACGTAAGGTTGAAACTATATATATAGGAGGAGGAACTCCTTCATATATTGATGCAAAATACATAAAACAAATATTAGATACACTTTATATGCTCGTAGATAAGCAATATTTAAAAGAAGTTACTATTGAATGTAATCCAAATAGTATAACTAAAGAAAAATTAGAAATATATAAAGAAAGTGGAATAAATAGAATTAGTATAGGACTTCAATCTATATATGATGACATATTAAAAACAATAGGTAGAGTGCATACTTTTTCAGATTTTACTAGTGCTTTAGAATTAGTAAATCAAAGTGGAATAGATAATATTTCAGTAGATTTAATTTATCCACTTCCAAATTTGGATTTTAATAGATTTAAAGATACAGTAGACTATGTAATAGGTCTAAAGGATAAAAATGTAAAACACATATCAATATACAACTTAGAAGTGCATGAAAATACTAAACTAGATTTTCTTCTGAAAGAAGGATATGCCTCTTTAGTAGATGAGGATGAGGAATATGAAATGTATAAGTATCTAGTATCCACATTACAAGAAAAAGGCTTTTTAAGATATGAAATATCTAACTATGCACTTGAAGGATATTTATCTAAACATAATTTACGTTATTGGGAACAAAAGGAATATTTAGGTTTTGGTGTAAATGCTTCTAGTTTCTTAAATAGTTCTAGATATAAAAATATACCTAGTATAGAGCAATATATAGATAATATAGCAAATAATCTTCCTACCAAAACAGATGTAGAAGATATGGACTTACTATCTTTAATGAAAGAATATATAATATTGTCATTAAGAAAAATAGATGGACTAAACTTAATGTCTTTTAAAACAAGATATAAGAAAGATATTTTTGATTTATTTAAAGAAGAAATAGATGATTTGATTAAAAATGGTCTATTAATTTTGGAGAATAATTCTTTAAAATTGACCACTAGAGGCTTAGAAGTTGCAAATGTTGTATGGGAAACATTTGTATAACAAATAAAAATAACAATAAAATAATAAAAAAACAAAATAAATAATAAACAAAATTTAAACATAAGAATAGAGGAAAAAGAGATAATGGAAAAATTTTTAATAATTGATGGTAATAGTATATTAAATAGAGCATTTTATGGTTTAGGTGCTGCTCGTATGGTTACAGCTGAGGGATTACATACTAATGCTATATTTGGATTTTTAAACATATATTATATGATAATGGAAAAATTTGAACCAGATTATGTAGCAGTTGCTTTTGATTTAAAAGCACCTACTTTTAGACATAAAATGTATTCAGAATATAAAGGTACACGAAAAGGAATGCCAGATGAATTAAAAGAGCAAGTCCCTATAATAAAAGAAGTTCTTTTAGCTATGAATATAAAAATATTTGAACTTGAAGGCTATGAAGCAGATGATATTTTAGGAACTATTGCCTCTTTAAATGATAACAATACACAAAAAGATATACATACATATATATTAACGGGAGATAGAGATTCTTATCAGTTGATATCTTCAAAAACAAGTATAATATTTCCTTCAAATAAAGGAAGTAAAACAGACTATACTGTATATACTCCAGAGCTACTTAAAGAGGAAAAAAAAATAGAGCCTTATCAAGTAGTAGATGTTAAATCTTTAATGGGCGATTCATCAGATAATATTCCAGGAGTAAAAGGTATTGGAGAAAAGACAGCATATAGTTTAATAGAAAAATATACTACTATGGAGAATATATACAAAAATATAGATACATTAGATGCTAGTGCTAAAGTAGTAGAAAAATTGAAAACAGATGAGGAAATGGCAAAACTAAGTTATACTCTTGCTACAATAAATAGACAAGTGCCTATTGAACTAAATTTAGAAGAAGTTAAATTACAAGATGTAAATAAAGAGGCACTTTTCCCTATATTTAAAAGACTTGCATTTAATAAATTTTTAGCTCGTTATGATTTTGATGGAGTAGCAGAAAAAATAACAAAAAATAGTGCTAAAAAATCTCAAATAAATATAGAAGAAAATAATATTATAGTAGTAGATAATACGAATATAGATACATATTTATCTCAGTTTAACACCTTATTTGAAAAAGATGAAATATCATATATTCTAAATATAAATAATGATGAATATTTTACACCTACTTTAAGATTACCAGAACATAATATATTTGTTCTTTATGATAAAACAGAAGACAAATGTTATATTTTAAATATAGATGAATTATATAAAGATACAGTATATGAATTGCTAAATAATTTCGCTAAAGGTAACTGTGTAAAACTTGGATATAACATAAAACAAGATATTAGATATATATTTAGTAATATAGATAATAAAATAACAAAATTTGACTATGATTTACTAATTGCGTGTTATTTGTTAGACTCAACTAGAAACTTTAAATTTGAGTCAATTTTGGAAGAATTATTTGGTGTTATTATTAATATAGAAGATAATAAAAAACAAGTTCAATTATCTTTATTTGAAACACTAGATAACTCAGAACAAGAAAATAATAAAAATGAAATAGATGTATTCCTTGCTAAAAACCTTGCTTTAGCTGTAAAAGGAATAAGCTGTTCTAAAGAGATAATGGAAGAAAAACTTAAAGAAGATGGTATGCTTGAACTATTTAGTAACATAGAAATGCCACTTTGTGAAACTCTTGCTAGTATGGAAACAACTGGTATGTATGTAGATAAGTCTAAACTAGATGAATTTGATAAAGCTATTTCAGCAAGAATAGAAGAATTAGAGAAGAATATTTATGAACTTGCAAGAGAAGAATTTAATATTAATTCACCTCAACAATTAGGTATTATATTATTTGAAAAATTAAATTTACCTGGTAAAAAGAAAACAAAAACAGGTTATTCTACAAATAAAGAGGTATTAGAAGGACTTGAAGAATATCATGAAATAGTACCACTTTTAATAGAATATAGACAAACAATGAAATTAAAGTCTACTTATGTAGATGGTTTAATTCCTAAAATTAAAGAAGACTCTAGAATTCATACTACCTTCACACAAACAGTAACTTCTACTGGTAGATTAAGTAGTATTGAACCAAATCTTCAAAATATACCTGTAAGATTAGAACTAGGTAGTAAAATTAGAACATTCTTTACAGCACCTTTAGGAACTAAAATAATGGATGCAGATTACAGTCAAATTGAACTACGTGTATTATCTCATATTTCAAAAGATAAAGTAATGCAAGATGCTTTTAATCAAGGAGTGGATATACACAAAGTAACAGCTTCTCAAGTTTTCGATATTCCTTTAGATGAAGTTCCAAAAGAAATGCGTTCAAAAGCAAAAGCTGTAAACTTTGGTATTGTGTATGGCATTAGTGAATTTGGTTTAGCTAAAAATATTGGTACTTCATGGAGAGAAGCTAAAGATTACATAGATAAATATCTACAAAAATATAATGGGATTCATACTTTTATGACTGATATTGTTAAAGAGGCAAAAGAAAAAGGATATGTTACTACATTATATGGTAGACGTAGATACATACCAGAATTAAAGAATAAAAACAAAAATATGGTTCAATTTGGAGAACGTGTTGCAATGAATACTCCAATTCAAGGAACTGCAGCAGATATTATAAAAATTGCTATGAATAAGTTATATAGAGCTTTAAAAGATAATAACTTAAAATCTAAACTTGTAATGCAAGTACATGATGAATTAATAGTTGAAACTTATGAAGATGAGCTTGATATCGTAGAAAAACTTATGCGTGAAGCAATGGAAAATGTAATAAAATTAGATATACCACTTGAAATAGACTTAAATGTAGGTCAAAGTTGGTATGATGCAAAATAATTTATTTTATGATAATATATAACTATCATAAATATTATAATTATATAATATAGTAATATTTAATTAATAACTCTTAATTGTTTACTATATAAAATAAGGGGATATATAATGAATAAAGCAAAGGTTAACTCAATAATTAGAAGAAATATAATTATTAGTGTGATAGCAGGTTTAATACTAATTATATTATTTGGAATAATGCTAGTTAGAACATTTGTTTTTCCTCTCAAATATGAAGATATAGTTCTTGAAAATTCATATAAATTTAATTTAGACCCATATCTTGTATTTGCATTGATTAACACTGAAAGTAACTTTAATAAAACGGCTACTTCTATAAAAGATGCTAAAGGTTTAATGCAAATAACTAATTCAACGGCAGAGGAAGTAAATCAAATAACAAATTCCACAGATAATATAACAGATGAAACTATTTATGATGAAAATATTAATATTGAACTAGGTTGTAAGTATTTATCTGATTTAATTGTTAGATATAGTGGAAATTACTATCTTGCAATATGTGCATATAATGCTGGATTTGGAAATGTAGATAGTTGGATAGATAATGAAAAAATATCTAAAACACTTAATAGTATAAATATAGAATTACCATTTAGTGAAACAACAAGGTACTTAAAAAAAGTAATATCTAATTATGAGATATATAAAGTATTATATCCTCAGCTTAGTTAAGAATATATATTTATTTAGGAGGGGAGATTATGAAGAAAGGTTATATAAAAGACTTAGCAAAACAAAAAAGATATTCTGAAGCATTACATATAATAAGATATGAAAATTATGTTACTCTTTTTAAAGAAATGCTAGACTTTAAAAAGAATTTAGTTGAAGAAGATTATTCTAACTTAACTTATGATAAATTATCAAAACTTATTACTAAGTATTATCCAGAATTTACAGATGAAATAACTATAATAAATGTAGCAACAGATGATCCTACTAATACTTATGATAAAGTTATTAACACTTACATAGAAATTTATGAATATCTTGAAAAAAATTATAAAAAAAGTAATAATAACTAAACGTTTAAAATGACTCTAGAGATAGGGTCGTTTTATATGTTGAATAGTTATGTCTTAAAGAGGCAAATAAAGCACAAATAACGATATTTAAAATTTAAAACTAGACAAAATAAAAAGTTAGTGGTATAATTTAAAGGCATTATACTGTCTGTAATAGAAAGGTATAATAATTTATAAAGAAAAATGGAGGGATAAGTTATGAGTGGACATAGCAAATGGGCTAATATCAAAAGAAAAAAAGAAGCAACTGATACTAAGAGAGCAGGAATATTCTCAAAGTTAGGAAAAGAATTAACTGTAGCTGTTAAAATGGGAGGAAGCCCAGACCCTAATGTTAATCGTAAACTTAAAGATGTAATTGCAAAATGTAAGGCAAACAATATGCCTAATGATAATATTAATAGATGTATTCAAAAAGCTGCTGGTGAGGGTAGTGGTGCAAACTATGAAGAAATTACTTATGAAGGATTTGGACCTTGTGGAATTGCTGTAATAGTTGAAGCGACTACAGATAATAAAAATAGAACTGCAGCAGATGTAAGACATATATTTTCAAAAGCTGGAGGTTCACTTGGAGTTAGTGGTTCAGTTGGATATATGTTTGAGAAAAAAGGATATATTTTAGTTGAAAAAACTGAAAATGTTGATGAAGATGAATTAATGATGACAGTATTAGATGCTGGTGCTGATGATTTTGTACCAGATGAAGAATATATTGAAATTTTCACATCTCCTGATGCTTTTTCAGATGTATTAGATGCCGTAGAAAAAGCAAATGTTACAATAGTTGAGTCTGATATAAGACAAATTGCAACAATGAAAAAAGAACTAAATGAAGAAGATGAAGAAAGAATGCAAAAGTTCTTAGATGCATTAGATGACAATGAAGATGTTCAAAATGTATGGCATAATGCAGATATGTAAAATGATTAAATACATAAATTTGTAATATATTTGAAATAATCTCTTGACTTTACATAAACACCATGTTATAATATAAGTGTAGAGTTATTCTACTAAATGTGTTTGAAAGGGGTTGTTGTGGAATGTATTATGATAACAAATTCAAATTCTATATAAAAGAGTATAGTACTCAAATAGTTGTTGGTATTGTATGTTTTATTATAGTTTCTTGTGGGTTATTTGTACATTTTAAGGTTAGCGACAATCAAGCCAACTCAACAGTTACAGCTACAGCTGTAGAGAATAGCGTTGAGTCAAACACTCAAACAAGTGTAGCAGAAGATTTATCTATGCTACCTGAACAAATGAGAGCTTTAAATGCTGGTGATAAAGTAACTGTAAAAGTTGCTGATGTAAATAACGAAGATGGAAGCATTCTAATTGTTTACAATAACCAAAGAATAAAAGCTAGACTTATAGGTGTTGATTTCTCAGAGATGATGCCAGATACATTTGTATCTATGAGCCAAGAATTAGTTGGAAATTATGTTGATGTAGCTTTTGATGAAACAAAAGTTGAAAATGGTTATGCTATGATATATGTATATTCTCAAAAAGATGTATTATATAATGCAAAACTATTAAAAGAAGGAAAACTTGTCTTAGACTCAGGTTTAAGTAGAAAGGCTCTTGAATACAACACACTAGCTGAATCTCAAGCATTTGCTAAACAAACTTTAGAAGGTGTTTGGGAACAATAATTAAGCATGCCGAGCTAGGGAAAAAACCTTAGTTTTCATATATCAACCTCTTATGATCGCCTCTATAGCAATGTAGAGGCATCTATTTTTTGTTAATTTCAAGTCTATTATATAATAATAGGCTTGTTTTTTTGCCTCTTTATCTAAATATTTTAATTCTTTTACTTATATTTATATTTGTACTTATAATTTACATTTACTTTTTATATCCTTATAAAAGTATATTAAATATCAATATTGTTGACATAATAATATTAAAATGATATAATATTTGTATTCAGTTTATAACTATTCAAAAGATTAAAATTAATTTTTTATGAAAGGAAGTGTTTATTAATGTCTTTAATTTTATTACCTTTTTTACTAATTATTTTAGGTATACGGAATATACTACAAAGGAAAGAACTCAGTATATGAATCATACGGAAATGTATATGACCCAATAAAAGAAATGAAAGATGATTACAAAGAAATAAAGAAAATTGCTCGTAAAATAAAGAAAGACAAACCTCTTACTATTGAAGAGGAAAGAAAATACAGAATGTATTTAAGAAAAATATGTGATGAAGAACAGATGTTTAGTCCTGAGGAAAATTCAGAAGATTACTTTAAAAATGTAGAATTTAACTTATTTAAGGATAGAGAATACTTTGGCTTTGATGAAGATGACAGTATGAACAATATAAATAAACTATACAAAAAAAGACAAGTTTCAGACAAATTAAATAAATACTGTGAAGATTTAACTGCCAAAAAATTCAAATACAATCCTGCTATTGGTAGAAATAAAGAACTAGAAGAACTTATGATTGCTATTCTTACACCACATAAGTCTGCTATTCTTACTGGACAACCAGGAGTTGGTAAAACTGCTATTATAGAGGGACTTGCATATAATATACAACATGGTAATGTTCCTGATGCTTTAAAAAACTACACAATACTACAAACATCTGCATCAGTATTAAACAGTAATTGTACTCTAAATGGAATGCTTGAAAAAAGAGTTCTAGATTTATTTTCACTACTTGAAAAAGAAAATAATGTGGTATTATTTATAGATGAAATACATACTCTAATTGGAACAGGCTCTTCTTTTGAAAGGTCATTAGATATAGCAAACATTATTAAACCATTTTTAACATCTAATAATATTTGTTTAATTGGGGCAACTACTATAGATGAATATGATGAATTTATATCTTATGATAATGCTTTTCAAAGAAGATTTATACCAATAGAAATACAAGAACCAGAAGATAACACATTATATGAGATACTAGTACACACCTTAGATAGTTATTCTAATATGTATAATATTAAAGTAGATGAAATATCTAAAACAGAATTTGCTAAGATACTTGTTAAAAATACTGTTAAATCTAAAAGAAATAATTATGAATATCAATATAATCCAGATTTAGCGATATCTATTTTAGCAACAGCTTTTGGATATGCAAGACTGCATAATAAGAAGAAATTAGACATTTCAGATTTAGCAATGGCATATAATAATTCTCAAAGAGTTAATGGAAAACTTACATATACTAGTCTTAACTTAAAGCCTAAAAACAATAAGAATAATATTATAAAAATTAATTTTAAGTAAATTATTAAAATTTAGGAGGTATATTTATGTTGAAGTTATTATTAATAGCCTTTCTTGTTATAATTTCATTATTAATACTATATGCTTTATACAAATTATCTAAATATGATACAGATATTAAATATGATGGAATGTATTCATATGATGATGCATTTGGATATAAAGAAGAACCAGATTTTAAAGAAAAAAATAATTAAAGGAGGACTTCTTATATGTGATAACAATGAAAAAGATAAAAAAGCTCAAAAGTATTTAGATAATATGGTAGAACAATTTGTTAAAGACATATACAAAGAAGCTAACGAATATAAGCAAAATAAAGAAAAGGAATAATAATTATGGGTACACAATTAATTTATGTGTGCCCTTTTTCTATTTACTTTAATTGTAATTATGATATAATTCTTTATGATGTTTAATTTATAGGAGGAAGAAAATGTTAGAAGAAAAATCATGTGGAGCTATTGTATATAATAGCGAAAATAAAGTATTAATAGTACAACATAATGCTGGTCATTGGGATTTCCCTAAAGGTCATGTTGAAAATAATGAAACTGAAATAGAAACTGCAACAAGAGAGGTTAAAGAAGAAACAAATATAGATATAGTTATTCCAGATAATAATTATAGATATGAAATACATTATTGTCCAAAAGAAAATGTAAATAAGACTGTTGTATTCTTTCTTGCTAAGAATAGTTCAGATGAAACAGTAAAACAAGATGCAGAGATATCAAATATTGGTTGGTACTCATATAAAGAGGCAATGGAAATATTAACATATAATGATGCTAAAAAACTTTTAGAAAAGTCATATAATGATTTAAAGAATTTATAATATAAATTAGAATTAAAAAAGTATAGTATAGTAATTTAATTTTAGTAATCAATTAGAATTTATTTATTAATCTACTTATTAATTTATTTTTTTTTCAATTAAAGAGGCAAAATTATATTAAATTATACAAAATCAAAAAATTATTGATTTTTCTGACAAGTAAGATGTCAAGGAAAAAATAAAAATGGCTTAAAATCGAAATTTGGAGCTCGCAGCTTAAAAATGTTGATATTTCAACGTTTTTTATATATTGCATTAAAATAAATTTATTATTTTGTGTAAAAAAAAGAAAAAAGAAGGGTAATTCCTCCTTTTTTCATCATAAGTAAAATTATGAGTGCTATAAATAAAATAATTTATAATATATTTTAGTAGCTAAACTATAGTTCATCTTAACTTCTGTCAAAGACTTGTCTTAATATTTTTTCTTATTTTAAAAATAAGATTAGTTATAAGTTAATTTATATAATTAATATTACAAAAGGACTTCCTAAATGGAAGATTTAAAACAATGGGATAGACAAGTTAAAAGTTAAGAAGTTGTATAACTATAGAATAGCTATTGTTTTATATAAGCATTCACTTATATCATTTTTTACTTATAAATAAAAGTAAATAATCTAAAATATAATCATATTTAGTAGTATATTATTCTTATAGCGCTTAGTATTGTACCACTCAAATGTTGAAATGTCAATAAAAAATAGAAAAACAATAGAATTAATTTAAAATAAGTAAATTAGAAAAGTAAAATCCGTTTAAGAAATAATTAAATAGAATTTAACATTACAATATCAATTTTATGCAAGATTAACTTCAGTATGGTATAATTAAAGTGTAGTTGTTTCTAGATGGAAAGGAGTATTTATGAGACATAAACAACTAACTTTAAGTGATAGAAA
>CANRLG010000019.1 GCA_947631415.1 uncultured Clostridia bacterium
ATGATGTGAACCCCAATTAGGAGACATCAATAAAAAACTAGTTTATTAAAAAGAGAAAAATTAATTTTCTCTTTTTGTTTTTGTATAAGTTTTTCTCTTTTTCTTAACTTTTGACTTTAATCTTTTTGTGTTATAAAATAATATCCACTCTTCTACAAGTTGAATATATTCTTGTAAAGATGTAATATTATTATTGTACAAAGTTTCCTTTTTTAGAAGAGCATGCCAGCTTTCTATTGGAGAATCATCTATTGGAGTACCTTTTCTACTCATAGAAATTTGTATTCCATTTGATTCACATATAGCTTTGTACTCATAAGATGTATATTGGAATCCTTGATCACTATGAATGATAAGTCCATATACATCTTTTTCTTTTGCTATTGCTTCATTTAAAGTATCCATTACAAGTTTATTATCATTATGTTTTGATATTTTGTATGCAACTACATGCCTATCATATAAATCAATTATTGTTGATAAATATGCCCTTGAACCTTTAAATATTAAATACGTTACATCTGTATCCCATATCTTATTTGGAACATCAGTCGTAAAATTTCTATTTAATAAATTGGGTTTAACATTATCTTCAATTCGTTCATTCTTATTTTTCTTCTTTGATTTTCTTACATATTCTGCCATTAAATTATATTTTTTCATTATTCTTAATACCTTCTTTCCATTCATAATTACACCATATTTTTGGAGTAGACCTTCAACTATCCTTCGATAACCATATGTACCTTTGGAATCATCAAATATTTCTTTAATTATTAAATAATCATAATAATCAGGATCTTCCTTATTTCTATACTTATAATAAGTTTTAGGACTTATATTAAGTACGGCACACATGTTATATAACTTATAATTTTCTCTATAAAGATTAATAAAAGTTACTTTCTCTCTCGTTGTGCCTTGAGGAAGGCCTGGTATTTTTTTAATATTTCATATCTTTCTTTCCAATCTTCTTTGGTTAAATCTTTTTCTTTAGGATGACCACGTTTGCCTAATTTTTGATATTTGTCTGGCCATTTTATTTTCTTTCCCCAGGTCTGAATAGTATTTTGAGATATTCCAAATTCTTTGCCTAATGATACACTTGATTCTCCTTGTAAATACCTTTCTAATATAATCTTTTTAACATCATCACTATGTTTTTTAAATTTTTGCCCTTTTGAAGCCATTAAAAATACGCCTCCTTTCGGAAGTGTATTTTATCATATTTTCCTTAAACTAGTTTTTTTATTGATGTCTACTCTAAAGGATGCAGTTCATTCATTATCCTAGTTTTTTCATATCATCTGGAAGTGGAGCTTCAATTTGTATAAATTCATTTGTTATTGGGTGGTAAAAAGAAATTTTATGTGCGTGAAGTGCTTGTCTATCAATTAAATTATCTATATTTGCAATATTGTAGTATTTTGCATATAAAGTATCACCAAGTAGTATATGACCTATATCTATCATGTGTACACGTATTTGGTGAGTTCTACCTGTATGAAGTAGTACATTTAAAATAGTATAATTCTTAAGTTTATTTCTTTTTAATACTGTATATTCAGTTTTTGCATAATCTCCTAATGTAGAGGAAGTAGTTTCTCTAAGAATAATAGTGCCATCCATTCTTTTAATATTTTTTTCAATTATATCATGGTCTTTTTCAACTATTCCATTTACAATAGCAATATATTCTTTTTTTAGTGCTATATCTTCTTTTTTTCTAACAAACAATTCCTGTATATATTCATTTTTAGCAAATATGCAAATTCCTGTTGTATTTTTATCTAGTCTAGTAACAATATGTATGTTCTTAATTCCTTGCTTTTTTAAATATGAAGCTACAATATTTGATAGAGTATTGTCATAATTATCACTACTTGGATGAGTAGGCATATTGCTAGGCTTATTTACTATAAGCAAGTATTCATCTTCATATAGTATATCTAGTGGTTTATCCACAAGTACAAATTTATCTTCAAAAGCTTCTTTATCGTTTAACTCATTATATTTATCTAAATTAACTGTAATTTCATCATTTTCTTGTATAATATAGTTCATATATTCATTTGTATTATTTACAAATATGCAATTAAGATATTTTAGCTTTTTAATTAGTTCTTTAGATACATACATTCTTTTATATAATATATCTTTTAATTTTTTGTTTTCATCATACTTAGTTGCAGTGTATTGTATTATCATAAATGTTCATTCTCCTTGAAATAGTATACAATACTTTTACATAAAAATAAAGAGATGAAGTTGAAAAAAACTATATATTATTGTATAATAATTACTGTCGTTAAGGAGAGAATATGGCACAAACAAGAATAGATGATTTAGAATTAAATGGAAAAAAGATAATACAAAATCCAGATTATTTTTGTTTTGGAATAGATAGTGTATTACTTGCAAATTTTGTTGAGTCAAAAAGTACTAACAATATTATAGTAGATTTATGTAGTGGTAGTGGCGTAATACCTGTAATAATATCTCAAAAAAAGAAATTTAAACAGATATATGCTGTAGAGCTTCAAAAAGAGATGTATGAACTATTATTACAAAATATTAGCATAAATTCATTAGAAAATGAAATAGTACCTTTAAATCTAAATATAAAAGAATATGTGGCAGACAAAAAAGTAGATATTATTATATGTAATCCTCCATATAAAAAGGTAGGTACAGGAATAAAAAATGAAAATACTGTTAAGTATATAGCAAGACATGAAAAAGAGTGTATGCTAGATGATGTGTTTAAATGTGCTTCAAAAAATTTGAAACAAAGAGGAAAATTATATATAGTACATAAACCTCAAAGGCTTACAGATTTAATAGCTGATGCTAGAAAATATAACTTAGAGGCAAAAAAGATTAGATTTGTCTATCCTACAATTAATTCTAAACCAAGTATAGTTCTTGTAGAATATACTTATATGGGTGGAAATGAAATGGATGTTTTACCACCTTTAATTGAATATGAAGAAGATGGCAAATATACAAAGGAAATATTAGAGATATACGGGAGTAAAGAATAATGGAAAATAAAGGAAAATTATATGTAGTGGGAACTCCTATTGGAAATTTAGGAGATATAACACTTAGAGCTATAGAAACTTTAAAAAAAGTAGATATAATACTTGCAGAAGATACAAGACAAACTTTGAAATTACTTAATCATCTAGATATTCAAAAGCAAATGATTAGTTATCATAGACATAATGAAGTAGAAAAAATTAATATGGTAGTAGGTTTACTAGATGAAGGAAATGATATAGCTCTTGTTTCTGATGCAGGTATGCCAATTATATCTGATCCAGGTCAAGGTCTTGTAAAATACCTAGTAGAAAATAATTATGAGATTGAAGTTGTACCAGGTGTAACAGCATTAATTACAGCAATAGTAAGGTCTGGTATGGATTCAACTAGATTTACTTTTGAGGGATTTTTATCTGTAAGTAAGAAACAAAGAATTAAAAGACTTGAAGAATTAAAAGATGAAATTCGTACAATGATTTTTTATGAAGCACCACATAAAATTTTATATACTTTAAAAGATATGCTTGAGGTGTTTGGTAATAGAAATATTTGTATATGTAGAGAACTTACTAAAATTCATGAAGAATATAAAAATACAAATTTTGAAGATGAGATTAAAGATATAGAAGAAAATGGAATAAAAGGAGAAATAGTGCTCATTGTGGAAGGAATGAGTGAAATAGAGCTTGAAGAAAAAAGAAAAGAAGAACTAAATAAGATTAATCCAGTAGATAGAGTTAAACAATATATGTCAGAGGGGATGGAGAAGAAAGAGGCAATAAAAAAGACTGCAAAAGAATTTGGAGTTAATAAAAATGAGATATATAAAGAATGTTTAGATTTATAAAAAGAAGGTAACAGCTTTGTTACAATTATATTATTTTGACATTATATGAAACAGATTTTACCTATTTTAGTCTCTTATAAATATAAAGAATAGGAGAACAAAATAGTGAAATTGTTAGTTTTAAGCGAAAACATATATTTTATAAAAAAATTAAACAATATTTTAAATACAAATAATATTCCAATAAAATATATTTGTACAAATTTAGAAGAAGTAGAAAAAGTTGTTTTTAAAGAAGATATAGAAATAATGATTATTGAAAAAAGGATTACCATAAAAGAGTTATATAATATACTTGATGAAATGGTGTTGAAAAAAACAAAGATAATATTATGTACTAATATAACAACAATACCTAATAAACTACTAGATAAAATTTATATTCCAAAAATAAGTGAAGATGATAATGCCTATTTTGATGAGATTTTTAATATTATAAAAAGACATAGTCAAGCAAAAAGTAATGAAGAAAAAATAAGTGATAAAATTTTGTTAGAAATGAAAAAAATGGGATTTGAAATGAAAAATAAAGGTGATTAATTACTTCTAGAAGTAATTAAATATATAAAGATTAATGGAAATTTAAAATTTGATTTGATTAATGAGATTTATATAGTTATTTCAAATAAATTTAATATATCTGTAGATAAAATTAAGTGGAATATAATATATTCAATAAATAGGTTAGAAAAATACAATCGTAGTGAATTAGAAAAATATTTTAATCAAAAAAATATAAGTAAACCAACACCAAAATATATTATACACGAAATATTGGAACATATTTAATTATAATTTTCCAATTTTCTCCAATTTTTACGTTTTTTATTGTATTGAAATTTTTTTGATGATAGCATTATATTAGAATTTTACTCGAGAAAAATTCGTAAAAAAAGGAGGAAAAAAGAAATGAAAAAAATTCTTTTTGCAACAATAATAATGGGTGCATTATTATTATCTATTCCAACTGTGTTATTTGCATATCAAAATGCTACAGAACAAAGATTAACTAGTAGCTTGTATATGGCACCTGGTACAGCATTACAAGGTCAAACTTATGATTTCTTGTATACTAACGATAGAATAAGTTTATATACATTAAGCTTTTATAATAATCCTAAATGTTATTTACTTATAGACTTATATAGGAAAGATTTTATAGGAAAAACACTTTTATCAAGTGGAATAGAGGAAATGTCTGCACTTAATACTACATATACATATTATAGAGGAGCTAATGGAGCTTTTACAGGCTTTTATTATTTCCAAACAAATAGTGGAGGAATACAAGCAGACCCAGTATATTTGTATAGCTATGAATAATATGTAGAAATTATATTTAATTAAGTAATAAGGATAGATAGGGAGATTTTAATATGAACAAAAGTATAGTTTTAAAAAATGGAATTAAAGAATTTAATTTGAAAAATGAAAATATAATTGCAATGGATAATGTTGAACTTGAAATAGTGCCTGGTAAAATGTATGTAGTAATGGGACATTCAGGCTCAGGTAAAAGCACGCTTATTCAAATATTAGGACTTTTAGATACTTTAACCGAAGGTAAATTATATATTAATGGGGAAGAAACTTCTAATTTGACAGAAGATGAGAAAGCTGAAATTAGAATGAAGGAAATAGGGTTTGTATTTCAATCTTTCTATCTAAATCCTAAATTAACTGCATTAGAAAATGTTATTTTACCTATGTATATAAATAATGAAATACCTAGTCAAAAAAGAAAAGAAAGAGCAATACAACTTTTAAAAAGTTTTGGTTTAGAAAGTAGAATGAACCATTATCCAAAAGAACTTTCTGGTGGAGAACAACAAAGAATTGCAATTTCAAGAGCTCTTGTAAATAACCCAACATTTATTTTAGCGGATGAACCTACAGGTAATTTGGATGCAAAAAATGAAAAAATTGTATATGAATATCTAAAAAAGCTTTCTCAAGAAGGAAAAGCAATTGTTGTAGTAAGTCATAACGAAAACATTAAGGAATATGCAGACAAAATTTATTATATGGAAGATGGAAAGTTGAGGGAATAATTATGAGAGTAAAAGATTATATTTTCTTAGCTAAGTCAAACCTTTCAAGAAGAAAAAAAAGCGTATTTATAAGTTGTTTTTTAATTGTAGTATCAATGCTTGTTTTAATTCTTTCATTAAGTTTTACTATTAGTATGAAATCTGCTATGAATAAAGCTATATTAAAAAACATTTCTTATAGAACAATAGTTATTAATGGAAAATCAAAAGAAGATATTCCAAGAATAATGGAAGATGTAAAATCTGTAAGTAATGTTATAAAAGTAGTAAGTCAAAAAGAATATAGTTATGGTAGTTCTAATTTTTATATTTCAGGTAAAGAATATAATGGCTCAATAAATCTTCTGGGAGCGGATAAAGATATTCAACCTAATATAATAGCTGGTCGTGAAATTGAAAAAAATGAAAAACTTGTGTGTATCATACCAAAAGAATTTTATCCATACAATTCTACAGAAAAATATCAAAAAGATAAAGTCATAGACGGGGAGAGTTTGATAGGAAAAGAGATAAAAATAAATTATAATTCATACTACTATAAACCAGCAGAGTCAATACTTAAAAATACATTTTCTAAAACATTTACAGTTATAGGTGTATATGATAATGAAGAGTCTTTTTCTAATAATAATGATTGTTATATTAGTTTCGATGATATATATGAAATTCAAGAAACTATAGAAAATGACTCTGAAATAATAGACCAAATTGTTGTTTTTCCAAATTCTGTCTATGCAATTATAGATAGTTCAGATAATATGAAAAAAGCAGTTGAGGATATACAAAACTTAGGTTATAATGCAACTCCTAGAAGTGTTGCAAATATAGACCTAATAAATGTAATTAATGTAGTTGCAATTCTTATAACTGTAGTTATACTATTAATTGTTGTGGTAAATTTGGTAATTTCAAGTATAAAATCAATAAATGATAGAAGTTATGAAATAGGAATGTTAAAGGCTATTGGTTATAAAGACAAGAATATACAAAATATAGTTTTTACTGAAAATTTGATAATAGGTGTATTATCGTATATTATAACTTTAATTTTTGCATTTATACTTATGCTAATAGCCAAATATAAGATAGTATCAGGAAATCGTGAATTAGAAATGATGAATATAAATATAAATTTAATTGTATGTTTAATAGCTTTTCTTATATCTACTATTATCCCAATATTAACTGCAAAAGTAAGTGCTAGAAAAGCATTAACTAAAACAATAGTTCAATTAAATAAGGAAGGGTAAATAAATTATGACATTATTAAGACCTGCCTTTAATGGCTTTTTCAAAATGAAAAAAATTGTATTATATATAGCATCTATAACAATAACTTTAAGTTTAGTTATATCTTTTATATATAATCTTTATTTATTGAATAATACTTATGCAGATAAAATAAAAAATAATTCAGCAAATAGAACTTTGTATGTTAGTAAAGAAGTTATAAGTGAAAATGATATTGAAAAGTTAAATAAATTAGAGAATATAGACCAAGTATATAGAGACTTAAATTCTTTTTCTATGAATTTAGAAAGTAACATAACCACTAGAATAGAGTATTCAGGTAATATAGAAATTTCTAATTTAAAGATAGGAAATAATTTTAATGATGAACAAATACCTCAAATTATATTGCCTTCCAAGATGATGACATCAAGTGGTGCTATGATTTCATTAGATGAATATTATAATAAAACTGTTACTTTAAAATTAGATGATTTTGAAGTAAATGCGTATGTAATAGGCATTTATGATAATATAAATTCTTATACAACATATATTAATGCATATTTTAAAGAAAAATTAATTGAATATAATAGTGATATAGAAACAAAGACTATTTTAACTGTAGTTGTGGATAATTATAATAATGTGGATGAAGTAATAAATACATTACAAAATGATTATGGATATAATGCTAATTTAAGAAGTACTAGCGGACAAGCAGACATTAAAATGTACAACATGGCAATGTATATGATTTATGTTATTATTGTTTTAGTAATTATATTTACATATATTTCAGTTGGAATTATAATTGATGGAATAATAAGTGATGAAAAAAGAGATATTGCAATATTAAAAGCAATTGGATATAAAAAGAAATATATATCTAAAATATTGTTATATAGAGTATTTGCTATTATAACATTAGCTTTAATATTTGGAATTTTAACATCTTTTGTACTTAATATAGTAGTTAGTAATACAATAGAAAATAGATTAAACGTTGTAATAAATCAAAATTATCCAATATATTGTTTAATTACATTAGCCTTAATAATAGTGGTATACTTAATAGTAACAATATCTGTGAAAGTAAATAATAAGAAATTAAAAAATATAAAACCAATAGAACTTTTAAAAGAAAATTAAATAGTTTATACTAGGAAGTAAAGTGTATTATTTGCTTCCTATTTTTTTGTAATTTTTCTTCTTGTTTAATACTTTTAGTCGTGATATAATCCTATAAGAATGCGGAGGATTAGATATGAAAGAGAAAGAAGAAGAAAGACTAAAAGGTATGCTTGAAATTGAGGAAGGTCTTTACTCTAAGGGATATAATTTTGTATGTGGTGTAGATGAAGCAGGAAGAGGACCTTTGTGTGGCCCAGTAGTAGCTGCTGCAGTTATACTAAAGAAAGATGATAAAATAGAGGGAGTAAATGACTCTAAGAAACTTTCAGAGAAAAAAAGAGAAGAAGTATATGAGAAAATTATGGAAAATGCTATAGCTGTTGGAGTGGGAATGAGTGATGTAGATGTTATTGAGGAAGTAAATATCTTAAATGCAACTAAAATGGCAATGAAACAAGCAATAGATAATTTGAAACAACAACCAGATTATGTGTTAATAGATGGTAATCAAATGATAGACATTAAGTTTGATGGTCAAACTGTAGTTCATGGAGATGCTAAGTCTGAATCAATAGCAGCTGCCTCTATAATAGCAAAAGTAACAAGAGATAGAATGTTAATTCAATGGGATAAAGAATATCCAGAATATGGCTTTGCAAAACATAAAGGATATGGTACTAAAGCACATATTCAAGCAATAGAAAAATATGGTCTTACTCCATTACATAGACCAAGTTTTTGTAGTAAGTTTGTAAAATAGAAAGTAGGAGGAATAAAAAATGAAATTAATATCATGGAATGTAAATGGAATTAGAGCATGTATTACAAAAGGGTTTGAAGACTTTTTTAAGGATATAGATGCAGATATTTTTTCAATACAAGAGTCTAAAATGCAAGAAGAACAAGCAGACTCTATACAATTTGATGGGTATTATAGATATATGAATAGTGCAGTTAAAAAAGGATATTCAGGCACAATAACTTTTACTAAGAAAAAGCCATTAAATGTTACTTATGGTTTAGGGATAGAAGAACATGACCAAGAGGGAAGAATTATAACTCTTGAATATGAAAATTTCTATTTAGTTAATTGTTATACTCCAAATTCTAAAAGAGAACTTGAAAGATTAGAGTATAGAATGATATGGGAAGATGAACTAAGAAAATACTTAAAGAAACTTGAAGAAAATAAACCAGTTATATATTGTGGAGATTTGAATGTAGCTCATCAAGAGATAGATATTAAAAATCCTGCAACTAATCATCATAGTGCAGGTTTTACAGATGAAGAAAGAGAAAAGATGACACAACTTTTAGATAGTGGATTTATAGATACATATAGAATGTTGTATCCAGATAAAGTAGAATATTCTTGGTGGTCGTATATGAGACAAGCTAGACAAAAAAATATAGGTTGGAGAATAGACTATTTTATTACTTCAAATTCATTGAAAGATAAAATAACTGATGCTAAGATACATACTCAGGTTGAGGGAAGTGACCATTGTCCAATAGAATTGGATATAGATATATAATAGCTCTTGCAAAACCAAATTATATATAGTAGAATTATGGATAGGTGAAATATATGGAAATAGATAATAGTTTTTTAAATAAAACAAAATTTTCTTTCATGAAAAATAGGGTTGCAAATGAAGTTTTTGGAAATGTAAAAGACGAAATGCTAAAATCCGAGTTTTCTAAAGCATATTCTTCTCATGAAGAAAGCATAAAGAAAGAGTTAATGGAAAAGTATTTTAGATACGATTATAGGCAAATGCAATTACTTCTTAATGATGTTGAAAAACAACAGTTAAATGCTGAGGTAAATGAGACCTTAGATAAAATGGGGATTAAAAGTAAAGAAGAAAAAGAAGAAGTTACAAATGACTTGATTGAGGAAAAAGCAAGTGGTAAAGAGGCAAATAGTAAACAAACTATGAAAGAGAAGATACTACTTGCAGCTGCTAAAAAGAGAACAAAAGAATTTGGTAGAAAAATAATTGATCAAAAAGAAGGCCATATTGAAGATAAAACTATTGCTTTTTCAGAGGAAGAAGCTGTTAAGGATATTGCTGATGCAAAAGTTTTAGAGCAAATTCAAAGGCAATATAAAAAATTAACAAAGAAAGATCTTTCTCAAAATAAAGAAATTAAAAAAGAAGAAAAGAAGATAGAAAATAAAACTAATTATATTCAAAAAGGTGAAGAAGTAAGAGTTACCAGAGATATAAGAGCAAGAGAGCAGATAGAAAAAGAATTACAAATAGAAAAAAGAAAATTGAATGAAGCTATAGCTAAAAATAGTCCAGAACAAGAATTGTACAAGCATAACGTAAAAAAACTTGAAGACAGGTTAATAAGTCTTGAAAAAGGTCAAGTAGATTACAATAAGGATATTAATAAACAAGAAGAAATAGAGAAAATGGCAGATAAAGAAAAACTTGAAAAGTACAATTTTACAAAGGATGAGTCAGCGCTTGATGGAAAAAGTCATCATGATATATCAGAAACTTCTACAGCAGATGAAATAAGAAGAGATGATGAAAAAAATATGAAAGCGCAAGAAATAACTCAAGATAAGCAAAAATATATTGAAAAAGAGCTTATAAAAGATGAAAATTACGATACATTAAATGATTTAGAACAAACTGCTGAAAGAGATGCAGGTTTTCAAGAACATAATAATGAAGTAAAATATAATGGACAAGAACATAAAAGAACATATTCAGATTGGCAAAAAACAAAAAATAAAATAAATAAAGATAATTATAAACAAGAAGAAAAAATAGAAAATGAACATAATACTAATATAGAAAATGAAATGCAAGAACAAAGTCAAAGAATAGAAAATGACAGAAGTAATTCAGATTTCTTAAGTGATTTACGAAGTGGAGTAAATTCTGAAGAAGTAAGCATTAAAAATGGACAAAAAAGAGAAGAAGAAATTAAAGAAGAAAGAAATGAAGATTATAAACAAGAAGCAAAACAAAATAGATTAAATGCCGAAAAAGTAAGAAGAAGAGTAAAAAACAGTAATAACAATACTGGTTATAATAATTAGAAAGAGGAGGAATAATTTATGGGACTAGTAACAACAGAAGAAATGTTTAAAAAAGCTTATGAGGGAGGATATGCAATAGGTGCGTTCAATGTTAACAATATGGAAATTGTTCAAGGAATAATGGAAGCAGCAAATGAGACAAATTCACCTGTTATATTACAAGTATCAGCAGGTGCAAGAAAATATGCTAATCCAATTTATTTAAAGAAATTAGTTGAAGCAGCTATTGAATGTAACAAACAATCTGGAAAGGATATTCCAGTAGTATTGCACTTAGACCATGGTGCAGATTTTGAAATTTGTAAAGATTGTATAGATAGTGGATTTACATCAGTTATGATTGATGGTTCAAAATACAGCTTTGAAGAAAATGTAGAATTAACTAAAAAAGTAGTTGAATATGCACATCCAAGAGGTGTTGTTGTTGAAGCTGAACTTGGTAAACTTGCAGGTGTTGAAGATGATGTTAAAGTTTCTGGAGATGATGCAATGTATACTGACCCAGCAGAAGCAGAAGAATTTGTAAAAAGAACAGGATGCGATTCACTTGCTATTGCTATTGGAACAAGTCACGGTGCATACAAATTTAAAGGCGAGCCAAAACTACGTTTTGATATTCTAGAAGAAGTTCAAAGAAGATTACCAGGATTTCCTATTGTACTACATGGTGCGTCTTCAGTTCCACAAGAATTTGTACAAATGTGTAATGAATATGGTGGAAATATACCAGGTGCAAAAGGTGTAACAGAAGAATTACTTGCAAAAGCAGCTAAAATGGCAGTATGTAAAATAAATATTGATAGTGATATTCGACTTGCAATGACTGCAAATATTAGAGAATGTTTCACTAAACAACCAGAAGTATTTGACCCAAGAACATACTTAGGTCAAGCAAGAACAGCCGTAAAAGATATGGTAAAACATAAAATTGTAGATGTATTAGGTTGTGCTGGAAAAGCATAGGAGGAGAATATGCGTTACGAATATAAACCAGAGGGAGTTTGTTCTAAACAATTTATTATTGAATTAGATGATAAAAATGAAACAATAGTATCTGTAAAAATCATTGGAGGATGTCCAGGAAATACAGTAGGAGTTTCTAAACTTTGTGAAGGTAAGAAAGTAGATGAAGTAATAAAATTATTAAAGGGTATACCTTGTGGTTTTAGAGACACTTCATGTCCTGACCAACTTGCAAGAGCTTTAGAACAAATAAAAGAAAATAATAAGTAAAATTATAGAGAGTACATTTTAACCCAAAGTACTCTCTTTTTTATTGTAAATTTATATGTTATTAGACTTGCAGTAGATTAACTTTTATTGTATAATACATACGAGTAATAATAGGTGTAATTGTAGTAATAATTTGTGAGTATAACAAATATGCTTAGAAATTATTATTACAATCCTATTATTTACTTAAAATTTTTTATTTATATATTAGGAAGGAGAATATAAAAAAATGTATAAGAAATTTGAAACTACCTTTGCAGGTAAAAGATTAGTTGTCGAAGTTGGAAAAATGTCACAACTTTCAAATGGTTCATGTTTAGTAAGATATGGTGAAACTGCCGTACTTGTAAACGTAAATATGTCTAAAGAACCAAAAGAGGGAATAGACTTTCTACCTCTTTCAGTAGACTATGATGAAAGATTATATGCGGTTGGAAAAATTCCAGGTGGCTATATTAAAAGAGAAGGAAAACCTTCTACAAAAGCAATTCTTGTATCTAGGGTAATAGATAGACCTTTACGTCCATTATTCCCAAAAGATTATAGAAATGATACAGCGATAGAAGTATTAGTTCTTGCTGTAGACCCAGATATATTACCTGAAATTCCAGCATCAGTTGGTGCATCTATAGCACTTAATATTTCAGATATTCCATTTGATGCTCTAGTAGGAACAGTAAAAGTTGGAATAGTAGATGATGAAATAGTATTAAATCCAGATTTAGCTCAAAGAGAAAAATCTACATTAGATTTAACTGTTTCTGCAACACCTACAAAAATCTGTATGATTGAGGCAGGAGCTAAGGAAGTTCCAGATGATAAAATGCTAGAAGCAATAAAAGTTGCTCATGCAGAAATTAAAAACTTATGCGAATTTATATATAATATAAAAGCAGAAGTTGGAAAGAAAAAAGTAGAATATAAATCTTTTGCAATTCCACAAGATTTAGCAGACTTCATTAAAGATATTGCTTACGATAAAATGAAAGAAGCTGTACAAACTAAAGATAAACAAGTAAGAGATGACCAAGTAGAAGAAGTAAATAACTTTGTAATTGAAGAATATAAATCAAAATTTGGTGAAGATGTTTATGAAGAAAATAAATCAATGGTAGCAGAAGCTTTATACAAAGCAGAAAAACAAGCTGTTAGAGATTTAGTAATTAAAGAAAATAAACGTGTTGATGGTAGAGAAAATGATGAGATAAGACCTCTAAGTGCTGAAGTTGGACTTTTTGAAAGAGTTCATGGAAGTGCATTATTCTCAAGAGGACTTACTCAAGTTTTATCAATGGTTACTCTAGGAAGTGTATCAGATGTTCAAGAAATAGATGGACTAGACGAAGAAGAACAAAAAAGATATATGCATCATTATAATATGCCACCATATAGTGTTGGTGAAGCTAGAACTTCTCGTGGACCAGGTAGAAGAGAAATTGGACATGGAGCTCTTGCAGAACGTGCTCTTGAACCAGTTATACCATCACAAGAAGAATTCCCATATACAATAAGAGTTGTATCAGAAGTATTAAGTTCTAATGGTTCAACTTCTCAAGGTAGTGTATGTGGTTCAACTCTTGCGTTAATGGATGCAGGTGTACCAATTAAAGCACCTGTTGCTGGTATTTCTACAGGGTTATTTACTATAGATGGAAATACAGATAATTATATAATGGTAACAGATATTCAAGGAATAGAAGATTTCTTTGGAGATATGGACTTTAAAGTTGCAGGAACAAAAGAAGGTATTACTGCAATTCAAGTTGATATAAAAGTTGATGGTTTATCATACGATATTATTAAAGAGGCTTTTGAAAGAACTCATAGAGCTAGAAATTACATATTAGATGAAGTAATGTTAAAAGCTATAGATAAACCAAGAGACCATGTTAGCAAATATGCACCAAAAATTGAAACAATCAAGATTAATCCAGATAGAATTAGAGATGTTATTGGTTCTGGTGGAAAGACAATTAACAAAATAATAGATGAAACTGGTGTTAAAATTGATATTGAAGATGATGGAACAGTTTTTGTTGCTGGTGTAGACCAAGAAATGTTAGATAAAGCAATAAGCATTATTGAATCATTAACAAAAGATGTAGAACTTAATGAAACTTATCTTGGAAAAGTAACAAAATTACTTCAATTTGGAGCATTAGTTGAAATACTTCCAGGAAAAGAAGGACTTTTACATATTTCTAAAATATCTAAAGATAGAGTAGAAAAAGTAGAAGATGTTCTTAATGTTGGAGATGAAATTCTAGTTAAAGTTGTTGAAATAAATGAGAAAGAAGGAAAATTCTCTCTTTCAGCAAAAGATGCAATGAAAGACGCAATGAAAGGTTAGAGGTGTTTTGATGCAAGTATATGCATTTGTTGGTAAGACAGGTACAGGTAAAAGCTATAATGCTTTGCGTGTAGCTAAGTCTTTAGATATTAAATATATCATTGATGATGCTATTTTAATAAAGGAAACAAAAGTAATTGCAGGAAAATCTGCTAAGACTGAGGTAAGTAAAATTGCCTCAGTTAAGGCAGCTATTTTCTTATTTGATAATAGGCGTGAAGAAATGATTCAAGCTATAAAAAAAGAGAAAATAGACAAGATTTTAATTCTTGGAACTTCAGATGATATGGTTAAAAAGATTGCGGAAAATCTAAAACTAGGTGAAATAAAAAAGACTATATACATAGAAGATGTTGCAACTCCAGAGAAAATAGAGGAAGCAAGACGTTCAAGATTTGAAGAAGGTAAACATGTTGTTCCTGTTCCAACTTTTGAAATAAAGAAACAATTTTCAGGATATTTTATGGACCCACTTCGTATGTTTGATATTTACAGACGTGAAAGTAGTAATCTATATGAGGCTGAGTCTTCTGAAAAAACAGTAATTAGACCAACATATAGTTATCTTGGAAAATTCATTATTTCAGATAATGTAATAAAGGAAATAGTAGGATACTCTGTTAGTAAAATTGAAGGAATTGCAAGAGTTGAAAAAGTATTTACAGAAAAGTACATTGATGGAATGAGAATAGAGATAGATATTGGAATAGTATATGGGTATAATATACCAAGTGTATCAGAAGAAGTAAAAAAAGTTATAGCAAAAGAAATAGATAAGATGACAGGTATTAATTTATTTGGAATAGACATCAATATTAAGTCAATTATAAAATGAAATTAAATGGCTAAATTGGTTGAAATAGTAATTTTTTTGTAGTAAAATGTATCCGAGGGTGATTAAATGGAAACAATTAGATATACAGAAAAGAAAAAGTCAACTAAATGGCCAGCTGTAATAACAGTAATTTTTCTAGTTATTGGTGGAGCATTTGTGGCTTATGGAATAAAATTTGAGGATAATCCTCGTATGCTTGGTTTTTCAAATGTAAATACTATTACAGATACAAACGCACTTGAAAATGTAGAGTCAACAGATGAAGAAAAATTACAACAAGTTATGAACTTGAATTATGAAATAAAAGAAGTAACTTCAGAAGATAAAACAACACCAAGCTATGTAAGTGATATACATTTACCAAATATATATGTAGATGGTAAAGAACTTACAGAAATTGATGCAAAAATATCAGAAGAATATACTACTAGATTTGAAAATGTAAAAAATGCAGTAAGTGGAAAAACTGAAAGCAATTATTCTTTTAATGTTTCATACAAATATTATGATAATATTGTAGGAACAAAAAAAGTTGTTTCAATCATAGTAGACCAACAAATAGTTGATACAGATTCAAACAAATCAACATCACGTAAAGTTACAACATACAATATAGATTTGGCTTCTAAATCTATAATAACACAAGCAGATGTTCTTGTAGATTTATTAGGAAAAGATTATAAAGATTTAATAAAATCACAAGTTAAAGATTATGTTATATCTAATAAACTAATTTCTGAGTCAAAATATAATTATGAAATAACTTATTTAGAGAATTTTTATATTCAAGATGGAGTATTTCATATAGTATTTAATATGGACTCAGACCCTATTGTAAATGATAGTAAAGGAGTATTAGATATAGAAATAAACAAGGAGGACTAAAAAATGATAGAATCAATGGACACAATAGTTAATTTATGCAAAAATAGGGGATATGTATATCCAGGCTCTGAAATATACGGAGGTCTAGCAAACACTTGGGACTATGGTCCACTTGGAAATGAATTAAAAAATAATATTAAAGCTATTTGGAGAAAGAAGTTTATTCAAGAGTCTAAATACAATGTAGGTCTTGATGCTGCAATCCTTATGAACCCACAAACTTGGGTAGCTTCAGGACATGTTGGTGGTTTTTCAGACCCACTTATAGACTGTAAAGAATGTAAAACTAGACATAGAGCAGACAAAATGATAGAAGAATGGGCACATGCTCAAGGAAAAGATATGATTGCTGATGGTATGACAGATGAGCAGTTAGTAAATTTCATAAAAGAAAATGAAATACCTTGTCCAAAATGTGGAGGTAAGAATTTTACAGATATTAGAAAATTTAACTTAATGTATAAAACATTTCAAGGTGTAACAGAAGATAATACTTCAACAATATATCTTAGACCTGAGACAGCTCAAGGTATATTTGTAAATTATAAAAATGTAATGAGAACAACTAGAAGAAAACTTCCAATGGGTATTGGTCAAATTGGTAAAGCTTTTAGAAATGAAATTACACCAGGTAATTTTATATTTAGAATTAGAGAATTTGAGCAAATGGAACTTGAATTTTTCTGTAAACCTGGAACAGACTTAGAATGGCATCAATATTGGAAAGATTTCTGTAGAAAATGGTTATTAGACTTAGGAATGAAAGAAGAAAATATTCGTTTTAGAGACCATTCAAAAGAAGAATTAAGCCATTACTCAAATGCTACTACAGATGTTGAATTTTTATTTCCATTTGGTTGGGGCGAATTATGGGGAATAGCAGATAGAACTAATTTTGATTTATCTCAACACATGAAATTCTCAGGTGAAGATATGAATTATACAGACCCTGAAACTAATGAAAAGTACGTACCATATTGTATAGAACCATCTCTAGGATGTGATAGAGTAGCATTAGCATTCTTATGCAATGCTTATGATGAAGAAAAAGTATCAGAAGATGATACAAGAGTAGTATTACATCTTCATCCAGCACTAGCACCAATTAAGGTTGCAGTATTACCTTTATCTAAGAAACTTAGTGAGGGTGCTATGAAAGTTAGAGATATGCTAGCTAAAAAATATATGGTTGACTATGATGAATCTCAAAGTATAGGAAAGAGATATCGTAGACAAGATGAAATAGGAACACCATATTGTATTACTTATGATTTTGACTCTGAAAATGATAATTGTGTTACAATTAGAAATAGAGACACAATGGAGCAAGAAAGAGTTAATATTGATGAGTTAGAAAAATGGTTTGAAGGAAAATTTGATATATAGTAGTTAGTATAAAGGAGGAATTGGATATGAAAAAAGAAAAGGATACATCAAGTATTAAAAGAAAAGTTATAACTTACGTTGTAATTGGTGTTATAACATTTACAATGATATTCTCTGTATTTGCTACATTAGTAGCAGCTATGTAATGACATTAAGGAGGAATATAAATGCAAAGTTTAATTGGATACTTAAATAGTGCCTGGGCACATTTAGTAGATGTGTTACAATTAACAAGTCCTTACAGATACATAGTTACAGCAATAGATATTTTATTTGTAATTTTAATTATAGTATATATTGGTAAAATAATAAAAAGAACAAGAGCAGGAAAAATAGTTAAGGGAATATTAATGATGGCAGTTGTATATTTAATTGCCAAACTTGCTAATATGGTTATTTTAACTTTCTTATTAGATAAGTTCTTATCCCTTGGAATAATACTACTTATAGTGGTATTTCAGCCAGAGCTTAGAAATATATTTGAAAAACTTGGAAGAAGTAAAGTTGTAGATGTCTTTGATATAGATGACAATATACTTGTTAAACATGCAATTTCAGAAGTTACAAAGGCAGTAGAAATAATGTCAATGAAACAAATAGGAGCTTTAATAGTATTTGAAAGAGATACTAAAGTGTCTGAGGTATTAAAGGAAGGTATTCCTTTAAATGCTAAAGTTACATCTGAGCTTATTCAAAATATATTTATGCCACGTACTCCTTTACATGATGGAGCAATCGTTATATCTGGTTCAGAGATACTTGCAGCAAAATGTATTTTACCACTTGCCTCAGAAGTTTCAGTACCAAAAAATGTTGGAACAAGACATAGAGCAGCAGTAGGAATTACAGAGATATCTGATGCATTAGTTGTTGTAGTTTCAGAGGAAACAGGAACTATTTCTATTGCAGAAGGTGGAAAGCTTACAAGAGATTTAACACCTGATGGATTAAGAGAATTACTAGATAAAAAATTAGATAGAACTAAGAACAGAAATGTAATAAAAAACATAGTTAAGAAGTAATATTATTAGAGTATATTCATATATAACAATAAGAGGTTATATATGAATATTCTTTTTATAGATTATAGTGATAAATATAATAATAGATTAGAAAAAAATCTACATAAATACTTAGGATATTTTCTAAGAAAATATGAAAATAATTATTACTTAGTGCTAAATAGAAAAATAAAAAAATACAAGGGCTTAAAAGTTATATTTAAAGCACTTTTTAAAAGAAAAGAAATATATGTGGTAAAGAGTAAAAAAGTGGATTATTTGCCAGATATGAAGGATATAAGAGCAAAATTTAAAAATATTACTGAGCAAAATAATCTTTTGGTTAATGACAATATATACATTGAAAATTTTTTACATAAAATTGGAATAGAAAAGTATGAAGCAAGAGTTCTTTATATAATAGATGAACTAAATGATATCATTAAGGAAAAGATTGAAAATGCAATTAAAGAATATAGGCAGGTAGACGTACTTGTAACAAGAACTGCACAGTATTTTTATACACTGGATTTTGTAACTAAAATTGATGAAGAATATGGTACAACTACGCAAACTCTTGACAAATTACCGAAGATGGATTATAATATTCTCCTTGTCTTTTCAAATAAAGACTTTAATATAACTAATAAAAGCTCATTTATCTTAGATTATAACAATAGTGACTTAGATGTAAATTCTAATGCATATAAGTTTTATCTAAGAAATAAAGAAAAAATTAAAGAAATTTTCGATACATTAGACATGGTAGAGGAAAATTATTGGAAAACAAAATTAGGTAAAATTTATATTTACGAAAATTGGGATACACTTGACATATAGTGTATAATATTAGTGTTAAATTTTAGGAGGTAAAATTTATGGAAGAGAGAGAAATAATGTTAACCGAAAGTGGTTATAAAAAAATGGTTGAAGAGCTACAATATTTAAAAGGAACAAGAAAAATGGAAGTAGCTGAGAGAATAAAAATTGCAAGAGAGTTTGGAGATTTATCTGAAAACTCAGAATATGAAGAAGCTAAAAATGAACAAGCTTTACTTGAAACAAAAATTGCTGAAATGGAAGCAACTATAAGAAATGCTAAAGTTGTTTCAGATGATGAAGTTTCTACTAAATCAGTAGGTGTTGGAACACAAGTAAAACTTTATGATTACGAATTTGAAGAAGAAGTTACATATAGCATTGTTGGTGGAACAGAAGTAAGTCTTGCTGAAAATAAAATTTCTAACGAATCACCTCTTGGAAAAGCTTTGCTTGGAAAGAAGAAAGGTGAAGAAGTAGATGTTGAAACACCAGATGGCATTGCAAAATATAAAGTATTAGAGATTAAAAGGTCATAATACAAATATAGTTTAGGAGTGAGCAAAAGTATGGGAGATATTAGTGAATTAAAAAAAGTCCGTTTAGAAAAAGAAAAATTATTAGAAGAACAAGGTATAAATATACATCCAGATAGATATGAAGTTACTCATTCTTTAAAGGATGCTAGAAATCTTGAAGATGGAACAAAAAATGTTAAAGTTGCAGGTCGTATTTTATCTAAAAGAAAAATGGGTAAAATTAGTTTCATGGATTTAAGAGATATAGAGGGAAAAATACAAGTTGTAGTTAAAAGAGATGACATAGGAGAAGAAGCATATAAACTACTACATGCTACATTAGATGTAGGAGATTTCATTGGTGTTGAAGGTGAAATATTTACAACACAAGCAGGTGAAAAATCTATTCAAATGTCAAACTACCAATTTTTAGGAAAGGCAATAAGACCACTTCCTGAAAAATTCCATGGTATCTCTAATCAAGAAATTCTTTATAGAGAAAGACACCTAGATTTAATTATGAATGATGAAACTAAGAAAAGATTTCTATTAAGATCTAATTTTATAAAATTAATGAGAGAATTTCTATGGGATAAAGGCTTTATTGAAGTAGATACACCAGTACTTCAAAACACACCATCAGGTGCAACTGCCAGACCTTTTATTACACATCATAATACTTATGATGCAGATGTATATTTAAGAATATCTCCAGAGTTAACTCTTAAAAAATTAATTGTTGGTGGATTTACAAATGTATTTGAAATTGCTAGAGACTTTAGAAATGAAGGTGTAAGTGTAAACCATTTACAAGATTTTACAATGGTTGAAGGATATAGTGCATATTATAACTATAGAGATAATATGAAATTATTAAGAGAAATGGTAATTTATATAATTTCTAAGTTATATGATGGAAATACAGTTGTAAATATATCTGGAACTGATATTGACTTTGGACAAGAATGGGAAGAAGTATCATTTAGAGACCTTCTTATAAAAGACTGTGGAATAGATATAGACAAGTTCCCTACAGCACAAAGTTTACTTGAAGAAATAAGAAATAGAAATATTGTTCTTGATGAAGAGAATATTGAGTCTTTAGGTCGTGGAAATTTAATAGATACATTATACAAAAAGGTTTCAAGACCATATATAGTTAAACCAACATATTTAACAGGTCATCCAACAGATTTATCTCCACTTGCTAGAAGTAATGATGAAAATCAAGATTATGTTGATAGATTCCAACTTATAGTAAATGGACAAGAAATAATAAATGGATATTCAGAACTTGTAGATTCTGAAGAGCAAGAAAAGAGATTTATTGAACAAAATACGCTTAAAGAAAATGGTGATGAAGAAGCTATGTCTATTGACCATGAATATATTAAGGCAATGGAATATGGTATGCCACCAATTTCTGGTTGGGGATTAGGAATAGATAGATTTCTACAATTCTTAACAAGTAGTTATAATATTAGAGATGTTGTTCTATATCCATTATTAAAAAGACGTGATAACGTTGAAGAAGATGAGGATGAAGAAGTAGAAGAATAAAATATAAAGAGGCTTAGACATTTAGTCTAGGTCTTTTTTATTAACATTTTATAGTTGACATAACAACACAAAAGTGGTATAATAGAAAAACGTTATGAAAGGAGGAATTATTTAAAGTAGATTTACTTTAAGACATAAGATAATTCAAATTTTAAGAAATAGGAGGATTGTAATATGGCAAATCTTGTTCTTATTATCAAAAATGGCGACTTTGTTGAAAGCAATGGAAAATATCAAAATAAATTTGAAAAGAAGAGAGTCGAAGGCAATGGTTGGATAGCTCGAATCGAAAAAGATGGCACAATAAAGTGTGAGGCTAAAAGAACTTATTCAGATGGAGAATATTGTATACGTTATAATGTAAAAAATAACGGATACGCAAAACTTACCTTAAAAACACCGAATAGTAAAGAGGTTAAAAATTTAAGGTATGGATTTGTGACACCAAAAGGTGAAGGAATTAAAAATGGAGTTCTTACACTTTCTGGTGGAAGAATTGATGAGAGATTTGCATATTTTAGATGTGAATCATTCATTAAGTTATTGAAAAAGTATAACTTAAAGGGAATTAAACACATTAATCCTAATACAGAGTATAGTATGATTGAATCAACAATAAATGGCGTAAAAAGGTCTGACACTGTTCAAACAGATGGGATACCAAAAGCAATATCTAAAAAACTTTTAATGCATGATAAAAAAACTGGAAATACAAAATATGAATGTAAGGTTAAAGTAAATAATGCAAGTTGGGCTATTATCTGTTCAAATGGTATGAGATTTTTATACACAGAAGTTCAAGATATAGATAAACTTTCACTTTAAAAATATATTGAGAGGTACATAGTTGTATCTCTCTTTTTCATTGACTTTGACAACTCTTTATGATAATATATTACTTGTATAAAATCATAAAAGGAGAAGATATATGGCAAAGATAAATGTTGTTGTTAAAGATATTGATGATGACTTTAGTTTTGAAATAGAAAATAACAAAAAAGTTATTATTTTAGTAGACCATTCGATTTCGAGTGTAAAATTAGAAGTGTTTAAAAGGTACATACAAAGACGTTTTTATAAAAATATAGATGAATATGTAATAGCAGTTGCAAAAAAAGAAAAAATTCCTACAAACAGGATGAAACCTGGATTTGTAATTAATCTATTAGATACAGATATGAAAGAAGTATTCAAAGACTTTAAGAGTAAAAATGAAGGAATAAGAGTTGAAGCAGAATACTCATTTCATTATGTAGCAGATGTTTGTGAAAATGGCAGAGGAGAATTGATGTCTGTCGCACTTATGCGTACAAAAGATGGATATAATAAAGTAGAATTTTCACCAATTGTTAAATTAACAGCATCTCAATATAATGCAATAATAAATGGTGGAGAAACAGAAGAAGAAAAATTAATTCATGGTATTATTACAGAAGAAATAATGGGAGATGAGCTATACGGTCTTGCAGGTTATATTACTAAAGGAGAAGTTACTACTTTAGATATGTATATGCAAAACCTTTGTGATATTGTTCCTATTCTTAAAAAAATGCAAAAAAGAAGAAAAGAAATAGTAAAATACAAAAGGCATAAAATAAATAATAAAATATACTTAAACTCATTAAATAATAATAACGATAAAGCATTACCTGGTGAACACGATTTAATTGTATAGAAATAGGTGAAATAATATGGAAAATAATAGAATAGATAAGATAAATTATTATCTTGAAATTGCAGATACTGTACTTAAAAGAGCAACTTGCCTTAGACGTAATTATGGCGCAGTAATAGTAAAAAATGATGAAATAATTGCAACAGGATATAACGGAGCACCTCGTGGCAGAAAGAATTGTATAGACCTTGGATATTGTGCTCGAGAAAAACTAAATATTAAAAGTGGAGAAAAATATGAACTATGTAGAGCTGTTCATGCAGAGCAAAATGCAGTTATATCTGCTGCAAGAAGAGATATAATAGGCTCTACATTATATATGGTAGGACGTGATGCTAAGACTGGAGAATTACTAGATTATATAGATTCATGTTCTATGTGTAAAAGAGTTGTAATTAATGCAGGAATTGAAAAAGTCATTGTAAAAGATAAAAATGAAGAATGTGGTTACAGAATAATTGATGTTAATGACTGGGTTAATTATGATGAAGTATTAGAAGAAAAAGTTAAAAAAATAGTGGAGGGATAGAAGTGTCTTTAAATATAGTATTAGTAGAACCTGAAATAGCAGTAAATGCAGGAAATATTGCAAGAACTTGTGCAGCTATAGGAGCTACACTTCACATGGTAAAACCTTTTGGTTTTGATATTTCAGATAGTGCAGTAAGAAAAAATTATAAAAGAGCAGGACTAGATTATTGGGATAAAGTAAATATAATATATTACGAAAATTTACAAGAATTTAAAGAAAAGACAAAGGGAGAGAAGATATATTTGCTTTCTACAAAATCTAAGAAAGCTCATACAGATTTAAAATATGAAGATAATGCATACCTAGTATTTGGGCCAGAAACTAGGGGATTACCAGAAGATTATATTTTAGAAAACTTTGAAAATGCGGCTAGAATTCCTATGAGAGAAATAACAAGGTCACTAAATCTATCTAATGCAGTAGCTATTGTAGCTTATGAAGCAGAAAGACAACTAAATTATAAAGACTTACTAGAAATTAGTCCATATTTTGATGATAGACTTAATAAAAATTAAGTTTAAACATTGACAAGAAATAACTTAAGTAGTATAATAATACTCGTAGCTTGAAACTCAAATATGGTTTTAGGTTACAAATTTGGCGGCATAGCTTAGTTGGCTAGAGCGTTCGGTTCATACCCGAAAGGTCATTGGTTCGACTCCAATTGCCGCTACCAACAAAAGAACAATCTGTTAAGGTTAGTTCTTTTTTTTTTGGCAAAAAAAGGCACTTTAAAAATAATATTAAAGTGCTTTTTTCTTTGTAATAATCCAAAATTTTTATATTTTAGATTTTTTTGTACATTCAGGACATATACCATGAAATTCTAATGTTTGACTAGTTATATTAAAACCAGTTTCTCTTTTAATCTTTCTAGTTAATTTATTAACATCTAAAATATCTGTAGGAAAAGCATTATTACAAACATCACAAATCATATAGTATTTGTTATTACTATTTTCATCTGCTAATTCATAGTATGCAATTTTATCTTGTCTTACTACTTTTGTAACAATTTCTTTTTCTACTAAGTTATTTAATGTTCTATATACTGTAGAAAGATTAATTTTAACTTTTTGTGAAACATCATTATAAATTTCCTCGGCAGTCAATGAATTTGGCGTATTTTTCAATACATCAAATATAAAATCTTTCTTCAAGGTTAAATAAGCCTTGTAATAAAATCAATGATAATTCCACAAAATGCCCCAATAAAGTATACAAGTCCTAAAATTTTTAAATTTTCTTTCATATTTTTATTTGTCTTAATCAATAGAATACCTCCAACTCCAGCTCCTGTTGAAAGTCCAGATATTATTGCTCCTAAACTAAGTGAACCCTCTGCATACAATTTAGTTAATAGTATTGATGAGGCACAGTTTGGGATAAGTCCAATTATACTAGATATAAATGGTTGAAATATTGAACCAGATAATATTATTTTGGAGAAAATATCTTCACCAATAAAATATATTAGTTCACTAATTACTACAGAGAAAACTAAAAGAAATAGGAATATCATGACAGTATGTTTTATACTAGATTTTAATATTCCATGTTCACAATCACAGTCTTTACAAATATCATGTATATGTTCGTGCATATCTTGTGAATTTTGTTTTACTGTTTTTTTCTTTGTAAATAATAAATCAACAAGTGTACCAAATATAACAGCAATAATAAATTTTATGCCAAGTATTAATAATAAATCTTTACTTTTTTCTGGATATGTAAGAAGAATAGGAATTGCTTCATCACTTGTAGCAAGAAATACTGCAATAAGTGTTCCCATTGTTATTACACGACTAGAAAATAAGTTTGCTGCAACTGCACTAAAACCACATTGTGGAATAATACCTAGCATACTTCCAACTATTTTACTATATTTGCCAGAGGTAGATAATGCTTTTTCAAGTTTTTCAGATGATTTATGCTCAATAAACTCAATTAGTATATAAGATAAAAATAAAAAGGGTAATATCTTAAGTGAGTCTAGCAATGCATCTATAAACACATCTAACATTATATAGCCTCCTATAAAAAATACGCAAATCATTTGCGAGTACTTTATTATACTATTATATAATATATTTGTCAAGAAATTAACAAAAAAACATTAAAAAGTTTACAAAATTATTTGACTTTTTTAGATAAAAATTGGAGTAGTAGAAAAAATAAACAAAATAACGAATTATGTCAATTTGACAAAGTTATACATTAAGAGTATAATCCCAAATTTGACAGTTTAAAGATAGAAAAAAGCTGCAGCCCCTTGAAACAAGAGGACTATAGCTTTTCCTA
>CANRLG010000020.1 GCA_947631415.1 uncultured Clostridia bacterium
ATTTAATACATCATTTATAAAGTTTATTATAATATCTGATATATTTCTATTATATATATTTATATCGTTTATATGTAATTTATGGTCTATAAACATTTTTGGAGCATATAAAACAATCCCTGAAGAAAGTAATGATACCCCAATATAATTTAAAACTTTCATTATATTTTTTATGTTTATAATAACTAAAAAGAATAATAAAAGTCCAATACAAACATATAAAGCTACATTTGCTATATTTACTAAATTACTAATCTTTTTCACATTTATATTTACCTTGGATATTAAATCTATTGGAAAAATTTCAGATGCATATAAACTTGAAATTTTTGAAACAAGTGTTGATATTGACTTTTCTTCATTAGAATTTAATTTTCTATGATTTTCTGCTAAATAGTTATTAATATTATCATGTAATCTTTTTTCAATTTCTTCTTTATTTACAGTGTATTGAGTATTATTATAAATACTTTCTATACAATTTCTTATTTCAGTTTTGATATCTTCTACAGTAATAATATTTTCTATAACACTTTCATCAAGTCCTGACTGTTCCATATAATTTGAAAAATTTTCATTTAAAGTTTTATATGTGTTCTTATAAAAATTTACATTATCAAATATTTTTAGAACGTTATTAATATTTAAAGCTTTTTCTTTAATGCAAGTAATTGAAACTAATGCTACTAGAAAAATTACTAATAAAAATGTTAGTATATATGATGTTAACTTTTTCATTTTTCCCTCCTATAAAGCTTCCCATTCATATAATTCAGAATATATTACATATCTACTTGTTGTATATCCTAATGCATTAAAAGGATAACATGTAAATATCATTAAAATTTCTTTTTCATCTTGAATAGGAAGTTTTTCTTTTTCAGTTTCTTGTATAATTTGCATATCATATGCTTTATATCTAAAGATACCATAATTAGTTTTAATTTCAATGATATCTCCTATATTTACTTTAGATAAGTTCCTAAATTTATTTGCTGAATTATGAGCACACATTATTATAGAGCCACCTGCTCCAGGCATATAGCTACTTGTTGAATGTCCAACACCATTTTTTAATACACTTACTGCATCTCCATAAAATACAGGTAAGTTTATGTTAGCACTTTCAATTGTTATAGTACCATATTGTTGTCCGTAATAAGGGCGATTTTTTATAATACTTTCTCCTGAATCTAAGACTTGCATTATAACTTCATTTTCTTTTGAAGTATTACCTTGTCCTGTTGAAATTGTATTAATTAAAGAAACAGCCATGTTAATTTCTTTATTAGATAAAGTATATACTCCAAAAATAATAATAAAAGCAAATATAAAAGCAACTATTATTTGAGTAATAGTTGCCTTAATTGCTTTTAAAAAACTATTTTGCATTTACTAATTTTCCTTTGTTAGCTACAGCAAACACGGCAATTGCTGCTACAGCTATTATAGCTAATGCAATATAAACTACAGCGTTAGATCCAGTATATGGTAATAAATCACTTAAGTTAATTGCATCTATTTTTACACCATCTTTAAAAATGTCCATAGTTTTATCAGCTGAATTGTAAGTTACTGTTACTCCTACAACGCTACCAGCCTCATTTAGTAAAGATATTACTTCTTGCTTTGCAGCTGCTGACATAGCTTCTAAACCATTAGAGCTATCTTTATTAGTTACATCAATAGCTTCTTTAACTTTATCTAAAATAAAATCTCCTTCTTCAGCAGTTATTTCATTTTCATTAAAGAAATCTACAATTTTTTGTACATCTGCACTTGTTAAAACAACTCTTTGTCCTGCAAGAACATGCTCTTGTTTTGCAAAAGAAACAATATCTTCTGCAGTAGCTGCGTTAATGCAAGGAGCTAATACTAAAACTAATGCAAATATAGCAACAAAAACAGATTTTAATTTTTTCATAATTTTGCGCTCCTTTCTTTACGTGCACATTTTACCACAATTATCCCTATTTGTCAATTATAGAGCATAAATATCTATATTTTCTATAACATTTATTATGTAATTTAAGTAAATATGATATACCAAATTATAAACTTTTATATTTAAGACTTTATTTTATTTTGTATAGGTTAATACTATCATACTAATTTATATTTTTTAGATATTTCTAGTATATTACTCTCAGATATGTCATTTAATATTTTATTCCAAACATAACTATTAATCATCACTTCTAAAGCAAAGTTATCAGCTCTTTGTTCTATTTCTTCATCCCATCAATTACTGTTTTATTTTGAGCTATATTAACTTTTACAATGTCCAAGTTCATGAAAAAGTTAAAAGTAAAAAGAATCTTTTCCAGAGTAATTAGATGTTGTATATATAGCAGGTGTTTTTCCTCTAACTTTTGTTCCAGATAAACCCTTTTCAGATACAATTATAATTTTCTGTATACAAATATTTTTGTAATTTTTGACTAAGTTCATTAAATTTTGAATTATCGTATTCATTTACAATTTGATTGCTAGATAGTTCATCGCATCTTGCAATCCATAGTGCCAATTTGTTATAACCCTCACCTATTATAAATATTGACATTTTGAAAATACGGTCGTAAAATGTATATAAGTATAATTCGGTTTATTTATTCTTTTTAGTGTTAAATAAAAGTTTAAATTATTATTCTAAATATTATAAGGGGGAATTATATGAGCTTTAGAAAAAATGATGATATTATTGACAGAAGAAATTTGAAAATTATAGTCAATTCTTCTTTCACAGATAGAGATGAATACAAATGGATAAAAGATTACTGTATAAAAAATAACTGTTCTAGTATATCGGAGGCAGATTTGGAAAAATTTACTGAACAACAAAAAAGCTTTATCAATGGTTCTTTATATAGGGATTTTTATATAAAGTGTTGTGATGAATGGGATGTTGATTATACAATAGAGCAATCTGAAACAGATACAGCTAATATATGTGAACTTTGCGGTAAGAAGCATCTACAATATTTATTTTTTCTAAGGAACAAAATTAATAATAAAAAATTAGTGGTAGGTTCTAAATGTATAGAGTCATATATGGAATTTTCTGATAAAAATAATAAACAAAAATTACATCTTATGACAAATAAATTAAAATTAAATAATGAAAAACCTGGTATAAATGAATTCATTAACTCAATGGATGATTTTGAAGATACACTTTCAATATATGTTAAAGAAGATTTAATCCGTAAATATGATGCTTTATGTCGTGTTATTGAGAAACAATATAATAACGTATGTAATAGTTTTAACAAGAAAACAAAAGAGACTTTATTTTCTAATATAAATACACTATGTAATTTACAAAAAGAAATGACCAAATACGATAAACTACATTCTTATGATATTTGGAGTGTTACACCAGAAATTAAACGTTGGTGTAAAAATAATATTAATAAACAAAAAATTATTAAATATTTAAGAGAAAGTATTTATATAAAATTAAATAGTGCGATACTAATTAAAGAAGAAAACTTTAAATCAAAAATTGACAATGAAATGCGAAAGCAATTAAAAAAATATGATATTAAACTCTTAAATAGTACAATGGATAATTATTTAATAAGTAAGAATGGATATGATAATATTAAATTAGATGTTTCATATACAGATGCTTTAAAGCTATATGGAGAAGGGATATTTAGTAATGAGGTTTCAGTCGTACCTACAGACGATGAGTTTTATTCTATTGTGCATATAACAGAAAGTGAATCAATATATGAAGCATCAAGAAACATTGCACATAATATAAAAAATGAACTATATTTTCTTTCCGAAGATTCAGCAGAATCCTCTTTAGATAAAGTTTATTTTAGAGATTTTTCAAAAAATGTTGTATATACCCTTGATGGAAGAGAATTTGTAAATAAGTTTAAAAGTCTTATTTACAAAAATAAACTAACCAATGATGAAAAAAATGAAGTATTAGAGTATATTTTAAGTAAACCATCCGAAAAGTATAAAGATTATAATGCAAATAAAATATTGTATTGATAATTCTATAAACAAATGTAATAGAACCCAAACAACTTATTAGAATAGTTTGTTTGGGTTCTATTATGTTATTTTTTATCTTAAAAAAGTGTTAAGTAAGTAACCAATCTAGCACGTTTATTTTCTTTATTCCATCAAAATCAGCATCTAAATCATCATCTAAAGTTAGTATATATTTAGGATAATTATCATTTATTTTTTTTAGAGGTGCTAATTCTCTTTCCAAAATTTTATTATTTGTGCTTTCATCTTCTCTCGTAGTTAAAGCAACTTGATAGTATATTGTATTTTTAGAGTTTTTTGCTACAAAATCAACTTCTAAATCATCATACTTTCCTATATAAACTTCATATCCTCGTCTTAACAATTCAAGATAAACTACATTTTCCAATATGTGTCCCATATCTTTACCAGAACTTTGACCTAACATATAATATCTAAGTCCTATATCTATTGCATAGTATTTTTCTTGAGTTTTTAAAAAATCTTTTCCTTTAATATCAAATCTACTCACTTTATATATAAAATAACTATCTATTAAAGCTTGAACATAAGCTGAAACAGTATTATATGAGTTATTTTTTTCTAGTCCTTCTATATTATCACTGATACTTTTCATACTTGTTCTATTACCTATATTATCATATAGATATTTAGTTACTCTTTCTAAAGTATTTTTATCTACAATACCTTTTCTTTGCATCACATCTTTAAATAAAATTGTATTGTATATTCCATCTAAGAATAAATTAATATTTTCAGGATTTACTTTATATAATTCTATAGCCTGAGGAAATGAACTATATTGTAAATAGTCTCTAAATTTTCTTGAAATATCAGTTTTATCATCAAATGCTGATAAATATTCTTTAAATGATAATGGTAACATTTTTATCTCTATATATCTTCCAGTAAGTAATGTTGCAAGTTCTGATGAAAGAAGATAAGCATTTGAGCCTGTAATATATAAGTCTATATCCTTATTTATAAATAGACTATCTACTGTTTTTTCAAATTCTTTTACATTTTGGATTTCATCTAAAAATATATATGTTTTTTTACCTTTTACCAGTTTTGAATTTATGTAATCATATAATTTTTTTCTGTCTTGTAATTCTTCATAATCCATATTTTCAAAATTAATTGATATAATTTGATTTTCTAATACACCTTCTTTTAATAGGTATTCTTGAAATAACTCCAATAAAGTAGATTTACCACATCTTCTTATTCCTGTTATGACTTTTATAATTTGTTGATCTTTAAAATTTTTTAATATTGATAAATAATCTTCCCTCTCTATTTTTTTCATAGCAATTCCTCCAGTTATTTTAATTATACTCTTTTTATACATTATAGTCAAGTTTTTTCAAAAATATGAAAAAACTTGACTATAATGTATAATTTTATCAAAACACTGAAATTTTTTAAAAGTGTTATATACTATCTGAAAAAGCTTTATCTAGAACAAAAGTTAGGGGATGCTTTAAGATTAAAGCAAAAACACCTGATATATATATAACATCAAATTACTCTGGAAAAGACTCTTTCTATTTTAACTATTCCACGAACTTGGACATTGTAAAAGTGATTACAATATGGCACAAAATAAGACAATAATTGATGGAGATGAAGAAAGAGAAAAAAGAACTGATAAATTTGCTTTAGAAGTAATGATTAGTAATGATGTTTGGAATGAAATATTAAAAGATATATCTGAGAATAATTTGCTAGAAAAATCTAAAAAATACAAGATTCCTATGAGCTTTATTGTAGGAAGGTTGGCTAAAAATAATTATATAAAATCTCTATAATAGATATAAATTGGTATAAAATCTTAAATGGAATAATTATAATAAAGAAAATTTATTCTTATTGTTGTGAATAAATTTGTATTATTTGCATATAATATTTTTAAAAAGGAACAAAATGTACCGTTTTTTAAAAATATCTTGACATAATACATGATATATGTTAAAATTATTGTATAATGGGGGGATTATCATGAAAATCGTTAGAATCCAAAAAATAGAATTAAAAAATTTTAAGAATGTTGGTTGTGGAACTATAGAATTTAAGAGTGACCCTAAGAATGAGGAAACTTATAACCCTAAAGCAGAAATTATAGGAATATATGGTCAAAATGGCTCAGGTAAAACAGCATTAGTTAATGCTTGTGATTTTATTAAAAGAATTATGATAGGCTTTAGCTTACCTAATGATGCTGCAAATTATGTAAATTTATTTTCAAATACTGCGTCTATAAGTGTAGATTTTTATATTGAAGATGATGATAAATTTTTGGTAAATTATAAACTTGAATTAGAAAAAATTAATGAAAAAAATATAAAAATTAGCAAAGAAGTACTATCCTATTCTATGAAAAAAGAAAAATGGACAAATAAGGTTACAGCATTATGCTATGATGCAAATAACTTAGAAGATTTTTTAACACCAAAATTAAAGTTAAATGAAATTATATCACAAGATAAAGAAAACCTTGTAAATATAAAAGTAGCTCAAAAATTAGCATCTGAAAAAAATAGGTCTTTCATATTTAATGATGAAGTAGTACAAATTTTAGATAAATCATTAAAAGATAGAGAAATATTAAAAATAATTAATACTCTTACTTATTTTTCTAAGTGTAATTTTTTTGTTATAAAAAATGATCATTCTGGAGGCATTAGTTTGGACTATTTTATACCTTTTAGCTTTAGATTAGAAGAAAATGAAGGTATTGCATCAGGCGACATTGTAATAGGATTAAATGGTCCTACTTCTATTGATGAATCTGTATATTCAATAATAAACAAGGTAATATCTAAAATGAATATTGTTCTAAATAAGATTGTACCTGGTTTAAATGTAGAATTACATGAATATGGAAAACAAATTAATGAACAGGGAAAAGAAGAAATTACTGTTGAATTATTAACATTAAAAAATGACAAATATTTACCAATTAAATATGAGTCAGAGGGTATAAAAAAAATAATATCTATTTTAAGTACATTAATAGCAATGTATAATAATGAGTCTATTTGCATGGTTGTTGATGAACTAGATTCAGGAATATATGAATTCTTACTCGGTGAAATGTTAACTATTATAGAAAAAGGTGGAAAAGGTCAGCTAATATTTACTTCTCACAATTTAAGACCTTTAGAGTTACTAAACAAAGATTCAATATATTTTACAACTACAAATATAGAAAATAGATATGTTAAATTTAATAATTTAAAAAAGAATCATAATTTAAGATCTATGTATATAAGAAGTATCAATTTAGGAGGACAAAAAGAAGAATTATATAATCCTACAGATAATGACGAAATACGTAGAGCATTTAGATTGGCAGGTGATAAACGTAATGCCATCTAAGAAAGTTATATTATTTATAGTAGAAGGTCCAACAGAAGAAACTTCATTATCTAGGATTTTAAAAAAGATTATTGATTCTAAAGAAGTTTTCTTTCATATAGTAAATACAGACATTACCTCTGATAGATTAAGTAATACATCAAATATATTAAAAAAAGTTAATGATGAGATAAAAAAGCCAATACTTAGAAATTATTTTGAGAAAAAAGATATTTTAAAAATTGTTCATATTGTAGATTTAGATGGTGCTTATATTAATCCTGAAAATGTAGTATATCATGATAATGAAAAAGTAGAATATACTCCAGAAAAAATTAAAACTAAAAATGTTCAATCTATTATAGATAGGAATAAATCTAAATCTTCAATGCTAAATAAGTTAAGCTCTACAAAAATGATTGGTACAATTCCTTATAAAGTTTTTTTCTTCTCCACAAATCTAGAACATGTATTACATAATATTCAAAATGCTACTAGAGAAGAAAAAAATAAACTTGCTCAAGATTTTGAAGATGAATTTTATTATAACCCTATGGAATTCATAAATTTTATTAGTAACGAAGAATTTGCATTGAATAAAGATTATCAAGAAACATGGGAATTTATAAAAAAAGATAATAATTCTTTAAAAAGATATACTAATTTCAATTTGTTTTTTGATAATGTAAATGAAAATCAAGAACAATAAAAGATTATTTATAATAATGTTATATAATTTTTCTTATTATATGGAACAGTTATAACTTACTTTCTTCAGGTATTGTTTTATATGCTCCAAAAGTATTTATAGACCATAAACTAAATATATATAATAGAAATATATCAGATATTATAATAAACTTTGCAAATGAAGTGTTAAAATATCTTACTGTAATACCAATAATTCTTATTATTTTAGCAGTAGTGTTATTATTTGTAGCAAATCTTTTTAAAAAGTCTGATAATAATTAAAATAAAAGTTGTATTATATAGCATATAAAACTTATAAGGTATAACTCGAAGTATAATTTGATTGTAAAAAAAAAGGATTTTAAGCATAAATCCTTCTTTTTACAAAATATTAAATTAAAGTTTCTCTAATTACTATTACTAATATATTTTTAATTTATTTTGTACCTTTCAATTTATTTAATAATTTGTCTTTTAAATCTATAAAAAAGTTAAATTCTTCAGTATTTTTTAACAATATATAGTATACAAATGTTGGTATAGATAAACATACAATACATTTCAAAATAAAGTTAACTATAGTATAACTTTTAAAGAAACTTGTTATTACAAAGCATAAAATCCATTCAATCATGAAAATAATAAAATACTTTCCTATTGTTAGAAAATAACTTTTTACTTTTTTATTAAATACATATTTATATAAAATATAAGGCTCTATCCAAAATGTAAATAATAACAATGATATAATTGTTCCTAAAAGAATACCATTGACTCCAATTAATTTTCCTAAAATTATTGAAATAGCTAAATTAGTAACTCCTTCAAAAACAGGTTTATATTTAAAATGAATAAATAAACCATACGCTTCATAAAAAGTATAAGCAGCTCTCCTAATAGTTTCTATGTAAAAAATTGTAACAATAAGTGCAACTGTTATGTTTGAAAAAACAAAATTTTCTCCAATCCACATATAAATAAATGGATTTAATAATATGTATAAACATATACTGCAAGTCCCAGCTAAAATATTAGTTATCATAAGAACTTTTTTAAAAACCTTATGTGAGGCTATTGCATTTTCTTCTGTTCCTAAATTTCCAACACTAGCTGTTATTGAAGTAAATACTCTTTGAATTAAGCCATGAATTGCATTAATAATTAATAAGTAATTGGAATAAATACCTACTACTACAACACCTATATATTTGGATATTAATAAATTATCTGTCCCATTTAAGATTGTCCAACCAACTTTATTTATAAATATAGCTGAAACATAATTTTTTATTTCCTTTACTTCTTTTTTACTTAATTTTCCAATAGACTTATTTTTAATAAACGGAAATTGCTTGTTAGCAATTATTGAAATCGATATATTGGTAAATAATGTAAATATAATTGTTATCAAATAATATATTATATAATTTTTTAAGAATACTAACACAAAAATTTGAACTATATTTTGAATAACAGTAAAAATAAATTTATTGATAGTTATAATATATTGGTTTTGTGCAACAGTAATAATAGAAGACTTATATACAAAGAAGTATGACAAAGCAGTATTTAATACATACATACAATATATAAGTGATATATTAGATATATTTGGCATTTCTTTGATAAAAAAATTTAAAAAAGGTGCTAATGAAAAACCCACAATTAATGTTATAGTACCAATTGTATTATAAATTTTGGCGTACAATTTCATTAGTAAGTTAATTTTTTCCTCATCATTTTCTGCCATTGGCTTATACATTGAATAAACTAATGCACTACCAAATCCGAGCTCTAGCATACTAAGTAACGAAAGTATATTAGTAAACAAACCTTCAATTCCTAAATACTCAGTTGCTAAATATTTAATTAAAAAAGTACGTTGAATAAACATCAGTAATAATGTTATCAATTGTTCTGCAATTGAAATTATTACATTTCTAATAGATGCTTCAGTTCTTGATTTAGTCATTTATATAATAAACTCCTTCCTTTATTATTCATAATTTGTAGTGAATTTGTTTTTAATAGATTTTCACAAAATATTAATAATACATTCCCTCAAATTATCTTTAAAATAATTTTTAAAATTTTAATTTTATAAAAAATCAAACTAAAAATTTTATTAATAATTATAAATTTATGTGAATACTTTTCTAAAACCATTTCATTTTTTTGTTAAATTAATTGGCTTCTTTCAAATTATATTTTGTTATTTCTTGTTTTTTATCTTGAATTTTTGCTTTTTTACTATATTCTATTGCATAAGCTACAACAATAAACGGCAATATATTGTATCTATGTCTTATGGCTGTTCCACTATTAAATGTTCCAAGTGCAAAAACTAGACCAACTGCCAAGAAACATAAAAACAACCATTTAGAACTTGAGCTTTTATTTTTAGATTTTATATAACTTACAAAAAAATATAAGTAAACACAAGAGTCTAAAAAAAATGTAGCCATATCTAATATATTTCTCCAATTCCAAGGTAAAGGAGAAAAGATAAAATAAAAAAGTTTAACTGGAGCCCATATTATTAGTTGCGGTAAAGTATTTATTTTAACATTTGTTAAATATACTGATCCTCCTTTTGACCTATTAACCTGTTTGTAAATATCATCAATAGAATCAACAGATGAAAATTTAGTGTTAAAATTAGTAAAGAAGTAAAATCCAAATATTAATAATATAGTAGAAATTATAATAATCTTTATATTACCTATTCCAGCAATTTTAACTTTTTTAAAATTATGATTATATAATACATAAAAAATTGAATATATTGCAAAAGTAAATATTACAGCGACATGAAATAGTGATGCCAAAATAGCATATAAACACGACTTTATGCAAAATTTAATTTTTTTATCATAAATCCAATTAATAAATTCTTTAATTGATAATATTAAAAATGTTGATATTAAGGTGTCTCTTCTTAAAATGCTATTAGAGAACATTAAATAAGGCATAAAACACAATGATAACATTATAATTTTTTTGTATTTAATATCAATTTTTAATTTATTTAAAATATTCATTAAAGTAAATAACAATATCATCGAAAAGATGACATTTATGTATTGCACTCCTATTCTCTCTGAACCAATAATTTTCATCAATAAGTAAATTATGTAAGTAAAATAGCCACCATAAGTATTAAAATTAAACTTTTCTTCATTTATATAATATTGATAAGCGGTTTTATAAAAAGTATCATCATCAGCTCCTGCATCTGGCAATCTAAATAAGTAAACATCAGTAAAAACAAATATGATTCTTGCTAATAGAGCTAAAATTAATATTACTTTAAAAAACGAATCATCCTTTAAATTTAGTATTTTTAATATTAATATAAAAGACATACAAACAATAAAAATAATTGAAATCAATATACTATTAATATTAAAAAAATTTAGCATATAACAAAATAGAAGTAAAAACGTAGATAATATTACATAAAACATTTTATTCTTTCTCCCTACTTAAATTCATAATTTTCATTAAAAGAAAAATTTTCATATATTTGAGTTTTAAATAACGTCCCCATACTAAAGATTAAATAAATTTCTACTCTTAGATGTTTTATAGAAAGAAGTACTCACCAATTCTAAAATGTTGCCTTCAAATTATCATCAATAATTATTATTTAAAAATCATATATTTTATAGTCTATAATTAAGTGAAAAATATAGTTTCTTTTGCTATAAAAGAAATTACACTACTTAATAAATTTTTGTTGATTATACACTTTTATTTTTAAGATAATTTTTAAATTTAATCTTAAAATTTTTGTATCTTGATGTAAAAAATTGAAATGTAAAATATACTTTTCTTTCTTTTTTAAACTCATCAACATTGTTTGGAATTTTGTCTATTGCAATTAATTTATTTGGAACTATTTTTAATCCGTAGTCATTGTAACCTAAAGTTTTCATATTTCTTCTCATGAAATGAATGTAGGCATATTCTCTTTTAATTAATTTATTATTATCTAGATATAATAAATATAGATTTCCCTTAAACCAAAAAAATAACATATTTTTTTTATGTTCTCTTTTATAATTATTATTATCATCTTGGTAAAGTAATACAAATTTGCTTGATTTATAGTGAACATTAGCAATTATATTATCGTAATACATATGACTAAATCCATATTTTTCCCATATAGTTTCAATGCAAATATCATTATTTGTGTTTTTTTCGTCAAAAATGCAGTTATCTTCTGTTTGAAACACTTCTTTATATCTGTATATATTATCTATAGGTAACAGATATCGGCTATTAACATCTTTGTTATTTTTATATAAACATAAATGTCCTAATCTAAACACTCTATCATATTTTAGAATATCCTCTTTCAAAAAATTAGATAATTTTCCAAAAATACAATCAATATCACAATGTCCCCAAAAATCGTATCCTTTTATATCATTTTCAAATACTTGACCATAAGCAGGTCTATAGTCACATAATTTATATGGCTTTGTAAGACTTATCTTGAACGGATATAACTTTTGGATTCTTTCCTTAATATCTTTAAAATCACAGTAAAAAACCTTGCAATTAGAAGGATAATCATAATCAGTTCTATCATCAGTATAAAAGAACCAATCTACCATATCATCATTATATTTGCAAGAATTCAAAACTTGCTGAAAATTATCAGGAAATTTTCCAAAGTATGGAACAATTAAAGCTATTCTCATTAAAAACACCTCCAATTATAATAATATTTCTAGTATAAATAGCAGCTTACACTTTGTCATTATAAGAGCTAACAAGAGTAGAATTATAAGAAAAAATTATAAAATTCATATTATAACGCTACCCAATTTTATTATGCAAAGCTATTTTTTTATGTATGATAAAATTATCGAAAATGTTTTTATCCCAAAAACATTGATGATAAATTTACACACAATATTTTTAAAACCTTTTCCATATTTTAATAGATACTTTAATTCATTTACTTGAGAATATATTGTAATATCATTATTATTGCTTTTTGGACTAATAGCAACATCGAGCAATAATATTAAATATTGATATGCTAAGTAACGTAATAGTTCTTTTTTCAATTCAATATCACAAGTACTTTCATTTATATATTTTTCACTTAATTTTATAGCAGTATATCTGTATTTCCAAAATCCCTCTTTTATTTCCCTAGATAAAGAATTTTGTCTAATTCTGTAAAAGTTTTGATTGCCATCAAGTGCTGAAATTCTTGGACATGATAACATAATCTTAAAAAACCAAACAACATCTTCACAATTTTTTATTTCTTCATCAAACATTAACTTATTATCTTCAATAAATTTTCTCCTAATTGCATGAGTACCTGCAGATACAGAAACATTATTTGTCGAATTTAAATACTTTAATTGTTTAGTAATGTTATTTAGAGTATTTATTTTTTCAAGTTTTGTATATTTAAGTCTAATAACCTTATCAGTTCCATCTATAAAATGAGAGCTTCCATATATAACGACATCTTTATTTATTGAACGTTCATGTAATTTACTTAAAAAGTTTTTATCACCTATATAGTCATCAGAATCTACAAAAACGCACCATTCTCCTTGTGCTTCCATAATTCCAGCATTACGGGCTGATGAAATTCCTCCATTTTGTTTATGAATAACTCTAATATTTTCTCTATTTGAATACAAATCGCAAATTTCTCCTGACTTATCAGTAGAACCATCATCAACTAGAATCAATTCAAAATCAGAGTAATTTTGTGTTATAATGCTTTTAATACATTTTTCCAAATAATTCTCAACATTGTATATTGGAACTATTACACTAAAATATTTCATGTTATTTCACTCCTAATTATTTGGTATTTGATTTAATCCATTTATAGGTTCTTGTAAGTTAAGGTCATTCTTAATTTTAGTTGTAGATATTCCTTCTGTTCTAGGTAAGTATACAACTTCACATATTTCTTTTAGAGATTCAAAATTTTTATTACCTTCCCAGTCTGAACCCATAACAACAGTATCTACTTTATATTCTGTCACATCATTTTTCTTTTGTTCCCAATTATTTTCAGGTATAACTAAATCAACATATCTAACAGCTTCTAGCATTTTTTTTCTTGTTTCGTAATTATGGTATGCTTTTTTTCCTTTTATAGCATTAAATTCATCAGTTGAAACAGCCACAATTAAATAATCTCCAAGTGCCTTAGCTCTTCTCAAAATCTCTATATGTCCATAATGTAACAAATCAAATGTTCCATAAGTTAATATTCTTTTCATTTTTCCTCCTAATTAATCTATAATTTTATCTATATACTTTCTAGCATTTCCATCATTTTGAATGTACTTAGCTGAAAATTTTTCTATTTTTGGCTTTTGAGCTTCAAAATCACATTTTAATATACTGTCAAGTAATTCTTCTTGTGTTATACATATTCCATTAGGTAATTCTTTTTCTATATCAAAGTACATTCCTCTTTTTTCTGTGTATTCTTCTAAGTCATAAGCATAACTATATATTGGACGTTTTAATATTGAATAATCAAACATTATACTTGAATAATCAGATATCAAAATGTCTGAAATTTTCATCAACTCATTTAGATTACTATAATCTGACATATTGTATATAAAATCATCATTTTTTATTCCAAGTACTTTATTTACCTCATAATGAGCTCTAAATAATACTACATATTTATTTGATAATTTATTTTTCCACATTTCTATATCTATAGGTGGAGCAATAATGCATCCATCACTGTCCCTTTTATATTCTCTAAATGTTGGAGCATAAAGAATTACCTTTTTATCTTTAGGAATATTTAGTTTGTTTCTAATACTTTCTATTTCTTTATTACTAATATTAAATAATTCATCATTTCTTGGTAAACCTACTAGAGCAAAACATTCTTTAGGATATTGAAAAGCTTTAGAAAACACATCAATATCATACTGACTTTGTGCATACATTACATTAGGTTTTGTTGCATTAAATCTAAAGGCTGTAATAGGAGCGTCGATCCCCATTTTTTTTATAGGTGTACCATGCCATGTATTTATATACATTGTTCTTTTCTTTTTGAACTTTAAGCCTCTTTCAACAGAAGAATTTGTTATCCAATATTTTGCTTTTAAAGCTATAATAAAATATTTTAAAGTATCACATTTTATTTTTTCAGCTCCGTCTATATCAAATTTTTCTGGTTGATTAAATGCCCAATATATTTTATATTTCTTGTATTTTTCTTGAGTTTTCATGTATTCAAAAATTACTTTTGGACTATCATCATATTTTCTACCTGCAAAAGAGTTTATCAAAACGATATTATCATTTACTCTTATAAATAAGCCCATAAATTTAAATATTGTACTGAATACAAAATAATATATTTTATAAATTATCCTATTACCTTTTAAAATATTTTTAATTTTATTCATTGATATATATTTCTCCTACAATTGAATTTAATACATTGTTTTGTTTTTGTATTTTTTATTAAATGTTGTATATTTTCTTCATTTCTTTCAATATCTTTGAAAGTTCATATTTACTAGCTTCTTTTTTATTTGTTTCAACATTTAAGTTATCTTTATTTTCATATACCAATTCAACTGATTTACTAAAATTATCTTTGTCATCTAGTTCTACTAAATATCCATTTTTTCCATTTATTACTAAATCCCTGTTTCCTCTACAATTACTTGCAACAATAGGTATTCCTGTATACATTGCTTCCAATATATTGACTGGTAGTCCCTCTTGACGTGATGAAGAAACAGCTACATTAGATATTTTTAATAAATCTAATATATCTTTTCTAAATCCTAAAATATGGATTTGCTTTTCTAAATTTAAGTTTTTTATTAATTCTTCACATTTACCATTTAAACTGTCTTTTCCTGGTAATAGTAAGTGCATATTTTTATATTTTTTTAGTGTTTGTTCTAGTGCTTCTATTAACCAAATTTGTCTTTTTCTTTTAGACAATTCTGCAGGGTAAATTAAAACAAAATCATCTTCTTTTAAACCTAATGATTTTCTTAAATTATCCTTTTCTTCTTGTGTCATATCTACACTAAATTTTTCTTCGTCTATTCCAATACCAGGAACGTATTGAATATCTTTACATTTCTTAAATTTACTTTTAGCACGATCATAATCTTCTTTATTTATCGTTATTAATGTATCTGTATATTTAGATAAATATTTTTCAACTGGATAATACACAAGCCAATTAACAATTGGTGCTCCTTTGAAAAAATGAAATCCATGTGCTGTATAAATAACTCTTGTTCCATTTTTTCTTGCTTTCATAGCTGCGATTCTTGTAACTACACTTCCCATTGGTGTATGACAGTGTATTATCTCAAATTGTTCTTTATCTATTATTTGTTTTAATTCTTTTATTGCTTTTATATTATTTAGTTTAAAAGGACTTCTTTCAATACAGATTTTATGTTTTACATCACAATATGGTATTTCTTCATCCCCATTTGTAGCAACATGTACTTCATATCCTTGTTCTTTAAATAATTTTAGTAATGGTAAATTGAACAAAAACATAAAAGAATCCAATACTGAAGTAAATAAAACTTTTTTCATTATTTCACCTCAACATTTTCATTACTATAATTTTGTATAATTTTTTGATTTCTTAGTTCATCCATATCATGTTGTACTGTTCCTTTTCCACCATCTGCGCCATCTTTGCATAGTAGCACTGAAAAAGTTTTAAATATAATATCTATATCTGACTTTAAGCTACAATTATTAACGTATTCCAAATCATAGTTTATTCTATCTATTACACTTGCACAGTTTCTTCCATTTACCTGTGCAAGTCCTGTTATACCTGGTAATACATCATATCTATGTTTTTGTTCTTCTGTCATATTTTCATAATACATTGGTGTCCATGGTCTTGGTCCAACAAATGTCATATCTCCTTTTAGTATATTAATTAATTGAGGTAATTCATCTATGCTTGTCTTTCTAATAAATTTACCTATTCCTGTATATTTATCTGGTACACTCAAATCAGAAGCATTATTATTAACAGACATACTTCTAAATTTGTAAACATTAAATATTTTTCCATCTTTTCCTATTCTTTCTTGTTTAAATATAACTGGACCTTTTGAGTCAAGCTTAATTGCAATACTAGTTACAATGAGAATAGGAGAAAGAATAACTAAAGCAAGAGATGCTAGTGTAACATCTACAACTCTTTTAAATAGATGATATGAATGAATATTTTTATTTTTTTCACTTTCTTCTTCTTTTTTGAATTTGATAATATTATTATCTGAGTTGTCCAATACTTTTACATCTGTTTCAAAACTTAATATTTTATAATCTTCCGCCTTGTTTGAATTTATCATTTTAATCCCCCAAAACTTCAATTTACCGTTCTATATAATTTGCTTTTTTATGTAAAACGATTACGCATAATATGTATTTTGCGCATAAATTAAGTTTTTTGAGATATTTAGTTTACAAAATATTCTAAAAATTGCATTTGTAAAGTTGTTTACTAATTCTAATTTAAGTATTATAATAAACTTCGCTTGAGTAATATAATTTACATAAATACATTGACAAATATTTTTTAATATGATAATATAACTTATAAGTTATATATTTGGATTTCTATGTTATAGATAAGAGGTGATAGGCATATAATATATGGAGAATAATGAATTATTAACATTAAAATTTAAATTACAAGATCTAGAGAAACCCTCATATATAATAGACGAATGTGAAGAAGAAATAATTAATATTTTAAAGCAGAAAAAGGAAATGGAAAAATTTTGTAAAACTTTTTATGAGCATGTTAAAATGTTTAAAAATCATAAACAAGATATGTTAAATTCAAAAAAAATAATTGAATTTGTTGTAGTTCCAAAAGGTTTAAAGAAAAAGCTAAATATTCCAACAGCAATTTATAGTTATAGGTATAAAAACAATGGAAATAATAAAAATATGAGATTATTATTTATAACAGATGATGATGGTTTTAATTATTTTATTTCTTGCTTTATGGAAAAAGATAAAAGTGATTATAATAAATATATAGAAAAGACAATTGATAGATTAAATAAATTAGGGGGATAATAGAATGAAAATAAAAAAGAAAATGAAAATAATAAATAGTAAAGATGTTGTTTTAAATAAGGAGTTATTGAAAAAATTTGAATATACTGATGTACTATTTGCAATTTCTGATGAAGTTATTAATTATCGTAAAAAATATGGACTAACTCAAGAACAATTAGCACAAAAATTACATACTACTCAAGTTATGATTTCAAAGATTGAATCTGGTAACTATAATTTTTCAGTAAGGAAACTCGTTACTTTATGGTTTGATTTATCTGATGAGAATTTTTCAATGGGAGAGAAAATATTAACTAGTATATTAAATGAAATAAGAAAAAATTATTTAGCTATTTATTCAGATATTCATAATGATTATAATTATACACATAACTTTATAAAATGTTTTGAAAAAAAGAAGTATTCATATAATACAGATAATATAGCAATTATGGAAAATAAAATAATAAAAGTAGGGTAGGAGGATAATATGGAAGATAATGATGTTTTAGCGGATTTTCAATTTGTAGATAGTTATGTAAAAAATTCATCTATTGAAATAAATAAAAGAGATATAAAAAATAGCAGATTAGAAGTAGGATTAAGTATTGCTATATCTAATATTTCTTTAAATGAAAAAAATGAAAAAATAGCAGATGCAAAGTTATATATTGATGTTAAAGTTTTTGATAAGAAAAATGAAGAAACTTTGGTTAAAATTGAAGTAGAAATGTTAGGAAAATTTCTTACAAAAAAATTAGAAGATAAAGAGTTTGTTGAATATGTGAAATTTAGTGGTATTCCAATGCTTTCACAACAAGTTAGAGCATATATAATGAGCATGTCTTCACTAAGTGGTATTAATTCAATCATAGTACCAATGATAAATTTTGAATCATATTTTAATAATATTGAAAATGAGAATAATTAATATGGAAACAAAAATATTTGTTATGTATTAAAAGTTATTTTTGTATAGTAAAATTAAATCAAAGCGGAATAATGTTTATAACATATCTTGCTTTGATTTTTTGTTGATATTTTTCCATCTTTCTGATAACATAAAATTATAGGTGAGGGAGTTATGGGAAAATTGGTTGAGATTAATATAGATTTAATGGATAAATATGACTTGGTTGAAAAATATAATAAGTCTGTTGTATCCAGAAATTTAATTAGTTATATAGTCGAACAAGCTTCTGAATATCCAACTAATTCAGAATTTAGAATAATAGTTAGTAAAAAATGTCCTATTGAGCATGATTCAACTAAGCTTATTAAAGATGGTCTTACTATAGAATTTAAAAAAGCAAAAGCATTTCATAGAAATGAAAATTATAAACAATTATTTTATCTTTTTATAGGAATTGCATTAATTTTTCTGTCTACTGTTTTTGATAATGAAGTTATAAAAGAAATATTATCTATTAGTGCATGGGTGCCATTATGGGAGGCAGTAGATTTGGCTTTGTTTTCAGAAGTTCGAGAAGTCGCACAAATTACAATGCTTAGAAACTTAATAAATGGAGAAATAATTGAAAAATAGTTAGAGGTGAGTTATATGACTAAAGATGAATTAGTTAAACTAGTAAATAAAGAAGATTTTTTAGAATATATGAGTTCATTATCTAAAGATGAAGTACAAAAATTATTAGGAGAAAAGTTTGCTAGAATGATTGGATATGATCAAAAAAATATACATCATTGTTACGATTTGTGGAATCACATACTTCATACTGTGGATAATGTGGATAAAGATGTGGTAAGTAAGAAAGATATTACTAATTTAAAGATAGCTGCGTTATATCATGATATTGGTAAACCTGATGTTGCAATGTATAAACCTGAGAGAAAACAACAGGTATATTATGGTCATGCTAAAAAATCTGAGGAGATAGCAAAAGAAGAACTTACTAATGTTGGGTTAAGTCCCGAAGAAATAAATAAAATATGTTTTTTAATTGAACATCATGATGACTTTATTAGTTATCATAAAGAGTTACCAGAATATCAAAAGGGACATGAATTTTTACGTGAGATTGATGAAAAAAGTGTAGCTGAAAAAATGATAGAAAACAAATATGATTTTGAAAAAATGGGTCTTAATAAAGACCAAATAAGAATAGCATGTTATTATTATGCACATGGTAATGCACCAACTTTTAAATTTCCAAATGGTAAAGATACTAGAGATTTAGAGATAGATGTTTTAGATATTTCGCAAAAAATGATGAGTGATGAATATCTAAAAGAATATATACCAACATTAGAAGATTATAATAATCTAATGAATATTTGTAGGGCAGATGCAAATGCACAAACAGAATTATATATTGAAAATGGAAAAACACTTTGTTCAAGAAAAGAGAAGAATGAAAATATTAATTCTGTAGAAAAAGTTCTTGAAGAAGCATATAAAAAATTAGATGAAGTAAAATGTGTAATAGATAGTTCTTTATTTCTGAATAATGTAATTGGTGAAAATCAAAAGAAAATCGAAATAGAAAAAGATGCAAAAAAAATCCAAACAGATTATTCAAATCTTGAAAAAAAGGAGATAAAAGATAATGGATGTAAGTAAATATGGAATGGCTATCAAAGAGACTTCTTATGATAAAAAATTAATTAATTCAACAATACTTACGTTGACATTAGAAGAAAAAGAAGAACTCACTAGATGGTTTAGAGAAGATAATTTAAAACTAGACTATGATATAGAAGAATGTAGAAAAAAAATAGAACAAATTAGAAATAGACTATATGAATATAGAAAAAAGAAGTAATTATTTAATTAGAAGGTAGAATGTTATGTTCTATCTTCTTTTTCTAATTGCAATATTGTGGTATAATATCGTTGTATTTAAAAGGAGAATTTAGCATGAACCAAGATATTATTAATGAAATAGCATTAGAATTAAATGTAAAAACAAACCAAGTAGAAAATACTTTGAAATTGCTTGAAGATGGATGTACAATTCCATTTATCGCTCGTTATAGAAAGGAAGCAACTGGAGCTCTTGATGAAGAACAAATAAGAAGTATTAATGAAGTTTATGAATATCAACTAAATCTATTGAAAAGAAAAGAAGATGTTATTCGTTTAATTGATGAAAAAGGTATGTTAACAGATGAGTTAAAAGCTGAAATAATGAAATGTACTAAACTTGTTGAAGTAGAAGACTTATATAGACCATACAAAGAAAAGAAAAAGACAAAAGCAACAGAGGCAATAGCACTTGGTCTTGAACCACTTGCAAAAATAATAATGTCTTTTCCTCTTAAAATAAATATAGAAGAAGTAGCAAATACATATCTAAATGAAAAAGTCTTAACAGTAGAAGATGCTATTCAAGGAGCAAAATATATAATAGCAGAGTGGATATCAGATAATGCAAGTTATAGAAAATATATAAGAAATAACGTGTATAATTTTGGTACCATATCTTCTAAGAAAAAGAAAAATGCAGAGGATAATGAACAAGTATATGTTATGTATTATGATTATTCAGAGAAAATAAAGTATGTAAAACCACATAGAATACTTGCTCTAAATAGAGGAGAGAAAGAAAATATATTAAATGTATCAATAGATGTAGATACAGAACATATAATGAATTTCTTAGAGAAAAAGATAATAAAAAAGGTAGAAAGTCCAGTAGTAGATATCGTAAAAGATGCTATTCAAGACTCATATAAAAGGCTTATTTCTCCATCAATAGAACGTGAGCTTAGAGCTGACTTAAAAGAGGAAGCAGAGGAGGGAGCCATTAATCTATTTGGAAAAAATCTTGAAAAGTTACTACTTACTCCACCTATGAAAGATAAAGTTGTATTAGGTTTTGACCCTGCATATAGAACAGGATGTAAACTAGCTGTTATTGATACAGCTTCTCGTGTCTTAAATATTAGTAAAATTTATCCACACGAACCACAAAATAAATGGGAAGAAGCAAAAGATATAATAAAGCAATTAATAAAAACATTTAATGTAGATATAATTGCAATAGGAAATGGAACTGCATCACGTGAAAGTGAGAAATTAGTTGCTCAAGTTTGTAATGAATATAAAGATAAAAAAGTTGAATATATTATTGTAAGTGAAGCTGGTGCATCAGTATATTCAGCTTCAAAACTTGCAATTAATGAATTTCCTAATTTACACGTTGAAGAAAGAAGTGCAATAAGTATTGGTAGAAGATTGCAAGACCCATTAAGCGAATTAGTAAAGATAGACTCTAAAAGTATAGGAGTTGGGCAATATCAACATGATGTTAATCAAAAGAGATTAAATGAATCACTAGATTTTGTTGTTTCTAAAGCTGTAAACTCTGTTGGAGTAAATATTAATACAGCAAGTAAATCAATACTTCAATACATTTCTGGGCTTACTAAAACAAATATAGATAAATTAGTAAAATATAGAGAAGAACATGGGAAAATTAGTTCAAGAGATGAGTTAATTAAAAATAAAATTTTAAGTGCAAAGGCTTTTGAACAGTCAATAGGTTTTATGCGTGTTATTGATGGTGCTAATATATTAGATAAAACACCAATTCATCCTGAAAGTTATAAAGCAACATTAAATTTAATTGATAGTATAGGGGAACAAGTAGAAAATATTGGTACAGATTTATTTAATAAAAAACTAGATAATGTAAATATAGAACAATATTCTAAAATTAATTCAATAGATACATTTACATTAGAAGATATAATAAAATGCCTTAAACAGCCAAATAGAGATTTTAGGGATGATTTCCAGAAACCTTTATTAAAGAGTAATATACTTACACTACAAGATTTAAAAGAAGGTATGCAACTCGAGGGTACAGTAAGAAATGTTGTAGATTTTGGAGCATTTATAGATATTGGACTACATGATGATGGTTTAGCACATATTTCAAAATTAACAAAGGACTATATTAAACATCCATTAGATGTTGTAAATGTGGGAGATATTGTTACTTGTTATGTAGATAAAATAGATATGAATAGACAAAAGGTAAATCTTACTTTAATTCCACCTGAAAGTATATAAATATAATGAATTACGTATTGACAGAGTAACTCTATGATGTTAAAATAGTATCAAATGATACCATTTTAACAAAATATTAATCATATAAAGAGATATTCATTAAGAAATAGATATACAAATTATATGAGTTTTGTAGGAGAGATACAAAGTGAATAAATATTGTTTTTATTGCAAAAAGGAAGTTGTTCCTAAAGTAATAGAAGAAAATGAAGATTTTGAAGTAAGAGGAAAAATTTATAACTATACTAGTATAAAATCACTATGTCCTTATTGTAAAAAAGAACTAGAAGTTTTGGACGAGGATTTGGATAGGAGACAAGATGCTTTTAGAAAAGAAGAAGGTTTAATTTTAAATTCTGAAATTGAAGAATTACTAAATAAATATAAAATTGGAAAAAAGCCTTTAGCAAAATTATTAGGGTGGAGCGAAGTAACTATTATTAGATATTTAAACGGTGAAACTCCAAGTAAAATGTATTCAGATAAATTATATGAATTGTTAAATTCATCAGAAAGCATGAAAGAATTATTAATATCTAATAAGAATAATATTACTGAAAGTGCGTTTAAATCTTCAATGAAAGCAATATCAAATAAAGATAATCAATCTGAAATTAATCTTGTAGCAAATTATATTATAGAAAAAAATGATGTAACTCCTTTAGCTTTACAAAAACTCTTGTATTATTGTCAATGTTTTTATTTAGCTTTTTACGATGTTCCTATGTTTAAAGAAGATTGTGAAGCATGGGTACATGGTCCTGTTTATCCATCAATATATTTTAAGTATAAAAATTATACATACAATACATTATATGAAAAATCTGAATATTCTTTTGATGAAATAATTGATGATGAAAAGAAAGATATTATTAATTCTGTTCTAAAATATTTTGGAGTTTATAGTGCAAAAGTTTTAGAGAAAATGATTCATGAAGAATTACCATGGAAAGAAGCTAGAAAAGATGTAAAAAATAATGAAAATTCTAATAAAATTATTAAAATGCAAGTTTTAAAAGATTATTTTCAAGATATAATTGAAAAAATGGATATAGTTGAAATAAATGAAATTGAAAAATATTCTTCTTATTTATATAAAAAAATAATTAATGATATAAATTAAAATTATTTATGTTTAATTATAATAGTATATTGTAGTATATAAAATACAACTAAAAAATTCTCGAAATAAGAATTTTTTAGTTGTTTATCTATATTTAACCTAACTAAGCAAGAAGTCCCCTACCTCTAAGGTAGTGGTATGAATTGCGATTTTTGTATTGACATATTGTAAAAAATGTATTATTATCTTTTCAGCTGAGTAAATAAAAAGGGAGA
>CANRLG010000021.1 GCA_947631415.1 uncultured Clostridia bacterium
CAATATGTCAATACAAAAATCGCAATTCATTCCACTACCTTAGAGGTAGGGGACTTCTTGCTTAGTTAGGTTAAAAATCTGCTAAACATTCATCTAACTTAGCTATTATTTCTTCCTTATTCATGTCTTTACCTATAAATACAATTTTATTCATTCTATCTCCGACATTTTTATCCCATAATTTAGCAACTTCTGGATTAACTTTTAATATTTTATCTATATCACTCTTTGGTGCAGATGCAAGCCATTCTCCAGCTTCAGATATACTCTTTTGTTTTCCTGCTTGTTCAAAGCAATATGACATATAGTCATCATCACTCATCCAAATTAATCCTTTAGCTCTAATTATTGTCTTTGGAAAATTATCTAAAAATTCTTCAAACTTTTTAACTTTTAATGGTTTTCTTCTATAATATACAAAAGAACTAATTCCGTATTCTTCAGTTTCTGTTTCATCATGATGGTGATGTCCATGTCCTTCATGTTCATCTTCTTCATCATCTTCATCTTTTTCTAGTTCTTCTGCCCAACCAGCACTAACAACTGCTTTCTCGAAATCAAAACGATTTGTATCTAATATTTCTGATACATCAACTTTTCCATAATTTGTTTCAATAATTTTAGCACTAGGTTGTAATTTTTTAATTATTAATTTTACAGCAGATAATTCATCTTCAGAAATTTCATCTACTTTATTTAATATTATAGTATTGCAAAACTCTATTTGTTGAATTATTAAGTTTTCAATATCTTCTTCGTCTAAGTCTTCTTTTACTAGATTACTTCCACAACCAAATTCAGTTGCAAGTCTTAAAGCATCAACTACTGATACAATATTATCTAATCTACATATTTTTGGAAGTCCGTATTGTACAGATGAATCAGATAGAACAGTAATTGACTGAGCTATAGGAATTGGTTCACAAATACCACTTGCTTCTATTAAAATATAATCAAATTGTTTTGTTTTAATAATATCTACTATTTGTTGCATTAAATCTACTTTCAAAGTACAACAAATACATCCATTAGTTAAAGGTACTAAACTATCATCTTTTTGATTTACAATACCACCTTTAGCTATTAAATCTGCATCAATATTTACTTCTCCAATGTCGTTAACAATAACTGCTACTTTATAACCTTCTTGATTATTTAGTACATGATTTATTAATGTTGTTTTTCCTGAACCTAAATAACCTGTTAATAATGTAATAGGTACAATTTTATTTTCCATTGTTTCTTTCTCTCCTTTTAAAATACAGCAAATATTATACACCCAAAATACAAAAAAATAAAGAGATACTAAAAAGTATCCCTTAATCTTTCAAGAATTTTCTAAGAATTAACTTAGATATATCTATTATTCCAAACACTACCAAATTACTTATTAATATAATCATAATCTGAACAAAGTTAAGTGGAATAACTTTAAATAATTTGCCAATTGGTGTTGTAAATACTATAATTTGCATCAAAATTAATATTATCATACCAATATTTATTGCCTTATTTGAGAATAAGCCTTGCTTAAATACTGGAGTTTTTAGATTTCTACAGTTCAATGAATAACACATTTCTTGAACAATTAATGTTAAGAATGCCATTGTTTGTGCAATTCCTGCACCAAATTTATCTATTGCATAATTGTATGTGCCAAGTACAAGCATTGCTTCAAGTACGGCAGATATTAATAACGTTCCTATTATAAATGGAGTAAAGAAAGGTCTATCAACTGGTTTTGGCTTCCTTTTCATTATATTTTTATCTGCTTTTTCAAATGCTAAACCAATAGATGGAATAGAATCTGTTGCAAGGTCTATATACAATATATGAATAGGTAAGAATATATTTACTTTAAATAATAGTCCAACTATAACAACTATCATTTCTGCAAAGTTACTAGATAGTGAATATACTATATCATTACGAATATTATCATATATTTTTCTTCCTTCACCTATTGCATCAACAATTGTACTAAAACTATCATCAACAAGTAGTACATCTGATACACTCTTTGTAACTTCTGTTCCTGTTTTACCCATTCCAACACCAACATGTGCAAGTTTAATAGCAGGAGCATCATTTACGCCATCACCTGTCATAGCTACAACTTTATCATTTGCTTGCCATGCTTTAACAATTCTTACTTTATGTTCTGGTTGTACACGAGCATATACACTACAAGTTTTAACAAAGTCTTTTAGTTCTTCATCAGATATATTATCTAAATCTTTTCCTTCAATAGCTTTATCTCCCTCTTGAAGAATACCAATTTCTTTTGCAATAGCAGAAGCTGTACTTAAGCTATCTCCTGTAATCATTACAGGTTTTATTCCTGCTCCTTTACAAATTCTAATTGACTCTTTTACTGTATCTCTTGGTGGATCCATCATTCCAACTAATCCAACAAAAGTTAAATCATTTTCAACATTTGGTAACTCCTCTTTTGAAGGTACTTTATCTATAAATTTGTATGCAAAACTTAAAACTCTAAGTGATTTATTTGCCATGCCATCTTCAAATTTCTGTATTGAATTATTTACTGCTGATGTCATTTTATGGATAGCTCCATTATCAAAATAATTTGTACATTTTGGTAGTAAACTATCTAAACTTCCTTTTGTAACAACAACTATTCTATCTCCCACTTTATTTATTGTTGTCATCATTTTTCTCTCTGAGTCAAAAGGAACTTCTGCAAGTCTTTCATTTTTCTCAATTATTGTCTTAGGATCATAACCCAAATCCATAGCATACTTAAATAATGCTGTTTCTGTAGGGTCGCCTATTAATTCTTCTTCATCTTCATGATTTATCTTACTATCATTACATAGTACCATCATCTGTATTAGTAATTCACTATTTTCTATAGGCTCTTTTTCTACAAAATACTCTTTATTATTGAAAATTACTTCTTTAACTTTCATTCTATTTTGAGTAATTGTACCAGTTTTATCTGAACATATTACATCAACAGAGCCCAAAGTTTCAACAGAAGACATCTTTCTAATAATTGTCTTTTTCTTTGCCATAGAAGTTGCTCCTAGTGACAAAGTAATAGTTATTACTGCTGGTAGACCTTCTGGAATTGCTGCAACAGCTAAAGATATACAAAGCATAATTGTTTCAATTATTTGGTTACCTATTGCTATAGAGTATATAAGTAATAGCCCTATAATTACTACTATTATCCAAGATAGTACCTTACTTATATTATTAATTTTCATTTGTAATGGAGATAAAACTTCTTTATCTTTCTGTATAGATGATGCAATTTTACCAAGTTCTGTATCCATTCCAGTTTTTGTAACCACAGCACCAATTCTACCATAAACTACATTACATCCTGAATATATCATATTCACTCTGTCATTTATTTGAGCATTACTATCTACTGGTTTTACATCTTTGCTTACTGGTTCACTTTCACCTGTTAACATTGATTCATCTACACTAGAAGATGCTTCCCATATAATTCTTGCATCGGCTGGAACTTTATCTCCTGCCTCAAGCTCAATTATATCTCCAGGTACTATTTCCTCTGCTGAACGTACCTCAGTATTTCCATTACGTATTACTTTTGCTGTTGATGTTGTCATTTTCTTTAAACTTTCAACAGCCTTTTCTGCTTTCATCTCTTGAGCAAAGCCCATAACTGCATTAAGAAGTACAACTGCAAAAATAACTATACAATCTGTATAAGACTCATTATTAAAATATGCACTTATACCTGATAAAATAGCAGCTATGATTAATATAATAATCATCATATCTTTAAACTGGTCTATAAACTTAGATAGCTTACTTTTTTTATTTGTTTCTTTCAGTTTATTTGGTCCATATTTTTCAAGTCTCTTTTTTGCTTCTTCATCTGAAATACCATTTTCGTTAGTATCTAAAGATTTTAAAACTTCATTAACCTCATTATCATAATAATTCATACTAAATACCTCTCTTTTTTATTCTAGCATATAATTAAAAATTATTCTTTATTTTCATTAAAAAAATTCAAAAGTTAATAATTATTTTTTTATACAAAAAAATAAAGACTTATTCAGCCTTTATTTTAAATAATCTAATTCTAATTTGTTATATGTGTTTTTTAGTAATTCCATTTGTTCTACAAAAGTAATTTTATCATCCAGCATTCCCTGTCTTATAGTATTAATTTCAAAATCAATTTCTGGGTATTCATTCATAATTTTTGTAGTATAACAATAGAAATCTTCATTTTCTGGCTTAGGACAATTCTTTTTATCTAACATTTTAGAAAAAAGTCCTACGTACTTATCTCTCATAGCTTCAACTACATCTTCATATTTTTCTTCATTTAAAAGTGTATTTTTTTCTATCATTTTATTCGCCTCCAAAATAAGTCCCTATTATTATATCACAATTTACTCAAAAAGTAAATATTATGTAAAGTAAAAGAGAGGCATTTTTTCCTCTCTTATAAATTTGGTAAATATTCATTAATAACATGAGTTTTATAAAATTCATCATTATCTATTAAATAATACTTGCCTTCTAAGTTATATATTTCTTCTAATTCATCATCAAAACCTATGTCCAAATTATACCAAACATCATCTAGTTTAACCATATTCCAAGCATGTGATTCTTTCCCTTTTTCATCTAAATATTCTACACTTATACTTTTAACTCCAACTTGGTCACACAGAAATTTAAAGCCGTATGCATAACCTCCACACATAGTTTTTCCTGTTTCAAAAATTGAAACTAAACATTGAAAATCTAATGAAACACCTTCCTGTTTTTCATACGTTGCAATATCCTTAATTTTTTGTGTAATATAATCTACTTTTTGTCTATCTGTATCAAGTTCTTTCGCCCCTGCTATAATTGGTTCATATTTTTTCTTAATTTTATTATATTTTTCTAATGCTTCTTCTTGAGTATAACTATATATCATTTCAACATTAGAACCAACAACTACTTTTTCATCTGATACATCATATTTATATGAATAGAGCCAAAATAACTCAGGATGGTCATTTTTAGCAAATAAAACTATTTTTTCAAAATCTTCATGTGTAACTTTATCTATTTTTATTGTAAATTCAGGTTTAAACTGTCTAGCAGTTTCCACCAAATCATCATAAACTTTTTTTAGGTCATCACTTAAAAAATTATCCCTATAATATTCATAAGCTGGCATTTTACAACTATATATTGGATAATCTTCTGGATTTTCCAACGGTTTAATATCCGTATATTTTACATTTATAACCCATAGTTTATGAATAAATGTTCCGTATTCCTACAATTGAAATACCCAGTATGACACTAATAAAAAATAATTTTAATATATACAGTAAATCTTTCATTTTTTTATCACTCCTTTACATTTAATTAAATTTTAAGCTAAAATATTTTTTGCTTCATAATTATATCACTTGTTTATTTTTATGTCAACTTAAAATACGCAAAAAAATATAGGGATATAAAATCCCTAATATTTATACTAAATCTTCATTAATATATTCTGGAACATCTTCCTGTCTTTCATGGTCTAAGTAAAAGATAGGATTTTCCAACATAAAGTATGTGTATGCTGTTCTACCTCTTTCCTCTGAAATCTCATTATCATAAGTAATGTCTAAATTATATACCTTTCCATCTAGTACAACCATATTCCAAATATGAGATTCTTCATCTGAATCTTCGTTTATATCTGCAATAATTATACTTGGAATTCCTATATTATCCATTATATATTTGAAAGAATATGCAAAGCCTGAACATACTGTTTTACCATCTCTAAAAAGAGATATAAATGATTGAAAATCTCCTTCGCTCTTTTTATCATAATCTGTATATGTTCCAAGTTCAATTAGTTTGTCATGAACATATTTTATTTTATCTTCATCAAGATCATATTTTTTTGCTTGAGCAATTATATCACTTGAAGTTTTTTCAATACTTTCTTTAGCTTTTATAGCCTCTTTTTTATTGTAATAATAATTTAATTTTATTATTTTGTCTGTTCTAACTGAGTTATAAAAATTAGCAGATGCATAGTTGTTTATCCAAAAAATTTCAGGATGGTCTAAGATAACATACTTAAAAGTTTTATTTAACTGTTCTGTCGTTAAATGGTCAACTCTTGTAGATAAATCATCTTTAAATTGTAAATAAGACTCAACTATTTCATCATAAAGTATTTTTTCATCATTACTTAATAACCCTCTGTGATACTCATAAACTCCATCATTATGTCCAAATACCGCATATTCATCATTTGATGAACAAGCAACGATTGGTGCTCCTGCCCTGTTATAACCGAAACCACACATAAAAAAGCACTATGATTAGTAAAAATAAAGTAATTACTTGTAGTCTTTGCTTAAAATTCATTTTCTCTTTTCTCATTTTTTTCATTCTCCCTTCTTTCTAAATCTTCAAGAAATTAATATTTAAAAACCTCTTAAATTATATCACTTTTTTATAATTATGTCAACTTATATACTATTTGCTATTGTTAAAAAATAATACTTATGATATAATGTGTTTCTCAAAGGAGGAGTTTATAATGGAAATTAAAACATTAATTAATGAACAGGAATTAACAACTAGAATTAATGAAGTTGCAAAGCAGATACAAAAAGACTATAATAATGAAGAAATCGTACTTATATGTATTTTAAAAGGTGCAGTATTTTTTGCAACAGAACTTGCCAAAAATATTAATAGTTCAGTAATTATGGACTTTATGAAGGTATCAAGTTATGATGGAACAAAAAGCACTGGAAATCTTGATTTCACTCTTGATATAAGTCAAAAAATTGAAGGTAGAAATGTCCTTATTGTTGAAGATATTGTAGACACTGGAAGAACTTTAACATATCTAAAACAATATCTTACAAGCAAAAATCCTAAAAAGCTTAAAGTTTGTACTATGTTAGATAAAAAAGAAAGGCGAGAATTAGAATTCACACCTGATTACACTTGTTTTGATATTCCAGATAAATTTGTTATAGGATACGGACTAGATTTTGATGAAAAATATCGTAACTTGCCATATATTGGTTACATTGAGCAATAATTTTTTTATTGCTCTTTTTTTCTTTTATTTTACTAAACTATGCATACAATAATAATGGTGAGATTATGCATTTATTTAAGAATTACATACAAACACTCTCTTTTATATTCCTTGCAACTATTATTTTTACTGGACTACATTTATTTTTTTGTATAGATATTCATGAACTAAAAATAGCAATAAGTAGTATAAGTAAAAACTACTTGTTTTTTAAGATGATTTTCCCAATAACCTATATTCTTCTTGGTGCAAACATGTTTATTTATTATTTATCATTTGATTCTAACAAATACATATATATATTCTTTACTTTATACATAATTATATTATCTTTACTAACTTGTTCATCTTTTCTAATACTTAGACATGCGAATTTTATCTTTGCTTTTTGGTTATTACTCTTATCTTTTATATTAAGTTTAGTATTTATATACTATATAAAATATAACTACCATTCATATTACTTTTATTCGTATATACCAACTGTAATAATACTGTATCTATGTATTATATCCTTTTGGTTTTATACTATAATTGACATAAAATAAAAGAGTAACTTTAAATTACTCTTTTAATCTTTTATATTGAAAAATTCAAGCGAATTTCGGTATACTATTTTGCCTAATTCTTCCACATCAATATGCTTATATTCAGCTAGTTTTTCTAAAATTATAGGTAAATTTTTAGATGTATTAACAGTTCCACGTAAAGGTTCAGGTGGAAGATATGGAGAATCTGTTTCAATTAAAATTTGTTCAACTGGTATCATTTCCATATATTTATAGAAAGATTTCGACCTATTATATGTTATATTGCCTCCAAATGCCACTTTAAATCCATTTTCTATTACCATCCTAACTAAGTCTTCGGTTGGAGAAAAACAATGCATTAAAGTGCCATATTTTGCAGGATTATCTTTTAAGATATTGTATGTATCTAAAGATGCATCTCTTGAATGAACAACTATTGGCAATTTTAATTTATTTGCAAGTTCTATTTGAGCCTTGAAACATTCTATTTGTGCCTCTTTATTATCTTTTTCCCAATAATAATCTAAACCAATTTCGCCAATAGCAACAATTTTACCATTATTATATTTATTATATAATTCTTCTATTTGACTTACACTATCTTTTTCACAATCACTTGGATGTATTCCAATTACAGCATAAGTATTGTCGTATTGATTAGACAATTCTATTGCTTTTTTAGAACTTTCAACATTATATCCAATATGATTTATATGTGTAACTCCTACCTTTCTACATTCTTCTATAGTTTCAGCAACAATTCCATTAAACTTTTCATCATTCAAATGTGCATGTGTCTCGTAATATTTCATTTTCTCTCCTACTCTTTACGTGATGGAAATACAACGGTAACTTCTGTTCCTTCATTTAATTTACTATCTATATTAATTTGACCGTGATTTCCATCTACCATTTCTTTTACAATAGATAGACCAAGACCTGTTCCACCCATTTTTCTAGAACGAGCTTTATCTACTCTATAAAATCTTTCATATATACGCTCTAAATCTTTTTGAGGTATACCTATTCCATTATCTACTATCTTAATGTACATCCTATTTTCATCTACAGCACCTGCATATATTCTAATTAAGCCACCCTCTGGTGTATATTTTATACTGTTAGTTAAGATATTTATTAATATCTGTTCTATTGCACCTTTATCTATAAATATATTTGGTACAAGTTCAGAACAATTTATCTCAATTTTATGATGCTTTTCTTCTGCTTCAAATCTAATTTTTTCATAAACTTTTTTAATAACTTCAAGTGTGTTTAATAATATTGGATTATAACTTACTTTGTTATAGTCCATTCTAGATAATTGCAATAAATCTGATACAAGTTTTTGCATTCTAATAGCTTCTTGGTTAATAACTTTAGAAAATTTTACTATTTCTTGGTAAGTTAAATCTCCATTCATTATAGTTTCAGAGTATCCTCTAATAGATGTTAGGGGAGTTTTTAGTTCATGTGATACATTTGCAACGAACTCTTTTCTTACATTATCTGTTTTTACACTATCTGTAATATTTCTAACAATCATTATAATACCTAATGGATTTAACTCATCACTAAAGAATGGAGCAAAAACAACACTTAAAGCAGTATCTCCAATTTCTGTTTTTGCCTCAAGACTTTGATAGTTTGGTAAATACATTATTTGGTCATAATCTACTGTCAAATTCAATCTTTTACAAATATCATCAAAATTTATAAGTGCATCTGTTATATTTAACAATCTCATTGCTGCCTTATTAATGTGTACCACTTGTTTTGCCATAGAAAACGCAATAACACCATCTGCCATGTGTTCTAGTATAATTTCTGTCTTACTTTCTTGACTATTCAAATCAAAAGTATTCTTTTTTATAACACTTACCATTGAAGAATAAGTATCAACGAGAGATTTATATTCTTCAAGATTTGTATGTACTTTTAACTTGCTTTTTTCAGGTAATCTCCCTTCGCTTACTTGTTTCATTCCCTTTTCTACTCTTTTTAAAGGTGAAACCACTTTATTTGAGATTATAACTGAAGCAAGGTAAGCAAGTACAACATATATAAGCAACATTATTAAATTATTTACACTAAAAATATTATCGGTATCAATAAGAAACTTGGATAAAAGAATGGTAGTTATATATACTATAACTACCATAATTATACTCATAGCTCTAATGATTTTCTTTATAGAAATCTTCATATTGCCCCTACTTTCCATTATAATGAAACGTAATATCCCATTCCTCTCTTTGTTTGAACATATTGTGGATCTGATGAGTTTTTCTCAATTTTCTCTCTAAGTCTTCTAACTGTAACATCTACAGTTCTAGCATCTCCATAGTAGTCATATCCCCAAACACCTCTTAGTATTTGCTCTCTTGTAAATACTTGGTTTGGATTTGTAGATAAAAGTTTTAATAACTCAAATTCTTTAATTGTTAAGTCTTTTGTTTCGCCATTAACAATCGCAATATATCTTTCAGGATCTATTACCATATCCTTTATTTTAATCTTATTCTTTGAAGAATCTGTTTTTTCCTCATTTTCTGGTAAAGTGTGTTTTCTTAAATTAGCCTTTACCCTAGCAGTAACCTCTCTAATACTAAATGGTTTAGTCATATAGTCATCTGCTCCTAATTCAAGACCAATGATTTTATCTACAACTTCATCTTTTGCAGACAACATGATAATAGGACAAACAAGTTCTCTTCTAAGTTTTTTACAAACAGTAAAGCCATCTACTTTTGGTAACATTAAATCAAGTAATATTAAATCTGGATTTACAGAAAGAGCAAGTTTTATTGCTTCTTCGCCATCATTTGCAATTACTGTACTAAATCCCTCTTTTTCAAGATTAACTTTTAGGATGTCGGCTATTGCCTTTTCATCGTCAACTATTAAGATTTTTTTATCATTCATATATACCCACCTCATAACTCATTCAAGCTAACACAATTATATCACGTTAAAAAATTTTTTGCTACAATTTAGTGAAATTTTTTTGTAATTTTACTGTAATTTATATTCTAGTTCTATTTTTTTGTCACCTAAAATTTCTCTAGTTCTTGAAATAAACGTATTTGATTTACTAGTCAAAATTAAATGAATTTTATCAATTTTTTCCTCATTTTTTTGCAGTTCATCTATTTTTTTCATTAATTGATGAGATATCCCTCTTGAACCGTCAATTATATCTATATTTGCTTCTGGCTCAAGAGCTAAAATAACCTTTCTAAAGTTCTCTTTAAAAAGTGGAAAATGTGTACAACCTAGTACAATATGTGAGAACTCTTTTAAATTAAATTCACTTAGTAATTCGGTTATATATTCTTCAACTTCTTTATCCATTTTAATACAATTTTTATCTTCTGCAAATAATACCAATTTATCTGCTGGTTTAAGTATTACATCCTCATTATTTATATCTAGTTTATCTATTAAGTTTAATAATTTTTCTTGTTTAACAGTAATACTTGTTGCTAGTACCAATATCTTTTTATTCAAATGTGCATCTGTTGCAACTTTTACAGCTGGCTCTGTTCCAATAAATTCTATATTTGGATAGTCTTGTCTTAATTTTTTAATAGCAAGAGATGTAGCTGTATTACAAGCAATAACTATTGGATTACAACCAATATCTACTAAATATCTAACATTATCCTCTACTATTTTCATTACAACATCATCTGCTTTTGTACCATAAGGAGTGTTTTTTGTATCTCCTAAATAATACACTTCATATTTAAAATCTTCATTAGACAAAACTTCTTTTAAAACTGTTAGTCCACCAAGTCCTGAATCATAAAAACCTATTTTCATAATTATTTTCTCCTTTATTGAATAAAAAACAATTTTATAGATTATACTATTAATAACTACATTGTAGTTTTAAATAAAAAAAATAGGTGGTATAAAAGATATCACCTATTTTTTAAATTTCTCTCCTACCTTCTAAAGCTTTAATTAATGTTATCTCATCTGTATATTCAAGATCTCCACCTACTGGTACTCCATGTCCAATTTGAGAAACTTTTATTCCAAGTGGTTTTATTAATCTTGAAATATACATTGCTGTTGCTTCTCCTTCAACTGTTGGATTAGTTGCAAGTATTACTTCTTGAATTTTATCATCAGCAAGACGAGCTAATAACTCTTTAATTTTAATATCACCTGCTGTTATGTTATTCATTGGAGATATTGCACCATGAAGTACATGGTAAAGTCCTTTATACTCGTGCGTTTTTTCTAATGCTACAACATCTTTAACATTTTCAACAACGCAAATTACACTATCATCTCTTTTTTTATCTGAACAAATATCACAAGGGTCTTTTTCTGTTAAGTTAAAGCAAGTAGAACAAAATTTTACATTATTTTTTGCCTCTACTAATACTTTTGACATTTCTTCTGCAACTTCCTTTGGTGCTTCTAAAATATAGAAAGCAAGTCTAATTGCTGTCTTATGACCTATTCCAGGTAATTTTTCAAATTGATTAATTAGTTTAGTAACTGTATCTGAGTACATATAATCACCTAGAATAATCCTGGCATATTAAATGAGCCCATCTCTTGTTCCATTAATGTATCTGCTTGTTTTAAAGCTTCATTTACAGCAGTAAGAACCAAATCTTGTAACATCTCAACATCATCTGGATCTACTACATCTTTTTGAATTTTTATCTCTTTAATTACTTTATCTCCTGTAGCTTTTACTACTACAGCTCCACCACCTGCAGAAGTTTCAATTTCTTTTGCAGCTACCATTTCTTGTTTCTTTTGCATATCTGCTTGCATTTTTTGTGCTTGTTTTAAAATATTTTGCATATTTCCCATACCACCGCCAGGAAATCCACCGTATTTATTACCCATTTTTTTCATCATCCTTTCGTTTGCTATTATATTATAATTTTTAGGTAATTTCAAGACTAGTCTATATCACTATATTCTATATTATTATCTTTTAGTATTTTCTCTATTTTTGAAATTTGTTCATTATTTTCATTTCTTAGTTCAAGTATTAAATTTTTGTTTATTTTGTAGTTATCATACAAAGCTTTAGCTATAGTTTGGATACTATCATCAGATTTTAATATATTAAATCCAAAACTATTTTTAGTTATTATTCTAACTACATCATCAACATATACTTTGGCTCCTGCAAGAGCTGAATATACCTTTATTTTTCCCATAGTAACTATATGCTTTTTTAATTCTTCCGTATTTGGAAATTCAGTATATTGACTTACATCTTCTGCCTCTTTAATAGTAGTAACGGCATTTACCTTAGGTACATCACTTTTTACTTCATTTGCACTTGTTGTACTATTTAATGAATTAATCTTTTCTTGTAACTGTGTAATTCTATTTTCTAGAGCCTCTATTTTCTTTTGAAAAACTGAAGTGTCTGGACTTATCTCGTGATTAGCTTTAGATAAATCTAAATTTGAATTATTACATAGTTGAACAATACATGCTTTAAGCACTATTTCTTTTCTAGTTGTAGATTTCAAATCATTATCTAAACTAGAAAGTCTATCTATTATAGTTGCATATCTATCATTTTTCTCAGTAGCAGATATAAATCTATTTAAAAATTCAGAAGTTAGTTCAAATGTAAATTGTCTTAAATCTTTTCCTTTTTTTATAACTTCATCTACACTTTCTAATGCTTTTATACTATCCATATTCATTATACTATCTGCAACTTCAGTTATAATTTTTTTATCTATTGCCCCTACAATATTTTGTACATCTTCATATCTTAACATTTCCTCATTTTCAGATATACATCTATCTAAAATACTTAGAGCATCTCTAGCAGCTCCATCTGCTAATGTTGCTATGTACCTACACGCTTCATCTTCATATTTTACATTTTCTGAATCTAGTACGTACTTAATCCTGTTATATAAATCTTCTTCAGATAATCTATTAAATTCAAATTTTAAACACCTTGAAAGTATAGTAACAGGTATCTTATGTTGTTCTGTTGTTGCAAGTATGAATACTACATTTTCTGGTGGTTCTTCAAGTGTTTTAAGCAATGCATTAAATGCACTAGTAGTAAGCATGTGAACCTCATCAATTATATATACTCTATACTTTACATCTACAGTAGCATATACTACTTCTTGTCTAATCTGTCTAATATTTTCAACACTATTATTTGAAGCAGCATCCATTTCAATTACATCTGTAATAGTACCATTAAGAATTCCTTTACATACTTCACATTCATTACATGGTTCTCCATCTTGTGGGTTTAAACAGTTTATAGCTCTAGCAAAAACTTTAGCAGAACTTGTTTTCCCTGTTCCTCTTGTACCACTAAATAGATATGCATGAGATATTTTTCCACTTTTTACTTGATTTCTTAGTATTTTTGTTACGTTTTCTTGACCTATAATATTTGAAAAAGTATTAGGTCTATATTTTCTATATAATGCTATATATCCCATTTTTCACCTCACACACTTAAAATTTATATATAAAAAAACCAAGCACATAGAGTATATTGCTTATTGCTGCTTCCTTCCGGATCTGACAAGGTTCACAGTACTCTATCGCTTGGCGTAAGTTCATTATACAATATATTCTAGTTATTTTCAATAGTTAATTGTATTTTTATTTTAATTTAAAAAAGTAAATATAAACTGTGATGCATCTTGTCTTAAGATTGACATTCCCTTAGTAAATGTTTCATCTGTTGGCATATTCAAATTAATTGTAGTTTTAGCAATTTTTCCTGTTATATCTGTAACAACTAAATCAAAAGAAACACCGAATTTTAATTGATTTGTATCTACTCCTAAAATATCAAATATTCTTGCATCATACTGTAGTTCTTCTATACTGTCATCTACACTTTTATCTTGTAAAACATTATCATTATCTAAACATAAAGAAACAATGTAATAATCATCTTGTTTTTCTGTTTTTATTGGTAATGATACAAGTTGTTCATTAATTTCATATTGTTCATAATCTTTTTGCCCAAATTCCAAATTACCTTTTAATTGAGGATAATTTATACTAAAGTTTTCTATATTTATTTGAGATATTTCTTGCTGTACTTCAAGTAATATATTTATATCGTTAGTTTGAGAAATATCGAAAGCTAAATCAGACAGTTTAGTTAGTGGCGATTCTTTATCTTGAACTTCTGTTAATTTTGCAGTAGACTCAATAATTATATCACTTACTCTAACTCCTCCTTGATTAACTTTTCCAGTTGTATCTAATAGTTTACTTGCAATTACTACTGTTGCTACAACAGACACAATCGCAATAATTATTACTATCAAACCGTTAATTTTCTTCTCCATATCTTCCTCCGAAATATACATAAATTATACTATATAAAAAAATAAAAAACAACCATAAAAAAAGGACTTAAGTAAAAATTCTTAAGTCCAAATTTAAAATTCATAACAAATCTTATTAATCATTATTATTGTTGTTATTATTGTTTCCAAATAGCTTATCAAATTTTGCTTCAAGTTCTGTTTGAAGATCAAATTCATCATCATCTACTTGTGCCTTATTACCACCACTTATTGGATTATTATCATTATTTTCATATAAAGAATTATATGATGTAGAATTCATTCCATCTGCAAGTGGTCTAGTATCAATTTCAGCATCTCTTTCTTTTCTATATGGGTCATATACCTTTGATGAAGTTGAACTTGTTGAAGAACTTGAAACAGAAGATGTATCTACTTCGACTTCTTGTTGACGAGATTTTAAAATTTCTTGAGCTCTTCTCTTTCTATCTGCTAGATAACGTTGAACATCAAAATATCCATAAGGTAATGGCTCAGGAATTGGCATTTCATTAATATTAGATATTTTCATTCCTTCTATTATATCACGCTTTGGATGGAACTTATAATACCAGAATTTATTAGCCATAATTGGTTTTAAACCTCTTACCATTAATATCTCTTTGTTATTATCCATTCTTCTAATTTCATCTACAGTCATCAAGTCTCTTGCTTGTTTGCTCTTACTAATATTTACACCTTGTTTCTTATCTTCATTTTTATCTTTAGATATAGATTTTGATTCAACTGTTATTGTTGTCTGACCTAAACTCTTAGAGAAATATTCAGCAGTTTTCTGTGAGTTAGTACCAAGTAATAATTGAGTATCACAGTTACCTAAAATATTTTCATAAGATTCTTTATATAATTTTTCTAGTTGGTCTAGTGACTGTACAATGATAGAAATACTAATACCTAAACTTCTTGTTGTAGATAGTTTCTTTTCGAAGTCTGGTATTTGCCCAATATTTGCAAACTCATCAAGTAAGAAATATACTTGATTTGGTAGACTTGAACCATAATCATCTGCTTGTTTATACAATATTGAAAACATTTGGCTAAAGAACATTGTAGATACGAAATCGTATGTACTTTCTGCTGCTGATGTTATGACATACACAGCAGTTTTCTTTTTAGCAATGTCTGAGAATATTATACTATTTGATGATGTAATTTTTTGAATTGCAGGCATATCAAAAACACGCATTTTAGAAATAGAAGATATTACGATAGATTGCATTGTTTTATCTGCTGCAGTCTTAAATGATTCATATTGTACTCTACCTGGATGTTCAGGTTTTAAATCATCTATAAATAGTTTTTCAAATATAGAGCCATCTGCTCCACCTTGTCTAATTATATTTAAACAACTTCCTATATTTTGTTCTTCAATTGGTAAACAAGATAATACATAATATACAGTGGCACTAATTAACATTTTAGCAGTTTCATCCCAGAATGGGTCATCTCCACCGCCACCTTCTTTTTTTGCACCAGTTACTAATATATGAGCTAGTGTATCAACGTCAGGATGTGAATTTAAGTTTGCAATAGGGTTATAAAAATCACTAAACTTAGGATTTACTAAGTTAAATACTTTAACATCATATCCTTCTTTTTTTAGGAATTCAGATGTTTCTTTGTATAGTTCTCCTTTAGGGTCAGTGATTATATATGAACCTAAACATTGCATTATATTTGGTTTAATGTAACAAGCTGTTTTACCAGAACCAGAACCTCCGACAACAAGTATATTTTTATTAATACCAACTTTCTTTAAGTCTGTTCCTAGATAATGCTTTGTACTTAAAATGAATCCTTCTTTTTTATTTAATATTTCTTTACCATTTGAATCATGCTTATAATCTTCAGCACCTTGTCCCCAATGGCTAGAACCACTTTCTCTACCTTCATATTCGCCTTTTTGGTCATGGCTAATTTTTGCAAGTATATATATTCCAAATACTGCAATAAAAACAACACATGTTACTTTAATAAAGAAACCAAAATCTGCAAATATTCCAGAAAAGAATTGAAAACTAGTAATATTTGTTATTGTTGTAGAAAGAGCTGCAAAAGCAGGAAATGATGAACTTCCTTCTGCAACTGCATCAGCATAAGATTTAGTATATGCTCCTCCAAAAACAATAGATATAAGCACGGATATTACTAATAGCATTCCTGCCATTCTCTTAAAATTTTCTCCAAACATATCTTACCTCTCATTAAAATTTATATAGTTATTATTCTATCTCTATATCTTCTTTTGTTTCACCTTCTTTAGTTTTATTTACTTCTCCATTTTCTATTGTGCCATAATCTTTTACATTAAACTTATCTTTTTCTAATTCACCTTTTGCTACATCAACTTTTAAATCATCACCAAATGCTTTTTTAATTTTTTTGTCTTTTTTTTCCATTTTTTATTCCTCCTTATACCATTTCATCTTCAATATTAGACACTACTGAATCTGTATTCACATTAGCTGTTGAACTACTTTCTTCAGCTTCTCTTAAATTTCTTAAAATAGCTTCATCACTAACATTAACCTCTATAACAATATATGGTCTATTAGGCATTAATTTACATCTGCCTTTAACTTCACCTGTTTCATTATCTTTATATAATGTTGGTCTAACTTCTTCTCCTGTTTGAGTGTCAACTATAGTAAAGTTTCTTTTCAAATCTGGAGTATAATTAACTTCTTTATACTCTACTCCTTCAACGTTATATATAGAACCATAAGATATTGGCAATTCAGCATCTGATGTCCTTAAGCCATTTGAATCTAAAATTCCAGTTGTTAAATATGCTTTACTATCTGTTAAAGTAAGCAACACAATATCATCCTCATCATTAGGATTATCTACAAGTACATTAAATACTTTATGCATTTGTCCTCTATCTTCGTATTCAGAACTACGAATTTTTTCAAGGGATAATAGTGCATAACCTTTAGAATAATTATCATAATCTCTTTCAACTAAAAAAGCTAATGTATTCATTCCTGGCATATCCACTATTTCAAACTTGTTCATTTGTAATAAATTATCCATATTACAACCTCTCTTTTCCTTTTTTATTATTCTTGTACTTTTCTAACTAAAACCATTGGTGTTAAAGTCTTAGCTTGACCTGCAGGGTTATCTTTAACCATGCCTTTTAACTCATTGTCATCATAGTCAATTGCATCTGATTTTCCAAGTATTTCAACATTGAAATCATTTGCATCAACAATCATACATTTAACTCCAGTTTTCTCAAAAATTTCATTACATACACCTGTGGAATTATCTGGAATTCTGATACCAAACTCAGCATAGTCTGAAAATACATTTCCATAAAATCCATCAAGTCCACTAACTTCTTGACCAACAATTTTGTAGAAAACTCCATGTTTTCCAAATATTTTCATAACACCACCAGCAATTGCAGCCCAAATTACTTTAAGTCTTCCATTTAAGTCAATTGCAAATTGCATTTTATATGGGTTATCTACCCCAACTCCAGCATCACTTCTCATTGCAAATTTAGATAAAAATTTTGCAAGACCAGATACCTTTACATCTTTCTTGTATATAATTCTTTTTTGACATAGACTTATAATCTTTTCACTTATGGACACTATGTCTCCCTCTTCATAAATTGGAAGAACATATTTTTTTATTAGCTCTACATAGCTCTCTCCTAGTTGTACGTAGTGAGTCTGTATAGCATGTCTAATGTATGTGTTTTCTCCAACTTTAATTTCTACGTTTTTTCCTTCTAATGCTTTAAATTCCATAAAAAGACCCTCCTATTCTATATTGAATTTATACATAATAAATTTTATTATAAAAAAAAATAAATGTCAACTTAATGACATTTATTTTCATTATTTTAGTTACTAATTAATTCATATTTTTTTATCTGGTAGTCTGTATTATCTCTAACAGTATTTTTAGATATTGTACAAACATATCTCTCATTATTCTTTTTATCTATTGTAATATCTTCATATAGCTTTTCAAACATCTCTTCAACTATGCTTTTTACACCTCTTGCACCAGTGCCTCTTTGAATTGACCTATTTGCTATTTCTTTTACAACTTCCCTTCTGTTCATCTTAATCTCAACCCCAATAGATTTTAGAAAATCTAAATGTAAATTAAAGACAGAAATTTGAGATTTATTAATAATATCTTCAAGTTTTGAAATAGTCATTGGATGCATTTCTTTAATTAAACTATGTCTTCCAACAAACTCTTTCTTAAAGCCACCATTAATTAAATCATCTGGTATAAAATTAGGGTTTTTAAGTTCATAATTTGTATTGTCTATTTTTTCAGTTATAAAACCTATATTCCCTTTATTTTTCAACCTTTTTTCTCTTGCCTCGTATACACTTTCACAAGCACCACCAACAATAAAAGTAATAAACTCTGTAGAAATTGTAGCATTTCCTACATTCATTTTCGTTCCTTCAATCATTTTTAGTAGACTATCTTGAACACTAGTTGTAGAAACACCACTTCTATCACCATTATCTGTTTTTTTATCTATTTCATCTATATAAATTACACCATGTTCGGCTTTTTTAATATCTCCACCTGAAGCATCAATTAAATTTCTTATCATAGATGAAACACTATCACCTACATACCCCTCTTGAGTATATTTTGAAGCATCCTCAATGGTATAAGGAATACCCAATTCTTGACAAATAATAGAGGTAACTAATGTTTTACCTGTACCTGTTCCGCCAATTAAAAATATATTGCTTTTTAAATCTGGAACTGTAACCATTCTATTTCTAATAATTACAGATAGTACAGCTTTAACAACATCATCTTGCCCTATTATTTTTTTGGAAACCCTATCATAAATTTCTTTGGTATTTAAAACCTCATATTTTGATTTGGTTTTAGGTGATTTATTAGATGAAATTTGTGGTTTATTTTTTACATTACTATCCAAGATAGAATTTTTATAACCTGGAAAATTTGACACATCATCAGTGCCCATATTTTTTTTATCTGCATAATATAAATAGTCATCTAGAAAAGTTTCATCGTTTAAAAACATATCCACTTTATCTGAAAAATCTAGCATTTTATCAAAAAAATACATTTCAAACATTCCTAGACACTCATTGCATATTACTTTATTTTTAGTAAAAAAAACTTTATCTGTCCCGTTTTAATGTTTTTCCACATAATCCACATTTTATATTTAGATTATCCATAGCGTTTCCCTCCTTTACTAAAATTTTAGGTAGAAATTTAAAAGTTATCTAAATAATACCACCCAATTTTTAATCTGTCAAGAAAATAAAAAAAGCTCATTTTTTTCAAATGAACTTTTAATAGTGCTTTAGCATTTCATAAGCCGGATTCTGTATCTGATAATCATTTATCTAGAATGTATATTGCTATACATTTCAAGCCACCAACTCAAAAGACGGCGAGCAACCTTAATCTCTTAGTCTGGTGTTGCACCAAGTGGGGTTTACACCACAGCTATGTCACCATAGTTGTTCGTGAGCTCTTACCTCGCGTTTTCACCCTTACCATAAATGGCGGTTATTTTCTGTTGCACTTTCCTTAGGATTACTCCCACTAGACGTTATCTAGCACCCTGCTCTATGGTGTCCGGACTTTCCTCTTGTATAAATACAAGCGATTATCTGAAATACTAAAGCACATTAATTATACCACATTTTTGCCTGAAAGTACAGTTTTAAGCTTTTATTAAGAAAAAAATAAGTGAGAATTTCTCACTTATTCTACTGTTTCACTTGTCATTTCTTTCATTTTTTCTTCTTTACGTTTCTTAGCTATTCTTTCTCCAAGTAATCTATAAATAACTGATGCACATGGAACAGCTATAAACATACCAATTATACCAAATCCATTGCCACCAACAAGTACAGCAAGCATTACCCAAATTGCAGGAAGTCCAACTCTGTTTCCAACAACTCTTGGATAAATTAAGTTTCCATCAACTTGTTGTAATACTATAGCCATAATTATAAACCAAAGAGCTTGAATTGGATTTGAACCTAAAATAATTATTGCACCTATTGCTCCACCAATCCATGGTCCAAATATTGGAATTATATTACTTAAACCAATAACTACAGATATACTTAATGCATAAGGCATTTTAAATATTGTCATGCAAATAAAGCATAAAATTCCAAGAATAATAGCCTCTATAAATTGTCCTCCAATAAAGCTTTTAAATATACTGTTAGTAACATTTCCAACATAGAATAACTTGTTTGCTTTTTCTTCAGAAATAAATGAACGAATTAATCTTTTTAATTGCTCTATTAATTTTTCCTTTTGTGCAAGCATATATACTGCAAATATTATTCCCATTACAAAATTAACAACAGCTCCAATAACACCTTTTACTAAGCTAAATCCTGCTCCAATTAAACCTGAAATAGCATTTTTGACTGTTTCTGTTGTAGTAGCATCTAGTTCAGCCCAGTTTGGTGTAAATGAAGTAATTTTATCTATTGTTTCAGGATTATTTCTAGCATGTTCAAGTATCCAGTCTTTAGCATTGTTAAATGCAACAGGTAAATTCTCTTTAAATATATCTACTGTATTTGCAAGTTGAGGAATTATAATTAATAGAACTCCTGCTATTATAGCGACAAATACTAAAAGAGAGAATATTATTGCCATTGGTCTTAGTCCTTTTGAAGTTTTCTGTACATTTTTCTTTTGTTTTTTGTTTTTTGTATTGTTATTTCCTCTTTTTTTCCAAAATTTTTCAAAAGCACTAAGTGGAATGTTTAATATAAATGCCATTGCAAAACCAACAATGAACGGTTTTAAAAGATTAAGTAAATATCCAACATATTGTATATTAATCAATGCAAAAACTAAAAGTGCTGCATACGTTATTATTAACAAAATCTTTTTGACATTCTTACCATTTAATTCAAACATAAGAATACCTCCTCCATTTTAAAATTATAACATAAACCTTAATTATTTAAAAGGTTTAGTATTATTTTCTATTAAGTCAATGTTTTTATGTTAATTTGTGGTAAATATTATATCATAACATAAAAAATAAGCAAGAAAAAAGTAGAAAACACAAAATTGCTTTCTACTTTTTTTAATTTTATTCTTCATCAGTATCAGGGTCTTCTGGAACTTTAGCAATATTTACTACTTTTCCTCCATCAGATGTTCTCATAAGAGTAACACCTTGAGTATTTCTTCCTAAAACGCTAATATCTTTTACATTTAATCTAATTATAATTCCAGTATCAGTAATAAGCATTACATCTTCATCTTCGCCAACCATCTTAAAGCCAACTATATTACCAGTCTTAGCTGTTATTTTATATGTAAGTACACCTTTACCTGCTCTACCTTGACATCTATAATCTTCAATTTCTGACCTCTTACCAAATCCATTTTCAGTAATTACAAGAACATAACCATTTTCACCTTCAACTGGTCTTACTGGTTCCATTCCTATTATTTGGTCATCTTTTGTAAGAGCAATACCTTTAACACCCATAGATGTTCTACCAACTGGTCTAACTTCTTCTTCTTTAAATCTAATAGATAGACCATTTCTTGTAGCCATTATTATATCATTTGTACCATTTGTAATTCTTACATCTATTATCTCATCATCATCTTTAAGTGTTATTGCTTGAATTCCTGTTTTTCTAATATTTGAATACTCAGATAGACTTGTTTTCTTAATTAGTCCATTTTTTGTAGCCATTAAAACATATAGTGTATCATCTTCAAATTTTTCTACAGGCATTACAGCAGCAATTTTCTCATCTTGAGATAATTGTAATAAATTAACTATTGCAGTACCTCTTGCAGTACGTCCTGCCTCAGGTATCTCATAAGCTTTCAATTTATATACTTTACCTTTATTTGTAAAGAACATTATGCTATTATGTGTAGATGTGACGAATATATGCTCTACAAAATCATCTTCACGAGTGTTCATAGCAGTTAAGCCCTTTCCACCACGTTTTTGACTCTTATATGCATCAGCAGATATTCTCTTAACATATCCAGCATGAGATAATGTTATAACTGTATTTTCCTCTTTAATTAATGATTCAATATCTATTTCACCATCACCATGAGTAATAGCAGTTTTTCTTTCATCTCCATATTTTGTTTTTAACTCTATTAATTCTTCTTTAATTATATCTTTTACCATTTGTTCAGAAGCAAGAATTTCTTTACAATGCTGAGCAAATGCTAATAATTCTTTATATTCTTCCTCAATCTTTTCTCTTTGTAATCCTTGAAGTCTTCTTAATTGCATCTCCAAGATATTTTGAGCTTGAATTTCAGAAAGTCCAAATTTTTCTTGTAACTTTTGACTAGCATCATCATAAGAAGCTCTAATTACTTTAATTACTTCCTCAATATTATCTATTGCTATACGTAATCCATCTAAGATATGTAATCTAGCCTCTGCTTCTTTTAATTCAAATTGAGTTCTTCTAACAATTACATTTTCTCTATGTTTTATATATTCATCTAATATTTCTCTTAATGTTAATACCTTAGGTACACCATTTACAACAGCAAGCATTAACATACTTTGAGAGTTTTGTAATTGTGTATGTTTATATAACTGATTTAGTACAACATTAGGATTAGCATCTCTTTTTAATTCAATAACTATTCTTACACCCTCTTTAGAAGATTCATCTCTTAAATCTGAGATACCTTCAAGAGTTTTAGCTTGAACTAATTTTGCAATGCCTTCAACAAGTGCTGCTTTATTTACCTGATAAGGTATTTCACTTACTATAATTTTAAATCTTCCACGATTATCTTCTTCAATTTCAGCCTTAGCTCTAAGAATAACCTTACCACGACCAGTTGTATATGCATCTCTTATTCCTTCTTTACCAACTATAATACCAGCTGTTGGAAAATCTGGACCTTTTATATACTTCATTAATTCTTCATTAGTAATATCTGGATTATCTAGTTGAGCAATTGTTCCATTTATAACTTCAGATAAATTATGTGGTGGTATATTACATGCCATACCAACAGCAATACCATAAGAGCCATTTACTAAAAGATTAGGAAGTTTAGCAGGTAAAACTGAAGGTTCTTTAAGTCTATCATCATAGTTAGGTACGAAATCTACAGTATCTTTATCTATATCTCCTAAAACTTCTAATGCAATTTTTTCT